>JAZONY010000073.1:0-12863 GCA_045654705.1 Victivallaceae bacterium
TTGGCGATTGCCCGGTCCATTTGCCCCCGGGAAAGCCCCGTCGCCTGCATAAATTCAGCCCTCGTCACCGCACACCCCCCGTGCAGGCGGTCGCAACTTTGCGTAACTCCCTAATTTTCAAGTCGTTTCCACACGCCCCCTTTTTTTCAAATTTTCCGGTGCCCCCTCTGTGCACGTTTCCGTACCGCACAGCCCCACACGCGCATCCGGAGAACCTACCCCGGGGGGGTGTGGTGGTTCCGGCGGTCAAAAAGGTGGTATTCATTCGCCTTTAACTCCTTGATTCTTATGTGGATCTGTCACGCCGGTATATCGAAAGAATTTCACCCGGTCGATCCTGATGATCCCCGGAGTGTTCAAAACAGGTAAAGTCTTGTTATGACAGAGTTTATACACATAGTTGGTGCTTACGTTGAGGAGGTCGGCTGCCTCCTGCACGGTGAGGGCTTTTTTTTCTTGTGTGGTCTTTGGGTTTCGTTTCATATATGCTCAAATCTCCCTGAATTGGTTGTATTTGCTGAAAATCACCTGATACTAATTCTGCCACGCCGCCCGGATTTCCGGATCTGCGGCGCCGTCCCGGTCGGCGTCCAGATAGATGAGCGTGGTGTCGATTCTGGAGTGTCCGGCCAGGTGCTGTGTCTTTCGCCATGCGGTGGTCACGTCCCACTTTCGGGCGAATGTGGCAAAGAAGCGCAGCAGGCACGTCTTTCTGAGCCCGTGGAACCCGATGCCGGTTGTGGGCAATCCGGCACGCTGCAGCAGGATCTGCTGGTGCCGATAGCAGACTTTCCGGTCCCGCCCGATGAAGATCTGTTCCTGGCCCTTGATGATCTTCTTCTGATACCAGCGGATCACGGCTGCGCCCATACGCTCCCAGGGGAAAGGGATGGTCAATCTGACGTCGGACCTCCGCTTCTCGACGGATCTGGTCACTCTCTCCAGCGGCGTTCCGTCCGGCGCAAAAAGATCCTTGACCCGCATGGAAAGCACCTCTCCGATCCGTGCGCCTGTTCCCAGCGCGATGGCAGCGGCTGCGGCATAAGGCAGCTCTGCCTCCGGAGCGGAGTTCAGCACCTGGATGAAGCGTTCAGTCTCTTCGGCCGTCATCGGTCGTGTCCGTGTCCCCATGGTCGTCTCCTTTGGCTGCTTTGAACTTGGTGTCCGCCCAGTACAGCTCGATGCTAAAGGGGCGGCAGTTCCGTGTTTTGGCTGAATAAAGCTGCGTGGTGCTCTTGCCTTTTTCCCGCCAGAGGAAAGCGACGGTGTGGGCAAGCTGTTCAAGGCTGGAAGTCTCTTTCAGCCAGGTCAGATCCGGGATCCCGCCTGCCATCTGGCTCTGACGGTTGAACTGACTGACGATGATCCCCGCCGCCTTGAACTCTGCAAGCGTCCCGTGGATGGTCTGGATGGAGGCATTTATCTCCTCCAGCGGCGACCGCAGCCGTCTGTCCGGCGTCAGGTTCTGAAGGAAGTCCACATAGACCACTTCCGCCGCTCCGTCTGCCTCAATCGCCCGGAGCTGCTGTCTGATGAAGCTGGGCGTTATTGCTCCGGCATCGTTCCCGAAGATATGCAGCTTCTTGGCATACTTGTCCAGTATGAAGGTCAGCAGCTCCTTGAAGCGGATCAGAGCGTACTGATCCCGTGAGGGCAGATAGTGGGGAATTCCGGAAGCCGCCGCCACGATACGGGCAAGGATGTCCGCCGTGCTGGACTCGGTGCAGAAATATGCCACGTTGAAGCCTGCCTGAAGCTGCTCCCACACGGCAGCGGCGCAGAGGGCGGTTTTCCCTCCCCCTGCCCTTGCCCCCAGGACGAACATCTCCCCTTTGCGTAACCGGCACTGGTCTCCCGTGGTACCCGTGGGAAACATGGGAACCAGCTTCGGCGGGGCGGCGATCAGATTCGCCTTCAGCTCATCTGCCGCCTCGGCAAGAGTGGGAACGTGCCGCCCGCCTGCGGTGATCCGTGCGGTCTCAAGGCTGGCCGTCAGTTTCCGGATGATTTCTGCGGGATCCGCCTCTTTGGATCCGGCATCTTTGGCTGCACAGCTGCAAGCGTATTGCAGCTCCCGCTTTGCTTCGGCGGCCTTCAGCTTTTCCGCCCAGGAAACGAAGTTGACGGTGGTGAAAATGCAAAGCTCAAGTTCGCAGATCTCAATGGTCAGCGTCGGGAGCAGCTCCGACAGCGTCACGATGTCCACGCTGCGGCCGTTGGTAAGTTCGCTGTCGATGGCCTTCCAGATGGACCGGGTGCGGTCATCGGTAAAGGTGCGCTCGGTGATAGAGTGCAGCTTTGCGGTGGCGATCAGATTGTTTTCCCTGATCAGTGCCGCCAGAAAGGCTTGCTCAAGTTTCGGAGCATCCATCTGTTACGCCTCCTGCAGTTCCCTGATCCGGTCGTCAAGAGACTTTTCCGGAGCGGCGGCAGGTGCGGGCCTCTTCCCTGCCTTCTTCGCCCAGGTGGCAAGGCGCCCGGCGGTCTGCCAGGTCTTCTGGAGCTTGAAGCGGGGGCGGCCCTTCTTGTCGGGCTCCAGCCAGTACCGGCAGAACTCTTCCCTGAAAGGCGCAAACTCCTGATTTCTGCCGATGGCGGCATACACGGAGGCTATAAAGTCCGATTCCTCCCACTTTGAGAAGTCCAGCGGCTTCAAAACGACCACTTTTGCATCAGATGTTTGCAAAGAAAAATCTTTTTTTCTTTGTACCTCTGAAAGAGGTATTTCTTTTTTTAAATCTAAATCTAATACAGGTTTTTTAGGTTCGGTTTGGTTTTCGTTGGTTTCGTTTGGTTGCATTTGGTTTTCTTCAAAACCAGATGGTTTTTCTTGGTTTTCGTTGGTTTCGTTTTCTTCCATTTGCTTTCTCGGTCTGCCTCCCTTGCAGCCGTTTTCCCGCAAGCGTTCGCATTTGGCAGCATACTCTTTTTTGTCATGGTCGATACAGGTCTTGAACTCATGCCAGAGCGCAGCGGCAAGCCCGGTGAACTCCGGAGCCTGATCGTTTTCCGCATACGCCCTGATAGCCTTCAGCATGGAGCGCAGCTCTGCTTCCGGCAGACACTCCAGAGTGTCGAACCAGCGGAAGCGGAAGCACATAGCCTCTTTCGGTTGTTCGGACTTGGTACTCATGGCAGACTCTTTCTCAATGCTTCCAGCTTCTGCTGGAGTTGGGGGTTGTCAAGGTCGAACACGGGCACGCCGTGCTTGACGGCAGCGGCAAGCTCCCGTTTGGCGCCGGTGGAGTTCTCCCAGCCGGGGAGCCTGACCACCGCCTGACAGTGCTTGACCAGCGCACAGGTTGTGTCAACAAACATGTCGTGGGGAGCATATTCAGGGATGATGAAGGAAAGCGCCGCCGGGTTGATTGTCTCGATGTTCCAGAAGGTGAGCCGCTCTTCGGCGTCGTAAAAGGCGGCACGGTTCCAGTCGGGGAAGCCGGTCATGGGACCTGCGATGAAGACAAGAAAGTGTATAGGTGTGGTCATTTTGAGTGTGATTTCCTTTTCTTTGTTCCGGAGTGTCCGGAGCGTTACTCCGGCAGCCCGGGCGAACTGCGCCGCCCGCCATTCCGGATGTTTGATTTTCAGTTTCAGCAGCCGCAAAGCGGCAGGAGACAGCGTGACAAGAAAGCTGATGAACTGGCCCAGAGCGTGAAAGGCATAGCCGATGCCGCCCCCCGGCTCCTGATAGACAGCAGGCAGATCAGCGAACCGCTCAAGGGCGGCCACGGACTCAAGCTCCGCATCGGAACGCTTTTCCCCCAGAGCGCCTTGCAGGTCGTTCTTTCGGAAGGCTTCACAATACTCCCTGATGTCACAGATCCGGCACTCTTCCGCTTGGGAAAAAGAGCCGTAACAACTAAAGACAGTCTTCATCTCTGCTCGCCGCCTCCCCAGTTCTTATGTCCGCATTTCTTCATAGTCCGTCCCATGACGTGTAGCCGTCTGGCAGTCCTGCGGTCAAAAAGGGCAAGATAAAGAGCTTTACCGGCAAGGATGCTGTACCCGTTGAAAGTATCCGGATTTGCGTCAAAGAGCGATTGACACACATCCACATCAATGTTTGCCGGTCGTCTCATTGCCATTGCAAACCTCTTTCCGGTATTCTGCCAGCAACTCAGCAGACCGCTTCTGCCACTCCTGCGCCCGGGCGATCTGTTCCTTTTCCCAGTGCCGATAGCGGAAAAACAAGACAAGAAAAAGCCCGCCTGCGAAAATAAAGACACAGGCGGTCAAAGTTATGATGATCCAGTCTGCCACAGTATCACCTGCAGAGGGCGATCAGTGCACAAACCAATGCCAGCACCGAAAAGAGGAAGCCCAGGCCGAAGAAAGCGGCAACAAGGATCCACGCCTGTTCATTCTGCGCAACGGTGCGCTGCTGATTGAATTGTCCGGGTCTGATATCCAACATTTGTCAATTCTCCTTTTGTTTGTTGTCATTCTTGAAAATTCCGGGGGTGAAATTACGCTCAAATCCCCGTAAAAAAAGACTGGTCAAGAAAAGCGCTGCCTGAGAGCTTTCGCACTCAAAGTCTCCCGGCATAGCGATGGGGTTTCCCCATGCCCCGGAGGGAAGCATAAAAGTGAAAACGGTTGTGTCCCAGTCGCGATAGCAGGCAACTCTGAATTCAAGTTTCCGGTCCTGTTTGCTCCAATGCCCCTCAAGATCGGCAAGTTTGTCAAGATAGGGTTTGTTGCGTTTTTCAAGGCAGGGCAAACAGATCGGTTCTCCATAGAGGTGGAAAACAAAAGTTTCGTAGTTCTTGCATTTGTGGCAGTTTCCGCTCTGGAACGGCACTCCCCGCCGCCGTTTATCATCGTCCGCCCCGTCTGCGCTGCGCTCCGCCGCGGCAAGCAGGTCCGACTCTTCCTCCCCGCTCTCCGAGGATTCCTCTTCGCTGCGGCTTTCCGCATCTGCAAAGAGATCCTGTTCATCATCGGCGGTCATTTCCACGGTATCGATCAGGGCGCCGGTAGAGTTGAGAAAGATCTGTTTCATGCCTTTTTCGGGTGAGTTGAAAACGATCTCAAGTTCCACCTCTCTGACCTCTCTGCGGGTGCTCAACTTCTCAAGCTGCGCTGCCAGTCCGGAGCGCAGTTCTTTGATAGAAGCCTTGTATTCCTGCCGGATCTCTCCAAACGCCGCATCTTTCTCCTGGATGCTCTTGTGGATAAGTCCTACAAATTCGGCAGCCGTCTTCAGCTCCTCTTCCGTCAGCGGAACCGGATATTCTCTTGTCTCGGTCATTTTTTCGTACCCTCCATATCGAAGCCCAATTCCTTCATCTCCGTCAGCAGAATGTCAAGGCCCATTTGAACTAATGACTCATGGAACTCTTCAGAATTTGCCCATTTAGACAGCACGTCAACGGTCGCCCCGGATCGTGCGATCTTCCTGATCATTAGCAGTGCCTCCGGATCATCTTTCCCGGCGGCAATGGCAGCTGCCCGCTGCTTATTCAGGACCGTGTAAGCGGCAATCAGAACTTCCAAAGCCCTGTTGCAAGTATCAATAGCTTTTTTCCGGAGTTCAGTCATTTTCCGCCGCCTCCCGCAATTCTTTCTCAAAGGCTTCCGTTTCTTTTTTGAGTTCTTCCGAAGCCGCTGCGGTGTGTTCATAGATAGCTGCTACCAGCCCTGCCAGAGCCTCATCCGCCGGATCTTCGGCAAAGCCGTCGATCTTGTTCTTGATCATGATTGCAATATCCAGCTGCCCGGCGATGTACCCATGTCGTTTGGCAAGGTTGATCATTGTTTTGATCTGTTTTTCTGTCATCATGGTGAAATATTCCTTTGTTTGTTTTATCAATTTCGTGAGGTCACGAAAATGGTCTGTTACCTTGTCCGACCGGTCCGAAACGTCCGGCTGCTTCTGCTGCTCCAGCGGCTGCTGCTGACCATCGGCAGCACCTTGGGCACGGGCAGCAGGGGATTCCTGACTTGCGGGTTCAGCCGTTTCTTTCTGGACTTCCGTTCAGCGGCCTTGCGGCGGCGTTCTTCCTCTGCGGCAAGCAGTTCTCTCCTGTGCGTCTCTTCAGCCAGAGCGAGATCTCGCCGCTCACTCTCCGGATCCAGAGTCCGGAGTGCATCGATAGTCTTCCAGAACGATTCTGCCCACACGCTCCCGAAGACCGCCGAGAAGTCATACCCGGAAACAAGGAATTCCGCCCATGTTCCGGCAGCCCAGTATCTTCGGGCGGCATCCCTGCCCTGCTCCGCATCGGTGGGCAAAGCGGCCATTGCCCGTCGCGCCTGTTCCTCAGTCATTTTTTCCTCCATCCAGTAATGGATTGATCTCACTCCTTTTAATTCCCCGACTCATTAAGACAACTTTTCTGATTTCTTCAATCTCGGCATCAGTCAAAGGCTTGCTGTCATCCGGATCAGCATCGCTGTTGTAAATGTCGTTACTTGCGATGAAAGCTCGGGGGAAAAGAGAAAATTCTTTCTTCTTTTCAGTGAACTGCCGGCGGTAATCCCTTAAGTAGATTTCACAACGGGTCAATATTTCCGCTTTAAGCAGCGGCGAACATTTACCCGTGATTATTTTTGCACGGGGAGCATAATTAACAGAGTCTGTTTTTAAGGTTACACAAATAATCTGTGTCAGTACGGTCAACTCGCCATTATTTCTGTACTTGATGGCGAACTCCACCTCCGGCTCCCGAAAAACAGTTTCAGGATCAATGCCATATTTGCTGCACAACCCGTCAAGAAGCCTTTGAGCAACTTCCTTTTCTCCCGGACTTCCTCTGCGTGCATGCTCAAGGATCTTTCGCAGTTTCCGCAGCAGTGGTTCTTTGTCAATGGGCGTCAACATTTATCTCCCCCCCCTTCCTTTTCTATCGCATCCGACAAACAAAATACAAAAACAAAAATTGCAAAAAAGAATCCAATAAAAGGTTCCTTGTAATGTGTTCCCAGAACAGCATCAAGCAGATCCAGACCGGAACTCACCGCAGCAGCGACCACAACAGCTTTCCAGTGTTTCCTCAGAAAATGAAATATTTTTCTCATTATACTGCTGTTCCCTTTTTAATTTGCACCAACTGGCGCATTTTGAGACAAAATTTTTTCGTGGGCTTCAGCAACAAGGAACCGGATCAAGTCAGACTTGTTCGACCGCTTTAATGCCTGCTGCACCTCCTCAAAAATACGAACTTCCTCAATGGTGGCACGATACGCAATAACCACCTTACCATCTCTCTGCACTTTCAAACCCATAACAACCTCCATTGTGCCAACTGTTGCAATATATCACCAGCTGGCGCATTTTGCAAGTAAAAAAGTGAAAATAATTTGATTTTTTTATTTTTCGGGCGTAAATTATACCGGAAAGGAGGCAGAAATGCTTGCAGAAAAGATTATAGAATATGTCAAGTCGGAATATAACGGTGGCCAGCTGACCCAGCAAGAGATTGCTGAAGCCTTGAATGTTGACCACCAGACAATCAACCGGCTGCTTTCCGGGAAACGCAAGCCGGAAGGTTTGACTATCGGTACCTTTGATAAAATGTTTCCTCGTGCAGAAATCAAACTGACTGGCGGCACGGTCCATGCGCCAACGATCAATAACGGAACCAACAGCGGTATAATCACGGGTGGGATCCATTCAAGTGAGGGAAGGATCACACGGATCCTTGACGCCCTGATGGCAAGTGACCTCCCCCCGGAAAGCAAAGTCAAAGCCTACCAGATCATCAAGGAGACAAAATAATGCGCAGCGTAAGAGTGCTCTGCCCATGTTGTGGAGCAAAACTGGATGTTGAGATAGAGCTGAACCCGGTCGTGCAGGCTGCAGCGCCTGCCGACGGAAAAACAAACATAAGCTTCTGCGATGAAGTGAAAGAGCTTGAATTTGCCGGAAAAACCTATTGTTTTACAGGCAAATTCGAGTGTGCTTCCCGTGACCAGCTTCAAGATCTGGTCGAACGCCTGGGGGCTGCAAGCACGGATATTATGACCAACGAAGTGAACTATCTTGTCGTCGGTTCGCGTGCAAGTAAGGGCTGGAGCTGCGGCAATTACGGCAACAAGATAAACGATGCGATATATAAAAAGCAAAACGGCAGTGCTCTGAAACTGGTCTCGGAATACGATTTCCTCGAAATCATCGCCGCCATGGGCGAAAAAAAAGCAGCAGAGAACAAATAAAAACTAAAAAAAGACCCTCAAAAAAAATGAAATACGCCTGCCCGGAATGCGGCACAGTCTATGATCTGACTCCTGAACACTACAATCAGAAACTCCAATGCCAATGCGGCGCAAAGTTCACCGTTGAAGCTCCCCCCGTACCCGCCACGTCCCCGAATCCCAATTTAATGGAGTGCCCTGACTGTGGGGCAATGGTGTCCAAAAAAGCCCCGTCGTGTCCGAAATGCGGCAGTCCCTTCCAGCCATCACCTGCTGCAGCTCCTGTCCAGCAATCAGGCCCGCTTCGTGTTGACACTGGGGAAAACGTATTAAACAGAAACCGCGGCTGCGGGGACATCTTGATATACTCTCCACTTCTGCTTATCCTGTTTGTTGTGATTCTTGCGTTAAGCAAAGGGTGTGCTCAGTAATTCAAATTTACAAAAAGAAAGGCAAAAAGATGAAAAAACTGATGTTGCTTGCAGTGCTGGTGATGTTGACTGGTGTTTGCTTCGGAAAAGATGTGTTCTCCATCCCCAAAGTGGCGACCGGCGACACGATCATCGTCGGCGGAAAACTCTTCCGTCTCTGGGGGATCCGCACCGTCGGCGGCTACTGGGGAGAAGTCGGCCGCATGGCACTGCTCGCCATGAGTGCCGGTCGCGAAGTCAAGTTCCTTGAAGATGGCAGACATCCGGGGGTTCTCCGGTACGGTATGTATGACCGAAGCGGCAAGCGTCAAATCAACGCCGCCTTGAAGCTCGTCCGTATGGGGCTTGCCATCTATGAACCTGCAGATCTTCCCAAAGACGAAAAAATCCACAAATACTACCGGGAAGCGCAGGAAACAGCAAAGAGACTCAAAGTCGGCATCTGGTCAGACTGATGGCGTTGCGAAAGATAAAAAACACCTGGTATGTGTACTTTAGGGACCTTGACGGAAAAATAAAAACCCGTTCCCTCAAGGTCCACACTGAGGAGAAAGCAAGGGAGCTGCATGACGGATACATGGAGCAGCTCCGTGCGCTGAAAGGCAAAGCGGTGCTGCTGCGTGACTTTCCGGAGATCCCCTCCGTCATCCCCAAAACCTTGAAGCCCGAGACACCCGGCAGAGATCACCTGCGCGGGACGATCAGACTTGCCGATATGTGGGACTGCGCCCTGACAAAACGGAAGCTCTCAGACACTCACCGCCGGATGTGGCAGGCATTCCTCAAGCGCATGAGCGTGAAGTTCGCGGATCAGGTCACGCCGACGCTTGCCCAGGAGTATCTGGAGACCTACTACGGGAGCGGCAACGGGAAGAGCTACAACAATATCAAGAGCATCCTGAACACGGTCTTCCGTTGCTGCCTCGTGGAGGCTGGGCTTTCCGCCTCGCCCTTCCAGCCGATCGTCAGCCGCCTTGTGACGGAGGTGGAAAGTCACCGGAACCTTACACTTGAAGAGTTTGACCGTGCGATGGCTGCGGCTCCCTTGAACATGCAAATCATGTTCATGCTCTCACGCTGGACCGCGCAGCGCTTGGAGACATGCTATCGAATGACCCCAGAAATGTTCGACTTTGAAAAACTGGTGTTTATTATTGATCCGGGAAAAAACAAAAGGTTCAAAGAATGGGTATGCTGCCCGATCATGCCTGAGCTGGAAAAATTCATCGCCCCGCTGCTCCCCCGCTGCCGGAGCGGCATCGGCATCGTCCGGAGCTTTTCGGACTGGAAAAAACCACGATACACAGAAAAAACGACGGAGCTTTTCCGTCAGCTTGGAATCAACGACACGCCCGCAGGCAAAGCAAGTTTCCATAGTCTCCGGGGCACCTCGATCACATGGTTCAAAGAGCACGGAGTAACCGGAGATGACCTCCGCAGCATCACCGGCCACGACGATGACCGCGTCGAATCCATCTACGCCCGCCCCATCGCCAACATCTCCAAAATTGCCCGTGAATTCCAAAAAGGAGAGAGAAACTGAGTATGTGCTATTGTATGTGCTTTCCCCCGAATCAAGCACATATTTCCGGGTTCGAGTCCCACGCCGCGCACCATTTTTCAAGCTCTGTTTCAGCAGAAAATATGCTGGAACGGAGCTTTATTTTTCAAGGACTTTTACGATGTCGAGCGCAACAATACGCCATCCTTTTTCATCCTTGACGGCAAGGCCGTTCAAGTCACGGATCTCGTCGACCTTTTCGTTGGAGCTGTTTTTAAGTACCCCTGAACATCTGCCGGTGAAAAAAACTTTGGCATATTTTTTCCCGTCAGGCCCCGGCGTGCCGATGGCTGTTACCAAATCGGAACAGGAGACATTGAGATGCTGAAAAAGTGCTTTGAAACGCATGATACTTGCCCCGAGTTCCGTGGGGGTGTAAGTGCCGTCAAACAGAGTTCTGCCGAACTTGATCTCACAACGCTGAGCAAAAACTTTATCGGCACGGTTGGCTTTGAAGCCGCTGACAGCGTGGTTTTCTCCGGAACTTTTGGAAACGATCTCACACAACTCATCCAGCATACGGCGCAGCTGTTTCTCATCCGTATCACGGCAAAGATAAAAAATCACACCTCCCGCAACTGCCAGAAGCAGAACGATTGCGGCATAAATAAGATTTTTCTTCATCATAAAAATACTCCCTGTATTCTCGTTTTACACTTTTCAAAGGGGTCTGATCCGCCTTTTCTTCCGGGCTGCCCTGCGGTAGTCCGCATCATCAGCGCAGGAGTCATCATAAGCCTCGCAAGAGCTTTGGGACGCTTCCTCTGCAACGGCTTCTTCTTCGCTCCGGCAAGGCTCGGCAAGAGGGGCGCTTTCAGCTGTTTCATGTCCATACGAGGGGATTTCCTCCTCTTTTTCCGCTTTGGGCGCAAGCCTTTTGCCGATAATCAACGTCAACTCAAAAAGGATCCACCCCGGCAATGCCATAAAAAGCTGGCTGACCACATCAGGGGGCGTCAGAACTGCGGCAAATATAAAGAGTCCGACGATGATAAAAGGGCGTTTGGAGCGCAAAGTATCGACGGAAACAACTCCGAAACGGATCGCAAGAAGCAGCGCTACGGGGAGTTCAAAAACCAGAGCAAAGCCCCCGGCAAGGAGTGCTGCAAAGTGGAGAAATGATGACAATCCGATGACCGGCTGCAATCTTTCTGCGGCAAAGGAAAGGGAAAACTTCATCACGATCGGAATCACTGCCCCCAAAGCAAGCACCGCTCCGGTACACATGAGAAGTACACTTGACACAATGAAAAAAAGTCCCCAGCGCCGTTCATGGTGATAAAGTCCGGGGGCGATGAATGACGCAAGTTTCCACAGCACAAAGGGCAAAGCGGCTATAAGCCCCGAAAGAAGCCCCAGTTCAAGTTCAACGATCAGGGGTTCAAAAGGGGTGAAATAGTGGAGCGAAATCTCAGGAGGGCAGACGTAACGGACATATCCGGTGAGCAGATCCGGAACAAAAATGATCCCCGGAACTGCCAGGAGTGCCACGGCACCAAGACACCAAAGCAGCGTCCCCCGGAACGCCTCAAGATGATCAAGAAGCGAGGCGCCGGAGTCTCCGTTTTGTTCTTCAGGCATTTTTTCCTGATTCATTTTTTCCGGACTCGATGCTCTTTTGTGCGGTTTCTTTATTTGCAGGCTCTTTTTCAAGTTCGTTGAGCAGACCGTCACGCCCCTCTTTGAACTCTCTTGATGCCCTGCCCAGAGAACGGGCAAGTTCGGGTATTCTCTTTGCTCCGAAAACCAGCAGAACGATCAAAAGGATGACCAGAATTTCACCTGTTCCGAAGTTGCCGATAAAAGCCAGATTGCAATGTGTCATTTTTCTCTTTTCCTTTCTGCAATATCAATAGTTATTTTTGCGGGAGCAGGAGCCTTTTTTTCCGCCGCAAGAAATTCAATATAATCGATCTCAACAATGGCCGTTGAACGGGAGTATTGGGAGTTTCCTCCGATAGTCAGGGCGCAGTCGCCGTCAGGCATTCTGCCGAAAGCCTTCTGAAAGTCCTGAACCACGTTCCGTTCTTCAACATACCATTTGCCAAGTTCAGCCTTTTGATTGCGCATACAGGTTCTGAAAACTGTGGTGGAACCCATGCCGTATTTTATGGTGCTGCTGCTGCCCACGGCGGGAAAATGCTCCCAGCGGTAGCCCAGCAGGAACTGTTTGAGCATGGTTCCGTCACCGAAATAGATCACCGCCGCCTGATCGTCAAGCTCTTTGCTTTTGAATTCGATTTTCTTAAGAACACGCCAGCGCCAGCGCATAACGGGGAATTTCTCCCAGACCTCTTCGGGGATGCGGGTCACAAGGATACCGGAAGACTTTTTCGCTTCAACGACCAGCACTCTTTTGTCCCGTGCCTCTTTGCTGGCGCGGACAAAGAACCGGGTCATAGGGATTCCGAACTGCTTGCCTTTGTTCATCCACTCCCGTTTCAGCCCTGCGGCATCTGAAAATTCATAGCATCTGCGCAACGCTTCGTCAGCACAAAGCCATGAGAAGAGAAACATTATGAGCAGTGTAAAAAGCTGTTTACTCATCGAATATAATTCCTGTAACGGGTGGTGATCTGTTCTACATAGCGACGGGTGGAACGCAGTTTGATACGGGGAATGACCTTGCCTTTCCAGGTATCAGGCTTCCACTTTTTTGCCCTGCGTTCACCGGCATTGTATTGTACCAGGGCAAGTTCGAGACACTCACCATATTTTTCCCATCGTTTCAA
>JAZONY010000074.1:0-34480 GCA_045654705.1 Victivallaceae bacterium
AATTTCAAGGTTCACATCGCACTATTCAATTTTCAATCAGCTGACAATCACAACCGCGATTGTCGGTTTCTTAAAATATCACAACTTTTTAAGTTTGTCAAGTCGTGTTTTATATTTTTTTCAAACTTTTTTCAAAGTTCGCTATCAGCAACCAACAATTACTCAGGAGCAATTGCCGGTTCCTTAATATAGCATCGATTCAATCATTTGTCAAATCGAATTTTGAACTTTTTTTGAAGTTTTTTTAACAGCCATCGTCTTTCAGCTTGGCGTTGAGGTCAAGCATCACCGACGATTTCCTAATATACATGCCGTTTTCATATTTTGCAAGCTCACTTTTAAACTTTTTTTGATTTTTATTGAACATTCACCTTTAACAGAGGGCAAACAATGTGCTCAGTTCCTCTTTCAATTCCTGGTTGCGCTCTTTATTCATACTGATAAAGCCGAAGCCGAAATCATCAGTGTGGGGATAAACGATCACGCCTTTAGCCCTGTAAACCAGAAAGAGATGCCCTTGCAGCCCCGCCCCGTGAAAAAACGCCGCCAATATTTCTTTCACCGTTGCTTCATCAGGCGTATCAAGAAATGTGAAGGTGGTTTCAAGTTTGCGGAACTCCCGGTCAAATTCCGCCGTCTCCGGAGGGTACTTGCGTGCGATTGCCCCGAAATCAATGATTTTTACCATACCGTATTTCGATAACGCAGACAAAAAAACATCGATTTTCGTCGCATCAAGATCATAATCCTGTGCTATTTCTTCTTTGTTACAGTCTATACACAGGGAGGAAACGACCGTCACATCGTTGATATGCGCTGCCATTTTTTTCAGAAAGTCATTGCATACACTCTCTATTGCGGTCTCTGAATACTTCCCATGATCCGTATACCCCAAAAATCCCGGGGAACTGCTGTATGACTCCAGATCAATATATTGCGTTATATCCATACCTTGCACGCTCATTTTTGGATAAACAACTCAATTGTGCCATGGAGTTGTTTGGCTTTTTCTGCCAGATCGCGATGGGAGCCATATCCGAAAAGCAGGAGTTCAAAGGATTCCGCTTGATCTTCATACTCTGACAAACAGAATAATGCACAGCCGCCATTGGTCAAATCGGTAAAAAAGATTGGCTTCCCGGAAAAGAACACCTCTTTTATAGAAATACATTCATTTTCCCACATGGGTAAGAGAAGAAATCGGGCTTCACGATTGAACCGCGATGGGTTATCCTTTTCATAAGTCAACATGATCGCCTGACTTTTCCACGACCGGAGCAGTGCAATCACAAGCTCCCACGCCTTTTCGGGGGCGATGTAATCAGCTTGCCCGCAAACATTTTTCGAAGCGCCCTTTGTCAGCGGAACATACGGATAGCGTACTGAAAAATCCCGGTGCAGTTCAATGACGGTCATGGCTCACTCCCTTGAAAGAACACAGTTTTTACGTTTGGGATCAATGGGAGAATAAAGCGTGCTCCCCATAAGTTTTTCCAAACCTTCGATACCGCATGAGAGTTTGTAATCCATCTCCTCACTGTACAAGGGAACGATGTTGATCAACTGCACCGTGCCCCGAGGCAGATCAATGTGTCCGGCTGCGAAAGGATAGTTCTCAGGATAGTTCAGCAAAACGCCGGAAAGTTCGGTATTTTCTGCAAACTTTTGCAACGGGATGGTGTGCCCGAAGCCCAGCCAGGTGGATTCATTCCAGGGGAAACGGGCCAAATATTGCATCAGCCCCACCGGCCAGTAGAAGTTTGTGTCTTCCATGGACATTTCATCAAATTTCCAATCAGCAGGCAGCGAAAGCATCAATTCGATGCGGTCGGGGCGCTTCCCTTCAGCCTGCTCGGGGAGTTCCATTCTCTTTGCGCCCATACCGCAGGTAAAAAGACGGTAACAGGGAAACTGCTCCGTCGGTTCCACAACATAGATGTCAATGTGCATCTCTCCGGAGACAAGTTCGTGAAAAACTGACTTGACCGGGCCAAAGTTTTTCTCCAAATGTTTCTCAAAGGCTTGGGCTTCTTTTTCTGAGTAAACGGGGGCATCCGGAACCTTGCGCCATCGTTTGATCGCATATTTGACTCCATAAATAATAAATGCGATTGCGGCTGCTGCCAGATAGATATCAAGTCTTTGGATTTGCATAATGAATTCCTTTTAAAAATTACTTCTTATAAAATAACACCAAATCATGATTATTTCAAATCGCTAAACTCATGCTTGCAATTTTTGCACCGGTAGTGCATTGTTCCGGAAATCATCAGCACGATCCAGTTTTCAATGCTGTGTGCAAAGCCGCAATTTTTACTGCCGCACACAGGGCACACCGGCTTGTATAAACGAAAAGGATTTCATCCGGCTGCCCCTCTTGTTTTTTGGCAGAATTCCACAAATTCGGCGAGAGTTGAAGCATTGTTTATGCCGCTGAAATCATAAATATCAAATTCTAATGCAACATCTTCAAAAAAGAAAGATGTATCCTCAATCATTTTCTCTTTGCCGAATCTGTGAGCACCTCCATAAAACAGCAACAGCAACGGATCATTGGGATAAAGCATTTTTTTGTGCAAATACCATGCTGTTTTTGCGGTTTCCAATATAAACATGGCATCGTATTCCAGACCGGATTCAGGAGGCCAGCATTTGCGGAAATTTTCTTCATCAAAGTCCGGCCGGGCAGCCAACACATCTCCGATCTCTTTGGAAATATCCGGACGGTTCAGTTTCTTCAGGGAAAAGCCGTACTTTCGTGAAATCTTGCGCTTGGCAATATGATGAAAAATTTTATGGCATATTATCGGGGGAACGGAGGCAAAAATATAACCGACAATTGTTCCTGCAAATATTGAAGCCATAGTTCCATTTTCGCCGAACCAGAAGAACCAGCAAAACAGGATAGAAAACAATATCCACAGCCCAAACCACCCCAGAATAATTATATCATTTCCCAAAGGAGTTGTTATGGAATCAACCTCTTTCCAATATGCCTCATGCTCTGGCAAGTCGCGCCACTCCGGAAGAGTGGGAGCTTCCGGCAAAGGGGGATATTTTGACCAATCTACACTCATTCGCCGGACTCCAACTTTTTCAAAACTTTCCGGGCTTTGGGGTAGCCGAGTTCGGCGGATTTGTGCAAGTATTTTAACGCAAGTTGACGGTTCTTGCGGACTCCGCGACCATTGATATAGCATATATACAAGGCATAATATGCTGATGGCTCATTCAGTTTCGCAGACTTCCGGAAAAGTTGCATTGCCATTTTTTCGTTCTTTTCAACGCCCTTGCCAAGCTGATAACGGACTCCGAGATTGCATAATGCAAAGGTGTCTCCGGCATCAACGGCTTTTTGCAGCCATTCAACTTTTTCCCGTTCCGGAATTTCAATACCGTAATCGCAAGTTGCAATATCGTTCATACCGGTAGTTTCACCGAGTTCGGCAGACTTCTTGTGCCAGTAATATGCTTGTGCCAAATCCTTTTCAACGCCTCTGCCATTATAATAACAACTGCCGAGATAATAAACGGCTTCCGGATAGTCATCTTCTGCGGCTTTTTGAAAACACTCAAAGGATTTTACGGGATTTTTCTTTACTCCCAAGCCATCTTCGTAACAGATTCCCAATTTGTAAAACGCTTTACTGTTGCCAAGTTCGGCGGCTTTGGTGTAATACTCTACCGCTTTTTTATAGCACTTTTTTACACCGTCGCCGTAGTAGTACGCTTCGCCCAGATTACAAAGTGCAATAGCATCATCCTGTGCGGCAGCAAGTTTATACCATTTCACCGCCTGAACCGAGTCTTGTTCAACTCCTGTTCCATTTTCATAACAGACACAAAGATTGCATTGAGATTCGGCATATCCCTGTTCAGCGGCTTTTCTATACCATTTGACGGCAAGGACCATATTTTTTCTGACACCGGTTCCATGATCGTAACAAAGCGCCAGATTGTACTGTCCGATGCTATAACCTTTTAACGCGGCGTTGCGGTAAAGTTGGGCTGCTGTTTTCCGGTCAGTTTCCACACCGATACCGTCATCATAGCAACACCCCAGATTGACCATCGCAGATTGATTTCCCAATTCAGCGGCTCGGCGGTAAAAATCAACGGCTTTCCCCAAATCGACCGGAACGCCTTTGCCGTCTTCATAAAAAACGCCCAATGTATTAAGGGCTTTCGCATCATTTTGTGCGGCGGCTTTTTCGTACCAGTAAACTGCTTTAGCATAGTCAATTTCAGTACCGGTTCCAAGTTCATAACACATTGCCAAATTGAATTGTCCGGTTGCATCGCCTGCTTCGGCAGAACGGGTGTACCAGTAGAAGGCTTTTTCGTGATCGACTTCCACGCCTTCGCCCTCATCATAGCACCAGCCCAAATGAGTTTGAGCTTTCGCATTGCCCGCTTCTGCTGCCCGGATCAATTCGTCGATGTTATTTTCTGCCATAGTCCAGCTCCTTACCAATCACATACAAATAATATACATCCGGCGGAAATACTTGTCAAATCTGCCGTAATATGATTTCCCCGGAATCCTCCTGCGTTAGGGCAAAAAAAAGGAGCCGCTCCTGCGGGGGAACGACTCCTTGATTGTCTGCACCTTGTCACTCGAAGTTCAGCACGCCTTTTCTGATTACGGCTTTGCGCTGGAAATCCAAAGCGCGGATGGCACTTTCGTGACCGTAGGGGTATCCGTAATAGACAGGACAACTCACCTGAGAACACACATATTTGAAAAAGTTCAGCTTGCTCTCATTGTCAGGGAAACAACGGGTGAAGTGACAGAGAACGACTCCGGCACATTTGTCAAAGAATCCCTGCTTTTTCAGATAATTGAAAGTCCTTTTCAACTCTCTTTCAGGTCGTCGGACACACTCGATGAAGAGGACTCTTCCGGTGGTATCCACCTTGAAAGGCGTGGTCTGCACCTGACGCAGCAGTGAGAGATGCCCCGCATAGACCAAGCCGGAAACATCCCCCTCACGCAGTGCAGTAAGCTGCACCGGATCAGGTTTTTCCCCGGCAAGGAGCGCTTTCAGATGCTTCAAAGAGGCATCGTCACAGGAAACCAGAGAGCCGAGATTGGGGCCCTGCATGGGGTATCCTGCCTTTTGGGAAAGCATGGGACCGGTCAAACAGGTGATGTTGCTGTATCCCATAAGGATCACTTTGCGTTTCCGCAGTTCGTTCCAATCAGCTTTCGCCGCCACCTGCTGCGCACCGGTGCCGCCCCGGGTGGGGATGATCATATCCACTTCGGGATCGTTCCACGCTGCCATAAAATCCGCAAATCTCTTGGGCAGAGGAATACTTTTTTTGCCCTTGGGAGCTTTGGCGTAAGTATTGGGCATGACCTTGACCTTGAGTCCGGCGCGTTCCAGCATCTTGACGCCCAGACGCATTTTTTCCTCATTGGGAATACTGGCGGGAGTCAGAACCGCAACGCATTTGATGTGAGGGGGAAACACCCCTTTGAAACGGTTGATGTCGATATTTTCCCCGCCCAGTTTCGCAAAATCTTCAGGATCAGCGGGCGCGGCAACTGCGGTGGTTGCTGTTGCAATGAGAGCCATAAGAACACCTGCTTTCTTCAACATTTTACATCACATCGGGGACTTGGATGGTCAAAGTATTGAGGCCATCGGTCAGCACCTGACGGACAGCCTGAGCCAGTTTGACACGTCCGGGGATCAGTTCAGGAGCAGCGGTCAGCACGGGACACTCACGGTAGAAAGCATTGAAGCTCTTGGCAAGGTCAAGCAGATAATCCACCACGCCGGAGCAGTCACGCTTTTCGCCCGCACTCTGCAAGATCGCAGGATAATAGAAAAGTTTGACCGCAAGATCTCTTTCGGCGGCGTGATCGTGGTGCGCCCAGTCGGGCGTTCCGACGGTGATGCCTCTTTCAGCAAGTTTCCGCTCGATGGAACCCACACGGGCGCAGACATACTGGACATAGGGTCCCGTATCGCCCTCAAAACGCAAACTTGCCTGAGGATCAAAGATCATGGTGGTCTTGGGATTGAACTTCAGGAGCATGAACTTCAACGCACCGAGACCGATGATCTCGCCCCGGCGTTTGAGTTCCTCCTGTGAAAGTTCGGCATCACGCTCGGCGCAGGCGGCGGCGGCAAGTCCGGACATCTCATCAAAGAGGTCGTCGGCATCCACCACAGTTCCCTCACGGCTTTTCATCTTGCCGCTGGGCAGATTGACCATGCCGTAGGAAAGGTGATAGCAGCGCTGCGCCCAGTCGTAACCGAGGCGTGAAAGCATTTCAAAAAGCATCTTGAAGTGGAGATTCTGTTCATCACCCACCACCCAGATCAGCTCTTCAGGCTTATAGTCGTTGAACTTGCGCAAGGTGGTCCCCAGATCCTGAGTGATGTAAACGCTGGTCCCGTCGGAACGCAGCACGACTTTGGTTCCCATCTTGCCCAGATCGCAGATGACGGCACCGTCTTCGCGTTTGGTGAAAACACCTTTTTCAAGTCCCTGCTGGACAACATCTTTACCCAGCAGATAGGTCTGACTTTCAAGGTAGGTGTGATCGAAGTTGATCCCCATGCGGGTATAGGTTTCGGCAAATCCCTTGAAAACCCATGAATTCATCTTTTCCCAGAGCTGACGGACCTGGGGATCCCCCGCTTCCCATTTACGGAGCATTTCCTGAGCGGAGCGGCCCAGTTCAGTTTCGAGGAAGAGTTCATCTTTATCCTTATCCGCCCATTCGGGGTGAGCGGCACGGACTGCTTCGATCTCTTTGGAAAGTTCGGTGTTGAACTTCACATAGAAATCCCCAACGAGATGATCGCCCTTTTTGCCGCAACTTTCAGGGGTGACACCTTCGCCGAAACGTTCATAGGCAAGCATGGATTTGCAGATGTGGATGCCCCGGTCGTTCACAAGGTTGATCTCAATGACATCGTGACCGATGCGCTTGAGCAATGAACCGAGGGTCATACCCAGAGTGTTGTTGCGGACGTGTCCCAGATGCTGGGGCTTGTTGGTGTTGGGGGCGGAAAATTCGATCAGCACCTTGCGGCGCTTGTCAGCGGGAAGTTTGACTCTTTCAAGAAGAGAATCCACATCGGCAGCCCCTGCGGCAAAGAGAGCCGCAGGCGTCAGAGTGATGTTGACAAAAGCCTTGACCGCTGTCACTTTGGCGATATCGGCATGAGAGTTGAGAAATTCAGTAACCGCTGCCACAGCGCCCTGAGGACCGCCGCAAAACTTGGCGATCTTGAAACAGTTGATGGTAAAATCCCCCTCCTGCCCCTGAGGACAGGCTTCGAGAACAAGGGATTGCTCCGCAGTAAAAGCGGGAAATTTCGACCGCAATGCGGCCTGCAGATCTTCAAGGAATTTCATAAGATTATCTTTCTTTTACAAAGTGGTTTTCAAAACAGTGGTCTCCCCGTCATCCAGAGGGAGAATACGGTATCTGCCGAAAGCGGCAGGCAGCAGAGCGCTGCGTCCGACTTCCAGTTCGCAACGCTGCCCGGGAGCTTCGCCCTCAATGGCAACGGCGCCGTTGATGGCTGAAATGAGATGAAAACTGCCATCGCCGGAGGTATCATCACGCCAGGGGGAAACAAGGCGCAGTTCGCTGACCCTGAAAAACTGGGATTTGCTCACAAGGGAATATTTTCTGTTGAACCCGGTCTGACCGGTCACGCCGGGGATACGGGGGGTGTTCCGGTTGAAAAAATCTGTGGCGGCAAGACCTTTTTCAAGGTGGAGTTCACGGGATTTCCCCTCTTTATCCACTCTGCCCCAATCGCTGAGGCGGTAGGTGGTATCGCTGTTCTGCTGGATTTCAAGGAGCAGATTGCCGCCGCCTATGGCGTGGAGAACGCCTGCGGTAATGAAATAGGCATCCCCGGGAACAGAACGGTGGCACTGAAGCAGTTCCTCCACATCGGGGGAGTTGACCTTTTCCTGAAACTGCAGCTTGGTGGCTTTGGGACTCAATCCCGCCATGATCCTCGCCCCTTTGCGGGCGGCGATGACATACCACATCTCCGTTTTGGGTTCGGAGCCGTCGGCAAAAAGACGGCAGGTGCGTTCATCAGGATGGACCTGCAAACTGAGTCTGTCTCCGGCATCAATGAGCTTGATGAGCAGGGGGAAACGGCTGGTATCGACAGCCCGGGCGCCGATAAAGGCGCGTCCGTAATGGGCGACGAGCTGAGAGAGCGTTATACCTTCCAGGGGACCTTCCGCCACAGGGGTATCGGCACCCTCACGGTCAGAAAGTTCCCATGCCTCGCCGATCTTCACATTTTCGGGGGTGGAACGGTTGAGAAGTTCCCCCATCAAAGTTCCGCCCCAGGGGCGTTCTTTGTAAACGGGAACAAATTTAAGAGGGGGAAGTGCCGTGATTTCGGGAAAAGAAGTCATTCCTGTTCCTCCAGAGTATATTTGCGGCAGATTTGGACGAACTCAGGGTCAAGGCGTGAAATGCGGTAATTTTTATCCACCGATCCCAGCACCACATACCCTTCGGCAAGAAGCGTATCATCCCGGTAAACACGGGTGACGATCTTGATTCTGACACGGGTGATTTCAGCAACGGCGGACTTGAAAGTGAGCAAATCATCATAATGGGCAGGGGCAAAGTGGCGGCAGTGGGATTCAATAACCATCAAAAGCCATCCTCTGCGTTCAAGCTCGGTGTAAGGCAGCCCGCAATCCCGGAGCATCTCAGTCCGTGAGCGTTCAAAAAACTCAAGATAGTTTCCGTAATAGACCACCGCCATCTGGTCGGTGTCACCGTAAGAAACACGATAATTGGAAGAATGAAACATTTTTATCTGCTCCCCTTGCGTTTTTCTTCAACAACAGCGGCGATAGCATCGACGGTTTCTTCAAGAGAAAGGGTGGAACTGTCGATGACCACCGCATCCGGAGCCGCCTTGAGAGGTGCCACTTCACGGGTGGAATCCTGAAGATCTCTGGCTTCGATCTCTTTCTGTACCTCTTCAAGAGTCGCCCCGGGGGCAACTTCGCCCTGAGCGATACGTCTTTTGGCGCGTTCAAGGGAGGAGGCTGTCAAAAAGATCTTGACCAGAGCATCGGGAAAAATCACAGTACCGATGTCCCGTCCTTCCATAACGATCCACTGTCCCCGCGCGCTGTTGCGCTGGACTTCAAGGAGAAATTCCCGGACAAGAGGCTGTTTCGCCACAAGACTTGCATCGGCGGCACACTGGGGTGTCCGCAACGCTTCGCCGGGATCTTCGCCATTGAGAAGCAGAGTAACGCCCTGATATTCGAGAGAGATCTTTTCAAGTTCACCCCTCTGGACAGGATCAAGAGAAGCTCCCGCCCGGCGCAAGGCGCATCCCACAGCCCGGTAAAGGCTGCCGGTGTTGACATGGGTAAACCCTAAACGTCTGGCGATCTCTTTTGCGACGCTGCTCTTCCCTGCACCGGCAGGACCGTCGATGGCAACAACTGTTGTACTCAATTTCTGCTCTCCCTGAAAAAAAAAGGTCCGACCTGATTGTTGGATAACAACCCGCCAGACCTGAATTGGAACATATTTTCCAGCGGATCAATGTCCGCTGCGGTTCTTGAGACGTCCGCTCTTCAAGAATCCTTCATAGTGACGCATGGTCAGATGAGACTCAAGCTGGCTCATGGTATCGAGAACCACACCCACCATGATCAACAAGCTGGTACCGCCGAAGAACTGGGCGACCATGAAAGGAATATCAAACTTGCTGTAAAGGAACATGGGGAAGAGGGCGAGAACCAGCAGGAACACTGCACCGCCCGCAGTAACACGGGTCATGGTGGCATCGAGGAAGTCCGCCGTGGGCTGACCGGGGCTGATGCCGGGAATGTAGGAGCTCTCTTTCTTCAGATTGTCTGCGATCTGCAGGGGATTGAACTGGTTGGCGACCCAGAAGAAGCAGAAGATCAGAATGAGAAGACCGTAGGTGATCATGTAACCTGCACCGTCCTGACGGAACATGGTGGTCAGAGTGATCCAGAAACCGCCGTGTTTGGCAGCAAGAGTCTGGAAGATGAACTCGGGGACCATCATAATGGCACCGGCGAAAATGATAGGCATAACGTTGGCAAAGTTGACCTTGAGGGGCATGTAGGTGGAACCGGTATTCATGCTCTTGCCGATGGTCTTGCGGATCATCTGGATGGGCACACGGCGATATCCCTGAGAAAGGAGGATCGTCGCAGCGGTGACAGCGCAGAAAACCACAAGGAGCAGAAGCAGATGAACAGGACCGAAGGAAGCACCGCCGGGGGTCTTTCCTGAAGCCGCCATCTGGCAGAGTTCAATAACAGAGTGAGGAAGTCGTGAAACGATACCGATGGTGATGATAAGGGAGACACCGTTACCGATACCGCGCTCGGTGATCTGTTCGCCGAGCCACATAAAAACCATAGTCGTACAGGTCAGAACGATGGTGTTGACCAGAACGAAAACGGAGCTGTTTCCAATGAAAAGAGCACTCGCAGGAGCAGGGAGACCCAAACGGGTGGGGTCGATCATGGCGACAGTGACCATGGCACCCTGGATAAGACAGACCACAATAGTCAGATAGCGGGTCCACTGGGTGATTTTTGCACGGCCGGACTCGCCTTCGCGCTGGATCTTCTCAAGCTGGGGGAGAACAGGAACCAGCAGCTGCATAATGATGGAAGCGGTAATATAGGGCATGATGCCCAAAGCACCCAATGCAAAGTGAGTCAAGGCGCCGCCTGAAAAGACGTCGATCATGCCCATCACGCCGCCGGCGTTCTTGGCAGCCATACTCTGAATGAATTTTTCCAGAGCCGCAGGGTCGACCCCGGGGCACGGAATGCTGCTTGCGAACCGGACCAGGATAATAATCAGCGCTGTGAAAAGCAAACGGGTACGCAGCTCTTTGACTTTGAAAACATTGAGAAATGCCCGCAACATATTGAATTATTTCTTTCGCTTAGATTTAACAAATATTCCAGGACACTGCGTTTAACAGTGTCCTGGACACTTCATGAAGCGTCAGCCGATTTTTTCGGTTTTGCCGCCCGCAGCTTCGATCTTGGCGATCGCAGCCTGGGAGAATGCTTCAGCTTTGACAGTGACTGCCTTGGTGATCTCGCCGTTGGCGAGGATCTTGATGGGCAGCTGAGCTTTACCGAGAAGGCTCTTGGCGCGGAGGCTTTCAGCATCCACAACTTCGCCTGCGGCAAACTCTTTGTCAATAACGCTCAGGTTGACCAACTGGAAGATCACCCGGTCGGCGTTCTTGAAGCCACGTTTGGGCAAACGCCGGAAGAGGGGGATCTGACCGCCTTCAAAGAAGGGACGGATAACCGCACCGGTACGGGACTTCTGTCCCTTATCGCCGCGGCCTGCGGTTTTGCCCAGTCCTGAACTGTCACCGCGACCGACCCGTTTACGGGCTTTGCGGGAACCAGGAGCAGGTTTCATATCATGCAGTTTCATAGTTCAGTCCTCTGCCATTAGTTGTTTTCGGTTTCAACAGGAGCCTTTTCAGGCACTGCCAGACCACGCTTTGCATAGGCGGCTTCACGGGTGGTGAGAGCGCCGATAGCAGCGAAGGTAGCCTTGGCAACGTTGATGGAGTTGGAGGCACCGAGAGACTTGGCGAGCACGTCCTTGACGCCGGCAAGTTCGAGGATGGCGCGCACGGCACCACCGGCGATCAAACCGGTACCGGAACTTGCGGGACGGAGCAGAACTCTGGCACCGTCAAACTTGCACTCGATCTCATGGGGAATGGTGTCGCCATTCATGGGAATGGTCACCAGATTCTTGTGTGCAGCCTCACTGCCCTTGCGGATAGCGTCTGAAACTTCATTCGCCTTGCCGTAGCCGTAGCCGACCCGGCCTTTACGGTTTCCAACAACCACCAGAGCGCCGAAACTCATGTTTTTGCCGCCTTTGACGACCTTGGCGCTGCGATTGATGGAAATCACATTTTCATCAAACTCGCTGATCACAGCGGGTTCGTTGTCACGTTCACGTCTTGCCATATTCAGAGTTCCTTATCCATTAGAACTTGAGACCATTCTCACGGGCAGCTTCGGCGATAGCCTTGATACGGCCGTGATACTTGTAACCGGAACGGTCAAAGACCACTTCGGTAATATTGGCGGCCTTGGCTGCTTCAGCAGCGAGTTTGCCCAGCAGCTTGGCACCATCCAGGTTGGGACGGTTGTTTTCATCAGCCTTGAAGGCGGAGCTCAAGCTGGAGGTCGCAGCCAGAGTGCGGCCTGCGACATCATCGATGAACTGACAATAGATGTTGTTCGTCGTAATGCTGACACAGAATCTCGGACGGGCAGCCGTACCGGAGATCTTGAGACGGATCCGGTTGTGGCGGCGTGCGCGCTGAGTTTTTTTATCAATTTGAGACATTTTATGCTTCTCCTTAAGCAAATCCCGCTATTAACCAGCGGATTTACCTTCCTTCAGAATGATGCGTTCATCCACATAGCGGATGCCCTTGCCCTTGTAGGGTTCCGGGGGACGGAAACGACGGATCTGAGCGGCGGTTTCGCCGACCAGCTGTTTGTCGATTCCCTCGATGATCATCTTGTTTTCGGGGGTAACGGTCAGCTTGATCTCTTTGGGAACTTCAAACACGATGGTGTGAGAATAACCCAGATTGAGAGTCAACTTGGAACCGGCAAGGGTGGCTTTGTAACCGACACCGATGATAGCGAGTTCCTTTTTGAAACCGGCAGTAACACCGACAACCATGTTGTTGATGAGACTGCGGGTAAGACCGTGCATAGCGTTTGCCTGACGGGTTTCGTTGACAGGGCTGACGACAATATCATTGCCTTCCATAGCGGCGGTGACGTGGGGAGGGAGTTCCAGTGTCAGTTTGCCCTTGGGGCCTTCCACTGTCACGACCCGGTCCGCCACGGCGAATTTAACGCCGGCGGGGAGTGCGATAGGTTTCTTACCAATGCGTGACATTTCAATAATTCCTTATTCGCGCACGATTACCAAACGTAGCAAATGATTTCACCACCGACGTTTTCGGCTTTAGCCTTGCGTCCGGAGATGATACCTTTGGGGGTGCTCAAGACCACGATACCGAGACCGTTGCGAACGCGGGGGATTTCCGCGCAGCCGCAGTGGACACGGCAGGAGGGCTTGCTGACACGCTCCAAACCGGCGATAACCGGTTTGCCGCCATAATATTTGATTTCGATTCCGAGAGTGCGTTTTGCGCCCTCACCGGAAACAGCAAAGTCACCGATGTAACCCTCTTCCTTGAGAACGGCGGCGATAGCAGCCTTTTCGTTGGAAGCGGGCATAACGATTTTCTTCAACCCTGCAGCGCCTGCATTGCGGATGCGGGTGAGCATATCGGCGATGGGATCCTGCATACTCATTTTATGCTTTCCTCCTGATTACCAGCTGGCCTTGGTGACGCCCGGGATCTGACCCTGAGAGGCCAGTTCACGGAAACAGATGCGGCAGAGCTGGAACTTGCCGATGTAGGCACGGGGGCGGCCGCAGTTACGGCAGCGGGTGTAGTTCCGCACTGCGAACTTGTTGGGGCGGGCAGCCTTGACCATTAAACTCAATTTAGCCATGTTGACAAGTTCCTTTCCTTATTCCTCAAAGGGCAATTCCAACATGCGGAGCAATTCCATAGCTGAAGCATTGTCCTTGGCGGTGGTCACAAAAGCGATGTTCACACCGAGGGGATATTTCAGCTTGTCCGCATCAACTTCGGTAAACACAGAGGTATCTTTGATACCCATGTTGTAGTTACCGACACCGTCGAATCCCTTTTTGGGGATCCCGCGGAAGTCACGCACACGCGGCAGAGCGTTGTGGACGAAACGGTCAAGAAACTCGTACATACGGTTGCCACGCAGCGTAACCATGACGCCAGTCTGCATACCGACACGGAGTTTGAAGTTGGAAACGTTCTTGCGCGCCTTGGTGATAACAGGTTCCTGACCTGTCATGGCGCCCAGGTGCTTCTTGGCTTCGGTGAAGCTGTCACGCTCAGCGTCGGAGGAGATACCAGTGGAGATAACGATCTTCTCCAGCTTGGGAATATCCATGACGTTGGCAATGTTCAGCTTTTCTGCGAGAGCCTTACGCACTTCTTCCAGATATTTTTTCCTCATATCGGGCATTTTTAATTACTCCTGCGACTTCTTGTTCACATTGGAAACATGAACTGAAACGGAACGCTCCACCAGTCCGCCGTTGGGGTTGGCCTGGCTCTTGCGGAGGGTACGCTTGCCCATCTTGGAGGCAGCTCCGGCATTGGCAAGACTGAGTACCACACGATCCTTCTTGGTCAGGATTGCGGCAACAGTAGCTTCTTCGCCTTTGAAGTTGCCAGCATTGACCACGACTTTGTCGCCTTTTTTAACATGGTATTTTTTCATTACAACACCTCGGGCGCGAGAGAAATGATCTTCATAAAGTTCTTATCGCGCAACTCACGGGCGACAGGTCCGAAAATACGGCTGCCGATGGGGTTCTTGTCTTTGTCGATAAGAACAGCGGCGTTCTCATCGAAGGAAAGATAGGAACCGTCTGCGCGGCGGATCTTCTGCTTGGAACGGACGATCACGGCCTTGACACGCTGACCTTTCTTGACGGTACCGTCAGGAAGAGCCTCCTCAACGGCGGCACTGACGATATCACCAACAACAGCGTGCTTTTTCTGCTGGCCGAGAACAGTGATCACCAACAGGGACTTGGCCCCTGAGTTGTCGGCGACCTGCAAAATGGTTTGCATCTGAATCATGATGACTTATTCCTTACTCTTCCAGCTTGAATTAGGCCTCAACAGCGTCGTTCGAAATCGCATGGCTGATGATCTCAACCAACCGCCAGCGCTTGTTCTTGCTCATGGGGCGGGTTTCAACGATGCGGACGGTATCGCCGATCTTGGCTTCATTGTTTTCATCGTGAGCAGTGAATTTCTTGCTCACTTTGACGATTTTGTGATAGCGGGGATGGGCGGTGCGGCGTTCGACTTTGACAACGATGGTCTTGCTCTGAACGTCACTGACCACAACTCCGACCCGCTCCTTGCGGTTGCCGCGGACGGCCTGAACAGTGGCTTCGCTCATGCTTTCACCTCTTTATTTTTCCGGGCAGCTTCCTCGGTCAGGCAGCGTGCGATGTCGCGACGCAGTTCCTTGACACGGGCAGTTTTCTCAAGCTGTCCAGTACGGGATTGAATTTTAAGATTCAGCTTTTCACGACGCATTTCAAGAACTTTGCTGTTCAGTTCTTCGTCGGTCAGCTTAGCTATATCAACGTACTTCATTTGGGATTATCCTCAGTTCTCACGGGCAAGGAACTTGCAGCGGACGCACAGCTTGTTGGCAGCGCGGCTCATGGCTTCCTTGGCAATAGTTTCACTGCAGCCTGAAATCTCGAACAGGATGCGCCCGGGCAGAACAGGGGCGACCCAACCTTCAACAGCACCTTTTCCCTTGCCCATACGGACTTCAAGAGGCTTCTTGGTGAAAGAGCGGTACGGAAACATCCGGATCCACACTTTGCCGCGACGCTTCAGGTGACGGTTGATAGCCACACGGGCTGCTTCGATCTGATTATTGGTGATGTACCCACGGGTCAGCGTCTGGAGAGCGAAATCGCCGAAATCCAATTTATTATTGGTTGTGGCGAGGCCTCCGTTATTTCCGCGCTGAACCTTTCTGTACTTTACCCTTTTTGGCATTAACGGCATTTTCTTGTTCCTCCAGGGACTCTTTATGACAAATCCAAACCTTCACGCCGATTTTACCGGCCTGAGTGTTGGCAGCGACGTAACCGTAATCGATATTGGCCTTCAGAGTGTGAAGGGGAATACGGCCTTCCTTGTATTGTTCCTCACGGGCGAGTTCAGCACCGCCGAGACGGCCGGCGCAATTGATCTTGATACCATCAGCACCGTTGTCCATAGCGAGCTGGATAGCGCGCTTCATCGCACGGCGGAAACCGATACGACGCTCGAGCTGCTGAGCAATGCTCTCAGCCACGAGCTGAGCGTTGGTCTCAGCGCGACGGACTTCGGCGATGTCAAGAAACAGTTCTTTACCCTCAGCCAGCTTGGCGAGTTTGGCACGGAGTTCATCCAGCACCTTGCCCTTGGTTCCGACCAGGTTGCCGGGACGGGCAGAGTGAATGGTGACGCGCACGCGGCTGGCGAAGCGCTCGATCTGAATTCGTGCAA
Source organism: Victivallaceae bacterium (assembly GCA_045654705.1). GTDB lineage: Bacteria > Verrucomicrobiota > Lentisphaeria > Victivallales > Victivallaceae > UBA1784. The sequence goes on from JAZONY010000074.1 coordinate 16,218, forward strand.
TAGCAGCAGCAGGATGCATTTCACGGATGCAGGCGCGGATCTTGAGATCCTCCTGCAGCCAGTCACCGAACAAAGTGCGTCCCGCGTTTTTCTTGTCGGCGAACCAGCGCGATTCCCAATTATGGTTCAACGCAGTTCTGAGACCGATAGGATTGACTTTCTGTCCCACGATTCGTTTCCTTATTGATTGTCGGTCAGAATGACTTCAAAATGACTGGTCCGTTTCCGGATACGACCTGCCGATCCCCGCGCTTTCGGACGAAAACGCTTGATGATGGGGCCCGGACTCACCAATGCCGCCTTGACGGTCAGCAGCTTGCGGTTGACATCGCAGTTGTTTTCAGCATTTGCCACTGCAGAACGCAGAGTGTCGCCGATAAGAGCAGCCGCCTTGCGGGGGCTGAGTTCGACGATGGCAAGGGCTTCAACTGCACTCTTGCCCTGGATCAGGCGGGAGACGTGCCGCGCCTTCTCGGGAGAGATCCGCACATTTTTGGTTAAAGCTCTAACTTCCATAATCTTAACATTTTTCCTTTTTGCATCAGCCGGCTTCAAGTTTCTCTTTCACCTGAAAGAGACCCCCGGCTCAAAAGAGTCCACCCGGCTGACCGGGTTATTCCGGATTTCTCCCGCTTCTTGAGGTCACATCGGGTTCTTCCCATTGATCCGTTTTCGCACTTGCTCCCCGCCGGGAGCCGGATCCAAACCCTTCGACCTGTCGTAACGGTCCATTCCGGAGACAGCTGCAAGTTCACAACGACCGCTTCCCGACGGCCGGAACAAACTTTTCAGCTGTTGTACTGAAACTTACGCTTCCAACTTTGATCCGTTCCAAAGTAAGGGAGGAACTTCTCAAACTTTTCCGTTTCGGTCTCAGCACTGTCACGGTATTACCCGAGACTCAACAGAGTCGCCAAATTCCCGCAAAGCAGTTCAGCATCAACCACTTCCCGAAAATTTGCCGACTGCGCCATGAGTCAGCGGCGCAATACACACAACTTCACTTCAAGTGTACAGTACACCTGCAAGTCTCTTAATATAGCATCGAAATGCTGTTTTATCAAATGTTTTTTCAAAAAAATTTGTGTTTTTTTCTGAAAAACAACTCTTCTTACCAGAGGTCATGTCTCTGCTGGTTGTTGAAAGGCGCCCAGAAACTTGAATAGTAAGCTCCGCTGGTGCTGCCGTCGCCGAGACGTTCTGAGGAAGGCACTTTCATACGCTCGATCTGGGCAACATGTCCGTCGTAAAAGAAGAAGGTACTTTTTCCCGGTCCGATGGAAGATTGTACTCCGCCCCCTTTTGTCTCGTTTCCGGCAGGGTTGGGATTGTCGTGGGGGAAGACCGGGAAAGGCGCATCGCCGTTGAGACGACTGGAAATATAAGCTGCGCCGAAAGGTCCTTCACCCCCTGCCATGCTCCGTGAGGGACGGCGGGCAACGGAAAGTTTCCACGGTTTCGCCCAGGCTGTACACTGGATCCCCATAGTGCTGCCGGTGCTTTCCACAGCCAGAAATTTGCGCATCCCATCCTCCCGGGCAGGACAGAAGAGAGAATTGACATACGCTTTGCCTTTTATGGCGTAAGAAAAGCCTCCCAGACCGTAGCCGCTCTCATACTTACCGGTATTCTTGAAACTCAGATAAGGGGAAAACATACCGCTCTTGTCATTGAGCGTCGGGGCAACTCCATCGGCTGCCAGATACCAGACCCGGGTGGAAGTTCCCCAGCTGTTGTTGCCATTGTAAAGTCCGGGAGCGACACCTTGGTTGTCGGAAACATACTGGAGCCACGCTTTGCTCAGGTTGCCGAAGTTGTTGACACAGGTGATGGAGTGAGCTCTGGAACGGGCTTTCTGCAATGCAGGCAGAAGCATAGCGGCCAGAATGGCGATAATGGCGATAACAACGAGAAGCTCGATCAAGGTGAAACGCTTTATTGAGATCCTTTTCATTTTTATTCTTTTCCTATTTTATTTATCAGGCCGCCAGAGAGGACCGTCGTAGGGATATTGCTTGGGGTTGCAGGTGTTGCACAATTCGTGTTCTACAGCACTGCCGGTGTGACCGTCAGCAAAAAGGAGCCACGCCCGTTTGCTGTGGCGGAACGCCATATACTGCTTGTTGTCTGTGGATCCGTGCCAGGAGTTACGGTAGTCGAAGCGTCCGTAGCCTGCCCCGTCCGCCATATAGGCAAGACGGCTGGGGCGTCTGACACGGGTCATACGGGGCAGACGGGTGGGGATCAAAGCTCCGTTGGCATGGGAGTTGACGGCAATAGAGAGATAGATCGAACCCTTGGAATTCGGAACATTGGTGTAAGGCGCAGGTCCGAAAAGTTGATAATCCATATTGCCGACACTGACTTCCGGACAGAGGAACTTGTTTTTGCGAAGTGCGCCCTTACTGTTTTTGGAGATACCGCCCAGATGTTCTGCGGTGTAAATGGTACTCCACAACTCCCGGTATCCGTACCAGGGGGAATTTTCCCTGGTATTTTCAAGAAATTCTGAAGCCCCGCTGTCTCTCTGGGGGAAAAAACCTTTATAATCCCCGACATATATGTTCAGATACTTCCCGAGGGTCGAAAAGTTGTTGCCGCATGAAATCGCTTTTGCTCTGGCACGCGCCTGCTGCAAAGCGGGCAGCAGCATGGCGGCAAGAATGGCGATAATAGCGATCACAACCAGAAGTTCAATCAGCGTGAACGCTGATCGAATGAAGCCCGGTTGTACAGTAAGAAGCATTTTTTTATTCATTTTAGAGTTTTGGGGAGATAACACGATGAAAAAACATTATTCGTAGCGCAAAGCCTCGATGGGGTCAAGTTTGGAAGCCTTCCATGCGGGGTAGAAGCCGAAGACCACACCCACAAAGACCGATACGCCCACGGCGGCGATAACGGCGCCGGGACTGGATTCGATGGGCCATTTAAGATAGTAATTCACAAGGAATGCGGCACCGTGTCCGGTGAGGATCCCGATGATGCCGCCCACAAGACAGAGGATGATGGATTCCACAAGGAACTGCTTGAGGATATCGGAACTCCTGGCGCCGACCGCCATGCGCAGTCCGATCTCACGGGTGCGCTCGGTGACGGAAACAAGCATGATGTTCATGATGCCCACGCCCCCTACAAGGAGCGAAAGCAGTGCCACACCCAGCAGCAGATTGGTCATAAGACCTGTGGTGCTGTTGAGCATGTTCATGAAGTCGTTGGAGTTGCGGATGCGGAAGTCGTCCTCAGCCATGGGGCGGAGACGGTGGCGTTCACGCAGGAGTGCGGTGATCTCTTTTTCCGCCTGTTTCACCTTGGCGGGGGTGGAAGCTGAAAAGGCGATCCAGTCGATGAAGGTGAACTTGGGGATCAGGAGCTTGTCAGTGGTGAGACTGGAGTCCGGCTCCGGATAAAGTGCCACGCCGGTTGCGGCATAAAGTTCACTGGGCTTGGTGGCGGGGGTGCTTTTGGTGCTGGAAGCACTCCCGGTGCGGCGGCCGGTGATACGCATACGGATCGTGGTCCAGGGGGCAAAGAGGATGTCGTCCTGATCCCCTCCCGTCATGCTGGAGCCCTTGGAGTGAAGCACGCCGATCACACGGAATGCCACGTCACGGATACGCAGTTCGCAGTCGATAGGCGAAACGTTGCCGAAAAGTTCCCGTGCCACGGTGGAACCGATGACACAGACACGGGCGTTGTTTTCAACCTCTTCACGGTTGAAGATGCGTCCCTCGGCGATGCGCCAGTTCTGGATGATGAAGTATTCGGGAGCGATACCGTAGATGTTCTGGGGGACCCAGTTGGAGTTGCCGAAAATCAGCTGCTGGTTGGAGGAACGGACAACGGGGGAGTAATGCAGCACACTGGGACACTCTCTGCCCACAGCCTCCGCATCGGCGGGGGTGAGAGAGATGTAGGAGCCGTACCCCAGTGTTACACCGGCACGGCGGCGCCATCCGGGGAGGACCAGACCGGTGTTGGCACCCATCTTTTCGATGGTGGTCCGCACAGAGGTTTTGGAGCCGTTACCGATTTCCATCATGGTAATAACAGCGGCGATACCGATGATGATACCCAGAGTGGTGAGGAGCGCCCGGGTGGGATTCCGTTTCAGGGCTTTGAGGGCGGTCACGATGGTATTGAGAAAATTCATTTGAAACCTCCGTCAACAACAAGTCCGTCGGAGACCTTGATCACACGCTTGGCGTAGTTGGCGATCTCGTCGGAGTGGGTCACAAGAATAATGGTGATGCCTTCGGCGTTGAGGGCGTCGAACATCTGCATCACTTCCACCGAAGTCCGGGAGTCCAGGTTTCCCGTGGGTTCATCGGCAAAGATCAGCGGCGGACGGTTCACCAGGGCGCGGGCGATGGCGACACGCTGCTGCTGACCGCCGGAAAGCTGGGAGGGGTGATGATATGCCCTTTCGCTCAACCCCACCTGTTCCAGTGCGGCAAGACCTCTGCGGCGGCGTTCACTGCCTGAGAGACCTCCTGCGGTGTAGGCAAGGGGCATGATCACATTTTCAAGGGCGCTGGTCCGGGGGAGCAGATTGAAGCTCTGGAACACAAAGCCGATCTTATGGTTCCGGATCATGGCGCGGCGGTCGCCGGAAGCACGCCCCAGCTCTTCGCCCTCAAGGAGATAATCTCCTGAGGTGGGGCGGTCAAGACAGCCGAGAATATTCATCAGGGTACTTTTCCCTGAACCTGAAGCACCCATGAGTGCCACATAATCACCCTTTTCGATTTCCAGAGAGATGCCTTTGAGTACGGGGACCGAAAGCTCCTCAAGGAAATAGGTTTTGGTGATATCTTTGAGTTCGATGAGTTTATTCATTTATTCACCGTGTTATTTCCGGGCGCCTTTGGTGCGGCCGGGATTGAGGTTGCGCCGCTTGAACTGGGGCATCTTGGGCATGAAAGGACTGCCGCCCTGAGCAGATTTGACAGAGGTTTCGGGAGCAGCGGTCACGGTTCCGTTGACCACTTCGTCGCCCTCGTTCACATCCCCTGAAAGGATCTCGGTCTCGCCGGAACTGGCAAGTCCGACCTTGACTTTGACGGGAACAAGTCCGGCTTCGCTCTGTTTCCAGAGGAGACGCTCACCGCCGCGGAGTGACATCAGTTCGTCGAACTGCGCCGCAAATTCAGGGGCAACCATGCCGGGTTCGGGCTGAAAACGCAAGGCGGCGTTGGAAACGGTGAGAACATTGGTGCGGCTCGCTTTGATGAAACGGACATTGGCGGTGAGATAAGGCAGCAGAACCCCGTCTTTGTTGTCGGTGGCAATCTCGACCACATAGGTCACAACGTTCTGGGACATGGTGGCGTTGAGACGGACCTTGAGGACGCTGCCTTTGAAACGGCGTCCGGGGAAGGTGTCAACGGTGAAGATCACAGGCATCCCGGCTTTGATGTCGCCGATATCAGCTTCGTTGACTGAAGCCCAGACCTGCATCTTTTTCAGGTCCTTGGCGATAAGGAAGATGCTGGAAGCACTCATGTTGGAAACCACGGTCTGGCCCACGCTCACACGGCGGTCGATGATAACGCCGTCAACGGGGGAAGTGATGACACAGTAGTTGAGATTGCGTTCAGCTTTGAGCAGAGAGGCTTCGGCGGAAGCCAGCTGGGAACGGGCCTGGGCGAGAGAGGCTTCGGCGACACCGATGCGGGCGGAAGCGGTGGCATATTCGGCGTTGGCGGCATCGTATTCGCTGCGGCTCATGGCTTTTTTGGGATAAAGATCTTGGGCGCGGAGCCAGTTCTGTTTGGCAAGAAGCAGATCCGCCTTGGTGACGGCGATATTGGCTTTGGCACTGTTGATGGCAGCTTCAGCCTGAAGTTTTGCCGCTTTGGCGTGGCGCACTTCGGCTTCGTAGAGGACATCGTCGATCTGGGCGAGGATGGAGCCTGCCTTGATCCGTGAGCCGTAGTCGATGACTTTGCCGTCGGCATCGGTGCCGAACTTCATGATCTTGCCGTTGACCTGAGCACCCACGTTGATCAGTTCTTCGGGTTCGATGGTTCCGGAAGCACTGATGGTGCTGCGCAGATCGCCCCGGCTGATCTTTTCGGTCTGAAAGGAAAGTTTTTCCTCAGAGGCATTGAAGCGGCGGTAGAGGAAGACACCTCCCCAGACGAGAAGTCCGAGGAGAACGATGATAAAGGCAATTCCCAGAATACGTTTCATTTTTTACTCCTTGATGTTATCCTGATTATCTTTAACTTTTAACGTTGAAAAACAGTAATTTATTGTTTTTTCTTCAAATTTTTGGGGTCAATAACCTTTCTGCCGGGCAGAATGGTGATATATTCAACAGGGGCTTCGACATCAAGGGATTTGAGATTGAGTTTTCCTTTGATGAAGTAGCGGCGTTCGGTCCCCTCTTTCACCACCAGATTGACAGGGAAGTCAAGACGGGTGCTGACGAAATGGACGCCCCCTGCGGGGATGGTCTGGGGATAACGCCACACAGGACGCCTGGGAGGGATGGAAATATCCAGCCACATGAGGGGGTCGGGTTCCTTTGTCCCCGGCAGCCAGATCTGGCAGCTGACAGAGAGATTGTTGGGGTCGAACTTGTACCATTCGGGGATCTCAACAGGCTTTGAACCTCTGTTTCTGAGGATAAAGACCAGTTCCCCGGGGACACCCGCCTGAAAACGGCGGGAACCGGGACTGAGTTCAAGGGTGAGACGGTGATCTTTGATTTTGGGATAATTCACCTTATCCTTGAATCCGAATCCCAATTTTTTGGTGTACTCGATCTCCTGCTCGACACATCCGGTGACAAACAGCAGACAAAGGGCGAATAAAGCGCAGCAGATTTTCATTTTTCTTTCATGACCTCCTGAAGTTTTATCATCAATTCCGAACGCCGCTGCGGGTCGCTGCATGAGCGCAGTTCGTTGACCACGGCAGTGTAGCGGCGGCGGCGGGAAATACGCAAAAGTTCGCTGACAGAATCCGAAAGTGCCTTTTCGGGGTCGGCAAAGACCGGGGGCGAAATGAGGATGCGCCCCAGCTCGCTGTTGTTGTGTTCTGCCAGAAGTGTGTTGAGTGAAGCAATGGTATCGGCTTCGGGTTCGCCCCCAGCGGCACCGGCAAGGAGCAGATTGAGGGCTTCGGAAACGATGCCGTACCCCTCCATCGCCTCAGGGGGAAGCAGGTCGCTGATCTCCCGGGCGTACTCCTGAGAGGCGACCGAAAGGGCAAAGAGGGAAAGAAGTGCCGAGGGCACGGCAGATGAACGAACTGCCGCAGGACGGGGACCGGGTGCGGTATTCCCCTCCCCCTGCCGCAGTTCCCGTGAACGGGTCTCTCTGTTCCGCAACCGTGAAAGTTCATCATAGATCGCCTGTTCGCTCACCTGAAGCAGTGCCGCCCCCTCACGGATATAGCTTTCACGCTCCACGCCGTTTTTCACCAGCAGGAACAAAGATGCCATAAATCCCGCCGCCTGCCCTTTCCCCACGGGGGTACTCATATCGTAAAGTGAAGGCAGCATGGAATTGAACTGTTCCAGCCACGGCACACTTGCGTTGACGGCAGCGGCGACAGCTTCGGCACCGCCGTTGGCGTAAAGTTCGTCGGGGTCCTTCCCTCCCGGGATGCGGATCATCCGCATGGAAAGGGAAAGAGGCAATATATATTCCAACGCCCGGAGAAAGGCTTTCTGCCCCGCTCCGTCGGAGTCAAAGGCGATGCTCACCTCATCGGCGTAGCGTTTGAGAAGTTTCGCCTGTTCGGGGGTGAACGCCGTTCCCAGCGGGGCGACAGCGTTGGTAAATCCGGCACGGTGCATGGCGATGGTATCCATCTGCCCTTCGCAGAGGATGACTTTTCTGTTCTTTGCGATGGATTCCCTTGCCTGAGGCAGGGCGTAAAGGAGCATTCCTTTTTTGAAAACGGCAGTTTCGGGGGTGTTCACATACTTTCTGCCGTCGGCGGGTTTGGGTTCAAGGGAACGGGCGCTGAAGCCCACCCCTCTGCCGTATTCGTTCTGGATGGCAAAGGTGAGACGCCCGGTGAATCTTTCGTAGATCCGCCCCGACTCCTCGGAGCGGCCGCAGATACCCGCCGCCACAAGATCTTCGTCAGAAAACCCCAGATGTTTGCCGTAGTTGAGGCAGAAATAGCGTTCTTCCGGAACGGCTCCGATGCGGAATTTTTCGGCGATGTCACGGGTGATGCCCCGCTTCTGCAAATAGACTCCGGCAGGAGAGTCGGGGTTTTCACGCAGAAAACGGACGAAGAAGTTGGAAAACTCCTCGTTGACCTTGTAAATACGCTCTTTGGCATCCCGGTGCGCCCGTGCCGCCCCGGCATCGTAATCCCCTCTTTCGGGCAGGATGACGCCGCAGCGCTGGGCAAGCTGTTCCACGGCATCGGGGAAGGAGATGCTGTCGTGTTCCATGATGAAACGGAACACATCCCCATCCTTGCCGCAGCCGAAGCAGTGGTAACGCTGCCACTTGCCGTCCACATGAAAGGAGGGGGTCTTTTCCTGATGAAAAGGACAAAGCCCCGTAAAGGAGTTGGTTCCCCGCCGTTTCAGCTGAACATAGGAGCCTATGATCTCAGCAATATCGCAACGGCTGCGGATCTCCTCAATGATATCCTGATTGAATCCTGCCATAAAAACCTGATGCTCGAAAAGTTTAACGCAAATTCCGCAAACGCTTCTGAATCTCGCTGCTCCGTGCCGCCTGACGGCGGTCGGGGGAAAAACTCAAGTAGCGGCGGTAAGCCTTTTTTGCCAGATCGGGACGCCGCTGGACACGGTCGAAATAACCGCCTATGGCACTGTAAAGTTCGGGCATATCATAGCTTTCTTCAAGGAGTCTTGCATAGAGGGCTTCGACCCCTTTGCGGTCACGGTTGTAAACTCTGTCCATGGCACTTTCAAAAAGCACTTCGGGAGCGTTGGCGTAGCCGGGGATCCGTGAAAGTGCCGCAAGGTAGGAGCCTTTCTGCCCCTGGGGATGAAGATTGGCAAGCAGGATCAGAGGATAGGGACTGGGCTGATCGGGGCGCAGACGGCTGGCTTTGAAAAGCAGATTGACGGCATCACTGCGGCGGCGGCGGTCCTTGGCGTAAAGTCTGCCGAGAGTGTAAAGAGCGGCAAAGGAGTTGCTGTCGATATTGACAGCTTTACGGGCATTTTCCACAGCTTCGTCGTAGCGTTCAAGGCGTTCACAGACGACGGCACGCAGGATGAGGGCGTTCACATTGTCGGGGGTCTTTTTCAGTGCCTCTGCCGAGGGTTTATCCGCCTTTTCCCAATTTCCCTCTGAAGCCTCCTGCAAGGCTCTGGTCATAGGATGGGTCTCCTGCCGGGAACATCCGCAGAAAAGGAGTGTTCCGGCAAACAGCGCAACAGTCAGTTTTTTCACGTTTTTCATTTCCTCAATTTCCTCCGGCGGCGCACCGTTCCCCCTTGCACCGGGAACCGATCAAAAGCGCACCGACATAAACAAGAGCCGCCACAAGCACGATCACCGGGCCTGAGGGCAGCGAAAAATAAAAGCTCAAAATCAATCCCGCCGTGATGAAAAGGGCGCTCAGCACGCCGCTGCACAGCATCATGCTCCAGAGATGGCGGGTGAAACATCCTGCGGCGGCGGCAGGCAGCGTCAGAAGCGCAATGACCAGCACGATGCCCACAACGTTGATCAGAAGCACCACCGTCAAAGCGGTCAGTGCCAGAAGAACCAGGTAGAAACATGAGGTCCGCACCCCCCGCAGCACAGCAAAGGTCCCGTCGAAACAGGTGGCAAGGAGCGGATTGTAAAACAGCACCGCAGGGATCACCACCACCGCATCAAGGGCTAAAGTCATCCAGAGATCGTGCTTTGTGACCAGCAGGATATTGCCGAAAAGGAATCCCTGCAAGTCCACATATCCCGGGGTTTTGTCAAGAAAAAGAAGTCCGAGAGACATGCCCAATGCCCAGACCACGGCGATGACCGTGTCTTCGCGTTCACGGGCGGTGAGGCTCACCACCCCCACCAGAAGCGCCGCCGCCATGGCACCTGCGACAGCTCCGACAGTGGCAGTACACCAGCTCCAGAGCAGGACCCGCTGCAGATAGAGGGCGATACCCACGCCGCCGAGAGCGGCATGGGCTCCGGCACCGGCGATGCTGGAAATACGCCGGGTCACGACCAGAGTCCCGATAACGCCCAGCGCCGGACTTGCCAGCACGCCCAACGCCAGAGCCAGATGGAGAAAGGACATTTCAGGGGAGAAAAGTTCACGGAAAATTTCAATCATGGCAATCCCCTCCTGAACAGTTGCAGAAACAGTGATGAGTGTGTTTGATCATGTTCACATCGTGATGATAGACCGCATTGGCGGCGTCGGCGGTGAAGTTTTCCGCCTCATGGAGCGACACAAAACGGTTGACACAAATCACAAGGTCATTGCTCCGGCTGACGAATCCCAGATCGTGGGAAACGGTGAGGACCGTCATTCTTTTGCGGAGACACTCCAAAGCCCCGTGGAACTGTTCTTCGGCGCCGGGATCGATATTGGCAGTGGGTTCATCCAGCAGCAGCAGTTCGGGCTCCCCCGCAAGGGCGCGGGCGATGAGAACACGCTGACGCTGACCGCCTGAAAGGGCGGAAAAAGAACGGTTTCTGAGGTCGGCGATCCCCATTTCATCCAGAGCCTGCAAAGCGGCGATACGGTCTGCTTTGGAGTACCTGCCCCAGAATCCCCGTCTCATCCTGCCCATGAGGGCGACTTCGAGGACCGACACGGGGAAGGCGGAATCCAGTTTGTGATACTGGGGCATGTAGCCGATCTTCTCACGGGCGGCGGCGGGGGATTTTCCGAAAATGCGGATGCTCCCCGAAAGAGGCACAAGAAGTCCCAGAAGCAGTTTGAGCAAAGTGCTTTTGCCCCCGCCGTTGGGACCTACGATACAGCCTGAAACGCCCCGTTCCACGCTGAAAGAGACATTTTCCAGAGTCAGGGAACCGGGTTCGTAGCCGAAATTCAAATTTTCAATATCGATTATTTTTTCCATGCAAAGATCATTTCTTCCCGAAGCCTTTGAGAAGTGCGCCGCAGATGTCGTTGAAATTTTTCTCAACATCGGGAGCAAGGGGATCAAGCTCCATGACTTCGCCTTTGATGGCGTTGGCAAGGGCTTTGGCACTTGCGGGATTGAACTGTTTCTGGACGAAAACCACCTTGACACCGGCTTTCCGTGCCTCACGGATCACAGCTGCCATCCGTGCGGGAGTTGCTTCACGCCCTCCCAGTTCGATGGCTTTCTGCCGGAGTCCGTAAAGTTCGGCAAAGTAACCGAAAGCAGGGTGATAGACAAAGAAGCTCATTCCCTTGCAGGGGGCAAGGCGTTTGAGCAGAGTTTCGTGGAGTTTGCGCATACGCAGACTGAAACGCTCTGCGTTGCGACGGAATTCAGTTTTGTATTCCGGTGCGGCTTTTGCAAGTTCCTCAGCCGCCTTTTCAGCCATGACGGCGCAGTTGACAGGCGAAAGCCAGACATGGGGATCGCCGGCACTTGCGCCGCCGCCGCAACTGTGGTGGTCAAGTCCGCAGTGGTGATGATCGTGCTTGCCGGCATCGAGGGGGATGCGCCGGATCTTTTCAGAAATATCCACCACGGCGACCTTGCCTTTGAGGGCGCGGACGATGCGCTGTTCATAAAGCATATTGGTGGTGAAAAAGAGTTTTGCCCCCATGGCAAGGCGCAGTTCCCGTGTTCCGGGAGCGTAATCATGGGGAGAACGCCCTGCCGGAAGCATGGAACTGACTTTGACATGTTCGCCGCCGACGGCAGAAACGATATAGGCAACAGGTTCAAGTCCGGTGCAGACGGCGATCTTTTTTTCTGAGCCCCAGAGGTGTGAAGCGCAGAAAAGGAAAAGAAGAGCAAGCAGGGATCTCATTACGGTCACTCCCCGATGACCTTGACCTGGATGGCGGCGACAACAGGATTCTTCCAGTCGCCGACCTTGTAGGCAAAGCCCCGGACTTCAACGATTTTATCCAGCATGGATTTCAAATCCACAGGAGCTTCGGCAAAGATGAAGCCTTTGGGGGCGCCGTCAACGGCTCCCAGCAGGGCAAAGGTGGTGCAGTCACCGCTGGGGTTGGGAACAGCCACCAGACGCCCCTCTTTGTGGAAAGGGGTGTTGCGGGTGATATCGGCACCGATATTGATCAGTTCTCTTTTCCGTGCAGCGGGAAGTTCAAAGGTATCAAGAGAGGGCTGGGCAGCTGCCTTTTCCGCTTTCTTTTCAGGAGCAGGAGCGGGAACAGGTGCAGGTGCGGGAGCGGGAGCAGGGGCAACTTTCTTTTCCACAGGAGCGGGAGCAGGAACAGGTGCAGGAGCGGGAGCAGGAGCGGGTGCAACTTTCTTTTCCACGGGGGCGGGAGTGGCTTTCTTCTCAACTTCAGCCTTTTTTTCAGGAGCAGGAGCGGGAGTCGCTTTCTTCTCAACTTCAGCCTTTTTTTCAGGGGCGGGAGCGGGAGTAACTTTCTTCTCAACTTCAACACCGGATGTGGGGAAAGGGGTCGCCGCATAGGGGGCAACAGGAACTTTGGAAGCATCGTAAGAGATGTAGTCCCGCATCACATAAAGACGCATTTCCGGCAGGGGAGCCACCTGGACCCATCCGTAACGGTCGGGGTCGGAAACAGCCCTGAGGACCGTGCCTTTGGTGACACGTCCGAGAACCGCCGCTTTGGCAGCGGGTTTGATACGCAGGTTCATATCACGGATCACCTTGTTGCCGTGGAGATAAGCCGCAGAAGCAAAGACCGGAGTGATATCAGGAGCCGCGATCTCAAGCCATGCACCGTGCCGCTTGAAGATCTCCACCTTTTTGCCCCGGGGCAGCTGGACCGCCGCAGGGGATTTCAGTTCAGGGAAAACACGGGCGTTGAGACGGGAAGCCGTCACCACACCCTCTGCCGCGCCGCAGCAGAAACCTGCAACCATGAGAAAGGTCATTCCCCATGCAAAAAATTCTTTTTTCATAAAAAACTCCTTTTCAATTTTGAAATATACTCAAAGTCAAGTTATATTATTGAACGACTAATAATATAACTCAAAAAGCGCTAATGTACAAATGAAAATCAAAAAATTTTTAAAAACTGTTTTTATTTTTCTGCCTTTTCTTTTCACCGGCTGTACCTCGACCCCTCCGGCGCCCCCCAATCCCGTCTGGGATGCCTGGCATATTCCCAAGGCTCCGACGGTTTTGCGCATCAGTTTCACCCCTGACGGCAGAATGGTGGGTGTCATGGGTTTGAACAACTTTTTTGCCCCTGTCCGCTACCTGCCCGGAGGGGGGATCGAGATCCACGCCATCGCCATTTCACGGCGGGGTGAATACCCTGACTTTGCGGACCGCTTTTTCAAAACGCTCCGTTCCGCCCGGTACGCCGGAGTCGCTCAGGGCAAGCTCCACCTCTTTGACGGCGGCAAAAAGAAAATCATGGTTCTGGAGCAGCTGAAAAAATGAGTCTGAAAGAGGAATTTCTCCGTTATCTGGCTCTGGAACGCAACGCCTCGCCACACACGGTCAACGCTTACGGTGCCGACATCACGGAGTTCTGCACCCTTATTATGGAAAATGCAGCGTTCGACGACTTCGGAGAGATCGACCGGGATCAGGCCCGGAGTTTCGTGCTTCAGCTCTACAACGCCGGGACCACCAAACGCAGTGTCCAGCGGAAACTTTCTGCCATGCGTTCCTTTTTCCGCTATCTTTTGCGTGAAAACAAGGTCACATCCAATCCCTTTGCCAATCTGCCCCCCATCAAATCCGGCAAGCCCCTCCCCGTGGTCATGCAGCAGAGCCAGATCGAAACGCTCCTTGAGGCGATCCCCCGCTACTGGGAGCAGAAGATCTCCGACGGCAATGTGCGCAACGCCCAACAGGCGGAAGGAGCCGCCCTCAGAGACACGGCACTTACCGAAACCATTTATTCAGGCGGTTTGCGCATCAGCGAAGCCGTGGGACTCAATATGGAAGATCTCAATATCGCCGAAATGCTTATGGAAATCAGGGGCAAAGGCAAAAAAGAACGGCTCGCCGCACTGGGCGGTGCCGCTGTCAGGGCGTTGAAAGCCTACTTTCAGTTCCGCAGAAGCACCGGTGCAGGAACTGCGCCCCATTCCCCGGTATTCCTCAACAAGTCCAATGAAAGGCTTACCGCACGCTCCTATCAGCGGAATCTTCAGGAATATCTGCGTTTTGCGGGACTTCCTCCGGATTTCACCCCCCACAAGCTGCGTCACTCCTTTGCCACGCACCTGCTGGATGCGGGTTCCGATCTGCGGAGCGTTCAGGAGCTTCTGGGCCATGAGAATCTGAGTACCACCCAGATCTACACCCATGTCAGTATCCAGAGACTCCGTCAGGTCTACGCCGACACCCACCCCCGTTCCGGGGCGAAAAAACAGGATGAGGATTGATTTTCAGCGGAGCTTTTTCCCGGGGAACAACGCCCCGAAATCCTGCTGCATCTGCCGGAGCTGCTCCAGCTTTTTCTGGTGAAAATAGGACCAGTACATATATTGGAGCGAATCCGATATGCCGTAACGGTCAATAAGTGCCTGAGTGAGAGAACTTCCGGGGAAATTTTCATAACTCCAGCAGAGAAGATTCCCCCCGAAAGAGGAGATGTTGCGGGTAAAGTGTCCCTCCGGCGACCGGACACCCTCGTTCCCGATGTTGAAGGGGAAATAGGCTCCGGCAAGCCCCGTGATGACACCCCAGGTGATGAAAAGCGCCAGCAGCGCCCCCTTCCATTTGAAAGCGGAAACTTCAAGATAAAGACGGCATCCCCAGAACCAGAGAAGGGGGATGACGGGAATAAAGTAACGCAGTCCGTAGCTCTGACCGCCGAATTCATCGGTGCAGAGAAGATAAAAGAGCATGAATGCCCCGATCCCTGCGGCGGCGGCACGCTCCGGAAGCGCAAGATTTTTGAAACGGCTGACACAATACCAGAGACCGCACAGCAGAAAAGGCGTGTAAATAAATATGCCGCGGTCCCCCAGCAGCGCATGGTACCAATAGTACAAGATATTACTGTTCATAGAGGGGGAGTAAGTTCCTTTTACCCCCTGACTCCCCAGATAAAGGGGCAGCACTGTATCGTAAGCTGTAAGGTTGATGATCATTCCGGCACCGACACACAAGGCACCTGCCCCGGCAACGGCGGCAGTGTGCTGCAGACGCTTTTCTTGCGGAGCGGTAAAAAAGACACCGCTTAAAGCTGCCAGACCGAAAAAGAGTCCGCAGGGAATTTCAAGAAGTCCTGTGATCCCGGCTGAAAATCCGGCAACGAGCGCAGCGCGCAGCGTGGGAACTTTGGAATAGCGCATCAGAGCAATAAAACACCCCAGCACACCCAGTGCAGCGGGGGTATGATTGTTGATCATGGTGGAGTAACTGATGATCCAGGAGCCGCAGACACACCCCAGAGCCAGAAGTGCTTTCAGCTGCCAGCTCCCCTTTTTCACGGTGCGCAGCAGGTCAAAGAGCCAGAGAAAGAGAAGAATATTGACAACTGCCCCCAGAAACAGATTCATCAGATAAATGGAAAGATGATAGTTGTCAACAAAGTTGATCTTGAAAACCTTGTGCATCGGCGCATAAACGCCTGCAAGACAAAGGGAGAGCAGAGGGAGTTTATCAGAGTAGACATGATTGTTTCTGATACTTTTGTCAACAGTACGGAAATTCGTTTTCTCAATATAAAACACACCCTGTTCAGCAACAGCCTGCAACGTGGCGAACCGACCGGACTCAATCCCGGACATCCCCACCTCCACGTGGGAATAAAGGAGCGCAAAACCCAAAAGGAAAAGAGAGCCTCCCAGCTTGCAGATCCTGATTTTCCGTTTGAGAAAGGTCTTCATTTATCAGAAGCTCAGTTTGCGGATGGCGTTGCGGAGCAGTTTTTCGCCGTCGATCTCACCTTCGGGCATCTCGGCGGCAAGGGTTTTAAGCACCTTGTCGATGGCATCACGCTTGAAGCCCAGCTGTTCAAGGGCGAGTGCCACATCGTTGATGGCTGAGGCACTTTCAGGAGTGGCGGCGGCAATGGCAACATCGCCGCCCAGGGAGGAGTTGAGTTTGTCTCTGAGTTCAACGATGATCCTTTCGGCGGTCCTTTTGCCGATGCCGTTGATCCGTGAAAGGGCTTTCACATCAGAAGCTCCCACAGCGGCGCAAAAGGTGGTGACCGCCGTGGAACTCAGCACGTTGAGAGCAAGTTTGCCGCCGATACCGGAAACTTCGATAAGAAGTCTGAAAAGTTTCCGCTCCTCCTCGGTGGCAAACCCGTAAAGGGTGATGGCATCCTCTCTGACAGCGGTGTGGATCTTGAGTACCGCCTGTTCCCCCGGATGGGGGAGCTTGTCAAAGGTGGAAACCGGTATCTGCACCTCGTATCCCACGCCGCCGCAGTCGATGACGCATGAAGTAAAGGAGCTTTCGACCAGTGTTCCGGAGAGTCTTGCGATCATTTCTCACCCTTTTTTTGCAGTTTACATTTCGATATCAAGAGAGATATCTGCGGATTTGACCGAATGGGTCAATGCGCCTGAGGAAACAAAGTCAACACCGATCCTGCCGATTTCGGGCAGTCTTTCGATGGTGATGCCGCCTGAGGCTTCGGTTTTGGCTCTTCCGGCGATGACCTTGACCGCCTCAGCCATTTCTTCGTTGGACATATTATCAAGGAGGATATACTCCACCCCGGCCTCAGCCGCCATAGCCGCCTCTTCGACGGTATCGGCTTCGACTTCGATTTCCAGTTCAGGATAGTGTGTCCTTGCCTGGGCGACAGCCCATGCGATAGCGTTGTCACCGCCGCCAAGAGCGGCAAGTTCACGGTGGTTGTCTTTGATCATGACCCGGTCAAAGAGTCCCATGCGGTGATTGGAGCCGCCGCCCACGGCGACAGCGTATTTTTCCAGATTACGGTATCCGGGAGTGGTTTTCCGGGTATCGAGCAGCTGGGTTTTTGAGCCTTCGAGGGCCTTTGCGTAGCGGTTTGTCGTGGTGGCAATACCGCTCAAACGCTGAAGAAAGTTCAATGCCGTACGTTCACCGGTGAGAATGCCTCTCACAGGTCCTTCAACAGCGGCGATCTCATCGCCTGCGTTGCAGAGTTCACCATCTTCCATAAAGGTTTTGAACTCAAGTCTGGGTTCTACAAGTTTGAAAACGCGTTCAGCGATCGCCAGACCGGCAACGATGGTCCCGTCGGATTTGCAGCGCAGGACCGCACGGCCTTCCATATCTTCGGGGATGACTGAATTGGTGGTCACATCCCCCACGGTGTCAAGATCTTCATTGAGGGCAAGTTCAATGAGCATATCCGCCCGCCCCCAGTCGATAGACGGAAGGTCGACATCATCTTTTTTTTCCACAGCGAAAAAACTCCTGTTTTGATTAAAGTGCATAACAAAAAGTTCCCGAACCGTCGGGAGCGATGCACTGCAATTATATAATATAGCACCATTTTATCAAAATTTCAAAAAAAAATATTTTTTTCTTGACTTTTCATAACGAAAGTGATATATTAGGAAATAATCAACCGCAAAAACATGAAAGGGGGTGAAGAAAGCCATGGACACTGAAATCCGCGTAAAGAAAGGTGAACCTATTGAGCGCGCGCTCCGTCGTCTGAAAAAGAAACTGGACAAGGAAGGCACCCTCAAGGAACTGCGCAACCGCAGACACTATGAGAAACCCAGCGAAATCAAACGCCGCGAGGCCAAGATGCACCGTCACCGGTAAGCTGAAAGAAAATTCCCCGACTCTTCAAAGAGCCGGGGATTTTTTTTGGGCAAAAAAAGGGGGTGTTGCAAAACATCAGTTGCCGATAATGTCTGGTCCACAGACCGGAACAACCACTTACTCCGTGTCCAACGCCACGGGGGCATATTACACCCTCGAGCCGGTTGACAGTCTGCGGGCGTTATCGTTGTTTTGACACAGCCCGCTTGTATTGACCAGTGGACAAGGCGCCCGCTAGCTGAAACAAATATAAACAGTGGTCGAAGCCGTGAGCCAGCGAAGGTGCTTCGCACCGAGCGCGCAAGGTTGGAGCGGAATAAGCCCCTGCGGTATTCCGCAGGGGGCGCCCCGAGTCATGTTGGGGCGAATGGAGTGAAACCTGAGCATCTAAGCCCCCCTGAGATCAGCCGCAGGCTCTCGACGGGGGGCGCTGTAATTGAGATGAAGCCTTGTACCACA
>JAZONY010000075.1:0-15427 GCA_045654705.1 Victivallaceae bacterium
TGTTGTCTTCCTAAGACCGCTTGGCCTCCGACTTCCTTGAGGGCGGTGCCGACGGTTTCGCCATCGAGACCATGATGGATCTGCAAGAGTGCCGTGCCGCTTTGCTGGCGGTGCGGGAACTTGCTCCCGACCATCCTGTCATGGTCACCATGACCTTTGATGAATCCGGAAAGAGCCTGACGGGATGCGATCCCGTGAGTGCCCTTGTCTGTTTGCAGGCCCTGGGCGCCGATGCTTTCGGATGCAACTGTTCCGTCGGTCCCGAAGCCATGGCGCAGGTCATTGCCAGACTCAAACCCTATGCACGGATCCCCCTCATAGCCAAGCCCAATGCGGGTATTCCCCATCTTGAGGGGGATAAAACCGTATTTGATCTTGATCCCGCAGGTTTTGCCGCTGCGGCTGAATCCCTTATCGCCGCCGGTGCCTCCATTATGGGGGGATGCTGCGGAACGACCCCCGACCATATCGCCGCCCTGAACAAGGCACTGGGGGAGCGTGCCGGAGTGATTTCCGGTGGTCTCAACGGCGTTGTCTCCTCCACCGGAGCGTTCCGCCGTATCGCTCCCGGTGAGCCTTTTGCCCTCATCGGCGAAAGGATCAATCCCACCGGTAAAAAAGCGCTTCAGGCTGATTTGCGCAGCAATTCTCTTGAAATGGTCCGCTCCTTTGCCCGTGAACAGATGGAAAGCGGTGCCGATCTGCTGGATGTTAATCTCGGTCTTTCAGGTATTGATGAACCTGCCATGATGCGCCGGTGTGTGGCGGAACTTTCTGTCATGGCACCCCATATGGTGCTTTCCATCGATACCACCTCCGCCGAAGCTGCTGAAGCGGCATTGCGCCTTTATCCCGGCCGCGCTCTTTTCAACTCCGTCAGCGGTGAGAAAAAGAAACTTGAAGAGGTGCTGCCCATCGTCAAACGTTACGGCGCACTGCCCATATTGCTCCCCCTTACGGATGAGGGTATCCCCCTGACCGGAGAAGAGCGGATCAAGGTCCTTGACAAACTTATTGCCGATGCCGGTGTTGAGGATTATATCGTCGATGCCCTTGTGATGACCGTCGGAGCTGATCTCAATGCGCCCCGTGCGGCGATGGAGGTCATCGGATATGCTTCTGAAAAACTTGGAAAAGGAACGACTTGCGGACTTTCAAATGTGAGTTTCGGTCTTCCCGGGAGAGCTTCTGTCAACACAGCCTTTCTCTCTCTTGCCGCCGGATGCGGCTTGAGTTCCGCCATTGCCAACCCCTGTGTCCCCGGGATGATGGCAACGGTCGCCGCCGCAGATGCACTTCTCGGCCGTGACCCCAAATTTACCCGTCTGACGGCTCAGGCATCTGCCGCGGCATCCCCCGCCGGTGGAACGGCAGCTGCTCCTGTCAAAAAAGAGCTTTCTCTTTTTGAAGCTGTCCTTGCCGGTGAAGAGGAACTCGCCCTTGCAGGAGTGCGCAAACTTCTTGCTGAGGGCATGGCACCTTTGAAAATCGTGGATGATATCCTGATTCCCGCCGTCAATGCGGTGGGGGAAAAGTTCGAGAAAAAAGAGTATTTTCTGCCTCAGTTGATGTTCGGTGCCGCCGCCATGAGAAAGGCTATGGATCATCTCAAACCTCTGCTGCTCAAAACTCAGGAAAACAAACCCGCAGGCCCTGTTTTCATCATGGCGACCGTGGAGGGCGATATCCACGATATCGGAAAGAACATCGTCATACTTCTTCTTGAAAATTACGGCTTTACCGTTATCGACCTCGGCAAGGATGTCCCCTGTTCTGAGGTGTTGAAAGCCGCAGTCGAAAACAAAGCCTCCTTCATCGGACTTTCGGCTTTGATGACGACCACCATGCCCCGTATGCGTGAAATGGCGGAACTCCTTGAACGCGAAAAACTTTCCATCCCCCTCTTTGTGGGTGGTGCCGCTGTGGATAAGGAGTTTGCCGACTCCATCGGAGCTTACTACGCCGCTGATGCCATGAGCAGTGTCCGCATGGCGCTGGAACTTGTGAAATGAGATTTGCCCTTTCTCTCGGCGGCAACATCGGAGATGTGGAATCCCGCTTTGATGCCGTGGAAAAAGCCCTTGCCGCTTCCGGCGTGACAGAGATCCTGAGAAGCAGGGTTTTTGTGACAACTCCCGTTGGATGTGTGCCGGGAACGCCTGATTTCAAAAATCAGGCACTTGTGGGCAGATATGAGGGGGAGCCGGAAATCCTTTTTGACCTGCTTCAGGAGCTGGAACGGGAAAACGGCCGCCCGGCGGTCCATTCAAGTCAGGAGTCCCGCACATTGGATTGTGACCTGATCCTTTGGGGGGAAGAGATCATCGACACCCCCCGTCTTACTGTTCCTCACCCCAGAGCCGTAATGCGGCAGTTTGTCCTTGAACCCCTGGCTGAAATCGCACCCGAAATGCGATTCCCCGACGGTCAGACCGTCGCTCAGGCGTTGAGTTCCCTGCAGAACGAGCGGGCGTAAAGAGAAAGACTGTTGTCTCTTGCCCCCATAATGACGATCAAATCTCCGGGGAGTGTTTTTTCAAAAAGCATTTGCCGCACCATGTCACGGTCGTCGGCAAAGTGATAACGCTCCGGGGCGGCTGAACGGCTTTTCCAGTCGGCGATGACCTCTTGGGAAGTGGGTTTGAAACTGGAAGTCCCCCCGGCGTAGAAGGGGGGCAGCATGAAAAAGGTGTCCCCCGCTTTCAAGGTTTCTTCCAAGGTGTTGAACAATTCATCTCTGAAAAATCCCAGAGGACCGAAGCCGTGAGGCTGAAAAATGGTGAAAATACGCCCCGGTGTGATCTCTGAAAGGGTTTTCAGACAGGAACCGATCTTTTCAGGGTTGTGGGCGTAATCATCGTAGACGGGGACCCCCGCCGTTGTGAATCCTGCACAATCGTTCCGCCGTCTGATACCGTCAAAATGTTCCACGGCATTTACCGCCGTTTCTGTGGGGAATCCCAGCATTTCGAGCATGGCGTAGACCGCCAGCGCATTGGCGGCTGTATGCCGCCCCGGTGCGGGCAGCCGGAGTGAAAGGGCGTTGTTGAACTCTGCTTGAGGAAGAGCTTTCCTTTCTTCTGTGACTGTGACACGGTAATCTGAAACAAAAAGCTCCGCGCCCTCACCCGGCACCGCTGAAAAGATCTTGAGGGCAGGGGGCGGGGTGGTCAGATGAGGCTTCACTGCTTCATAGACACTTTTTTCAAGAACAGCTCCTTTTTTGACTTTGTTGAGAAATTGAGCGAAAACCTTTGCAAGTTCTTCTTTGCTGTAATGGTCGGTCCCCATATTGAGGATAATGGCATAATCAGGGGCGTAGTTGACCAGACTTTTATCGCTTTCGTCAGCTTCAAAGACAAAAAACTTCCCTTTCCCGGCATGGAAGTTGCCGATGGAAAGATCGGAAACACAGCGTTTTGAAATCGCTCCGTTGAGGAATCCCGCATCATCGCCGCAGCGGGCAAGGGCTTCGCTCATATAGGCGGTGACGGTGCTTTTGCCGCAGCTGCCTGCAACGGCGATGCCAGAAACATTTTCTGTGCGTTTGATCAGTTCCGCGAGCAAGGCGGAGCGGTGCATGTGTCCGATTTCAGGGGCGGCGGCGAAATCGGGATTGTCAGACTCAATGGCACTTGAATAAATCAGAAAATCAGGCTTCCCGCTGCGGATAAAAGAGCCGTCCTGGGGGAAAATCTCAATACCTTGAGCTTTGAGGGGGGAAAGGATATGGGCGTTTTCTGTTTTTGAAGCGTCCCGGTCGCTCCCTGTGACCTTGATATCAAGCGTGCGGCACCATGAAGCCAGTCCGGACATGCCGATACCGCCGATGCCGATGAAGTGCAGATGTTTCATTGAGTTCTCCCTGTTTCCGTTGGATATTTTCTATAATCTACCATAAATATCAAAAAAATCAAGTTCAGCATTTGACTTTTTCCCTTTGAAGCGTTATAATAGATGAAATCACATCGGGGAGTAAATCGTTTTTATGTTCAACAACACAGGATTCCGCTTTGCAGGCGAAAGTATAACCGGTCTGGTGAGAGTTCACAATGAGGACAGTTTCCTCATTTGCGCCCCCGCCGGGCGCAAGACAGCTCTTGCCGTGGTCGCCGACGGCGTGGGAGGACACCGGCACGGTGAGATCGCAAGCTATATCAGCTGCCGTGAACTGGGGAACGCCTTTATGCAAAGCTCCGATGAAATGCTGATGCAGGAACAGGGAGCGGAAAATTTTCTCCTTGAAACAGTGACACATTTCAATCACCGTATTTTCAATATGAATTATGAGGAGCTGGCAGTTCATCCCATGAGCAGCACTCTGACCGCCGTCCTTTTTATGAAAGATGCGGCAGTTATGGCGCATGTGGGGGACAGCCGTTTTTATGCCATCCGCAACGGCAGGATCGAACAGATCTCAACAGACCACACCCTCGCCAATGAACGGGGAGACAATGCCGGAAATTCAGGCGGCAGAACTTTTGCAAGCAATGTGATTTCACGCTCCATAGGAACACGCTATAATCTGAAACTTGAAATCAGAAAACTCCATCTTACGGGGGATGAGCGTTTCTTTATGTGTTCAGACGGTGTTTACCGTGATATTTCTGACGAACGCCTTACTGAGATCCTCAAAAACGCTCCTGATCCTGAAAGCACGGTCAATCAGATCATGCGTTCAGTTCTTCTTGAGGGCGCCCATGACAATACCACTGTTATCAGCGTTTTCCCCTGCTGATAAGTTTCCTGATCTTATTGAAGAGCCGCTGTATGAAAGGGGCTTTTTTATAAATTTTCTCAAAGAAGATCTTTTCCAGTTCCACATTGCGCCGGATCTCAGAGGGGTGGCGGATTTCTGTTATTTCTTCAAAAGGCAGTTCCATCACCTCGTCGATGCGGTCGTGTGACGCATCCCAGCCGATGTTGCTCACCAGATTGGCGCAGGGCAAAATACAAAGTCCGTTGTTTTTTACGCAGGCATAGAGCCATTGAAAATCCCAGGTGTCGAAGCCGGGGGCGTGGTGATAGACCTTTGAAAAAAGTTCAAGCAGACGCCGCCGGACATGCCGGGCGGGAAAGGATTTCTCTATCTCTTTTGAACGGCGGTATGCGGGGAAATCCGGCATGTCGTAGCTCATCAACGCCCATGAACGGCGCCACGCCGCCCACCCCCAGCAGCAGGGGAACGAGAGAAACTCATAATCGTTCCCGGTCGGTTTGGGGGATTTGACAAGGGCGGTGCCTGAGATCATCATCACCTCCGGGGTGTTGCGGTAGCGTTCAAGAAGTTCCCCGGCAAAGGCGAAAAAAGCTTCAGAGGGCACACAGTCATCTTCCAGAATGATCCCCTCTTCCACATTTTCAAAGAACCAGCTGACAGCCCTGGTCACATGTCTGCCGCAGCCGAGATTTTCTTTCTGGAAACAGCTGCGGACTTCGCAGGGCCAGTTGACGGCGTTGAGGACCGTTTCCTGAGCTTCTTTGCAGCAAAGTTCTTCCCCGGGGCGTTCACTGCGGGGACCGTCACCTGCGACAAAAAGCCGGGCTGGACGGATCTTTTGAAGCGCTGCCATGACCCTTTGCAGATGCCAGGAGCGGTTGAATATAATAAGAAGTACGGGAATATCTTGTCTCATGGGGGCTGTATCCTTCGGTTTACGGCAGAATAATTTACCGTATGAAAGGGGTTTTGTCAAGCTTTTTTGCATAAAAAAAGAGGATTTTTCAAAATTGAAGGTGAAAAATGGAGGAAAAGGTGCTATATTAATAAACTATATCCGGAGGTAAAGAAGATGAAAGGCAATTTTGAAGAACGACTTGAAAAGTTATGCGGCGCAGACGGCTTGAAAGCTGCCAAGCAGCTGCTGAAACAAGATTGTCTTTGCGGCGCATGGCACGATGAGTCAGGCGCCATCCATGGCGTTTTCAAACAGAACAATCAGCGTGTGAAGTGCAAGGTCTTTACCGGAGATAACGCCTTTTCCGAGTGTTCGCTTTGCAAAGAAAGCAGTTTCCCCTGCTGTCCCCACGGTGTGGCGTTGATGATGTATTCGGGGCGGTTCCACCGTCCTGAAATGACCGAGGACACCCCCTTTTACAGCCGGGGACTGCGCCGCGACCCCATTTCTTCGCTGATGAATCTTGGAAACGGGGAAAATGTTGCCGAACTCTATCTTGATTCGCTCCACGAGCCGCCCCATGTCCCCAGTAAATGGGATCACGCCATATTGAAATGCAAGATACGCTGTCAGGGCAGGGAGTATCTGGGCAATTTGAACAATCTGCGCCAGATCTTCTTTGAAAAATATCTTTCAGCCACAGTGCGCTGGGAGGGGTTTTCTCTTCAGGACCGGCAGATCATCCGTTTTCTGGCGC
The DNA here is from genome assembly GCA_045654705.1 of Victivallaceae bacterium. Classification (GTDB taxonomy): domain Bacteria; phylum Verrucomicrobiota; class Lentisphaeria; order Victivallales; family Victivallaceae; genus UBA1784. The sequence continues at coordinate 6,376 of JAZONY010000075.1, forward strand.
TGAATGGCGAGGCGGAAAACTCCAACATCGTTCTGCCGGCTGAACTTGCGGCGGAGCTTTTTCACTGTCTTATCGGTTTCGACCGTTTCATGCGGGACAACCGTCCTGTCATCGTCCGCAGGGAAAATGCGGAGCCTGTGCTGCTGGTCAACGGGAATAAATGTTTCCCCGGCATCCGTGTCGGCAATGTGATCGTTCCTGTGAACAAGGCTCAGATCATCACCGGCAGGGCAGGGTGCTGGGTCGGGAAAGACGGGGAATATTTCTTTGTCCCCGCCGGGTGCGAGATCTCTTACATGCGCAGTTTCTTTTCCTCCCCCGTGGTGACGGAGTCTGCCGATGCCATTGATGACTACAAAAGGAAATTTCCCTTCCCGGTGGTCAAGGTCAAAGCCACAGAACTTCCGGTGCTGACGCCCCGGCTCTTTCTGGATGGCATCATCGACCCCGGTGAGGGATTGCGCCTTGAAGCGGCGTTTCTTTACCGCTCCGAATCCGGCAAAGGGGTCCTCTGTATGCCCGAAACCGGTGTGGTCAACGGCAGTTTCAGGCGCAACCGTGAAGTCGAGATCAGAATGCTCGACCGCCTTGCCATGTTCGGTTTCAAAGGCAGGGGAGGGGAACTTGTCCTGAACGAAGTGGAACATATCGGAACGTTTTTCAAGGATTTTCTGCCCCAGCTGCTGAGCGAAAAAATGGCTCCTGTTCTGGGTGCCGGACTGCTTCAGGGCGTGGAAAGCGGCTTTGCGCTTCCCGCCTCGGTCAGCTGCACCGGGAACAAGTCCGGAGAAAACTCCTTTTTTCTGCACATCAAACTTTCTGCCGGAGAGACCGTTCTTGAGTGGGACGAGTGTTTCAATACAGCGATGCAGCACGGCCGCTTCCTTTACGGTCCCAAGGGGAAACTGATTGAGATCCCGGAAAAACTGGGCGTGTTCCTCCGGGCTTCAGAGGTGATGTTCAGCAGCATCGACCGGGAAGGGATGATCTTTGAACTTCCTTTCGTCAATGCGCCTTATTACAATGAGATTGTCCGTGATCTGCCCGGTGCATCTGTGCCTGAGATCTCTGCGCCTTTATTGCCTGTTTCGGGGAGTTTTTCCGGCCCCGGATTTGAGTTCAAAGGCACCTTGCGCCCCTATCAGGAACAGGGCGTCGAATTCATGCGTTATCTCGCCGAAAGAAATTTTAACGCCCTTCTTGCCGATGAAATGGGGTTGGGTAAAACGGTTCAGCTTCTGGCATTGCTGAGTTCCGGAATGAGTAAGGATTCCGCTCCCGCCCTTATTGTCTGCCCTGCCTCGCTTGTGACCAACTGGGAGCGTGAAAGCGCCCGCTTTGTCCCCGGATTCAAGGTGGGACTCCCCGGGAACGCCAAGCGCAAAACTTTTTGGGAAAACTGTAAAGAGTACGATCTTATCGTCATTTCTTACACGCTGGCACGCCTTGATATCGAACATATCAGACGGTGCAAGTTCTCTTATCTGGTGCTGGATGAAGCGCAGCATATCAAAAATCCCGGTTCAAGCAATGCGAAAAGCTGCAAAAATATACGTGCCGAACACAGGATCGTTCTGACGGGTACGCCCCTCGAAAACTGTTCTGCCGATTTGTGGAGCATCTTCGACTTTCTGCTCCCCGGCATGTTGGGAACTCTTTCCGCTTTCAAGCGCCGCTATGCCGATGTGGCATACAACGAAGAGATGCAGAAAGATTTGAAAATGCGCGTTTCCCCCTTTATCTTGCGCAGAACAAAAGCCGAGGTCGCCAAAGATCTGCCGGAACGGGAGGAACACCTTATCTATTGCGATTTTTCCCCCGAACAGAGGAAACTTTACGATGCCGTTCTCGCCGAGGGCAGAGAGGAACTGGGGAAAATCAAGGACTCCGATGCCGGAGCAGGAGCTGCCATATTCAACATACTCCTGCGCCTGAGGCAGGTCTGCTGCCACCCCGGTCTGCTGCCTGACAAACGGGGCGAAGGCGTCCCGTCGGTCAAGAGCGATCTCTTTATGGAACTTGTCCAGCAGAATGTTGACAGCGGTCACAAGATGCTGGGGTTCAGCCAGTTTACTTCACTTCTGGGATTGCTTAAAGAGGAGCTTTCAACAGCCGGTGTCCCCTTTGAATACCTTGACGGTGCCACGCTGGACCGCCAGAAGCATGTGGACAACTTCAACAACGATCCCCGGATCCCCCTCTTTCTGCTCAGTCTCAAGGCGGGCGGTACCGGGTTGAATCTGGTTTCCGCCGACACCGTGCTGATCTATGACCCCTGGTGGAACCCTGCCGCAGAACTTCAGGCGGCAGACCGCGCCCACCGTATCGGCCAGACCCGCAAGGTGAATATCTGCAAACTGGTTGTCCGCAACTCCATCGAAGAAAAAATCATCGCATTGCAAGCCCGGAAAAAGGCGGTCTTTGATGCCCTGATCTCAGATAGTGTTCCTGAAAAACTTTCGGCGGCAGAATTGCGCGCCCTTTTAACTGAGGAGTAATATTGAAAATGTTCAAAAAACTTTTTCTTCCTGTCGGTATGCTCGTGGCTGTCGCCCTTGCTTTCATCCTGCCCGAACCGGGGATCTTTTTCAAAAATCTGAAACTTAACAATTGGCTTATCATCGCCATCTTCCTCGTCTGCGGATGGCAGACCACTGCCGAGATGAAATTTGATAAAAAATTTCTGCTGGTTTTTGTCTCAGGGGCGTTTATCACTCTGGTCGCCGCTCCTTTCATGGGATGGGGGATCGCCAGAGGACTTGCCCTTGATCCCCTCTGTGCCGCAGGACTTATGGTCATCGCCGCCATGCCGCCTACGCTTTCAAGCGGCGTGGTCATGACGGGGACCGCCGGAGGCAACACGCTTCTTGCCATGACCGTCACCATCGGATACAGTTTTATCGGTGTCTTTATTCTGCCTGTGATCCTGCCCCTCGTGCTGCCGGAGGGAACGGAAATCGTCATCAAGCCCTGGAAGATGCTTCTTGATCTTGCGCTTCTTGTGATCCTCCCCGCCGTGGCAGGTGTGGTGCTGCGTATGCTCACCAAAAAGAAACTGCCCTCATGGGGCGGACATATCCCCTCGCTCTGCGTGATACTTCTTGTCTGGGGATTCTTTTCTGCGGCAAGTGCGGATATGCTCAAATATCACCCCGGGACTCTGCTTGCAGCCGCCGGCGGCAGTCTGGTCCTGCATCTGGTGCTTATGGCTGCCATGTGGTACGGCAGCGCCGTTTTCAAGGCGGGCGTTCCTGAAAGAAAAGCCATGCTTTTTACGGGAGCTTCCAAGACTCTGACCATTGCTCTTGCGACACTTTCCATCATCGGAGCCTCCGGAAAAGCGGTGATCCCCTGTATGGTCTTTTATTTCCTGCAAATGCTTATCGATTCGGGGCTTGCCGGTAAGATGGCACTGAAAAACGGTAAAGATGAAGAAAAATAAGGATTTTTTATCAATAAGGGGTGGAAATCCCTTGAAAAAATGATAAAAGAGGTTTATATTATATAAATTAACAGTGACGTGAAGTGTATCATTGTGTCTTTCTCAGCCGCTGACTCCGAACATCAGAGGGCGGAAAAAGGATGAGTGATAAGGATTTATGAAGCTGTTCCTGCAGGTGCCTTTCCCGGTCCCGGATCAGTGCGAGATACAGGATGTGTCGGAAGAGGAACTTCACTTGCAGATTGTGTGGTGAAAATTTTAAGACAGGTTAAGAGAAACAATGAAAACTTATCTGGCTAAAGTCGGAGAAATCCAGCCCGAACATCTCCTGTTCGACGCCTCCGAAGCTCCGGTCGGCCGTCTTGCGGTGGCTATCGCCAACGCTCTGCGCGGCAAAGACAAACCCACGTTTACCCCTCATATCGACACTGGTGCCTGCGTCATCGTGATCAACGCCTCCAAGGCTGTTCTCACCGGTCGCAAAGCCACTGAGAAGGTTTATGTGGATTACAGCGGTTACCGCAGCGGTCTCAAAGAGACCAAAGCAAAAGAACTGTTCGAGAAGGATCCCACCCGCATCATCCGTGATGCTGTCTGGGGCATGATGCCTCACGGCCGTCTCGGCCGCGCTCAGTTCGCCAAACTCAAAGTCTATGCAGGTGCTGAGCATCCTCACGCTGCACAGAATCCCAAAAAAGTAACTGTGGAGTAAGACCAAATGGCTATCAATACCAACGAAATCCTCGCTACCGGCCGTCGTAAATGCGCCGTCGCCCGCGTGCGCCTCACCCCTGGCAGCGGAAAGATCATTGTCAATGGTAAAGAGATGACTGAGTATTTCCCCTCCGAATCTCTTCAGGGATATGTCAAACAGGTTTTCACTGTCAGCGAAACCACTGACAAGTTCGATGTTGCTGCCCGTATCGACGGCGGCGGTATCGCCGGTCAGGCAGGTGCCCTGCGTCACGGTATTGCCCGTGCCCTGGTTTCCTATGACGAGGAACTCCGTCCTGCCCTCAAGGCTGCTGGAATGATGACCCGTGACGCCCGCGTCAAGGAACGTAAAAAATCCGGTCAGCCCGGTGCCCGTCGCCGGTTCCAGTTCTCCAAACGCTAAGCGTTTCAGGAACTGCGACACTAAAAAACCCGTCTTGCAAAAGGCGGGTTTTTCTTATTTTGTCCCCTGTGTCGCTGCCGGAAGTGCGTGACGGAAAAACGGTGTCGGAAGTGCCGGAGTTTTTCATAACGCAAAGGTGTACTGAAAAGCCCTTTTTTTATCGGGGAAAACTTGAATTTGCCCCGGGGATGTGCTATATTATTTAAAAATATTACCAATGTTAATCGAAAGTGTTTACAATGAGCGACGAAGTTGTTGATTTGCAGAAGAAAGATGCTGCTGAATATAGCGCAAGTAAGATCACTGTTCTTGAGGGTCTTGAGGCCGTTCGTATGCGTCCTGCCATGTACATCGGCAGTACCAGTGAGCGGGGACTTCATCACCTTGTTTACGAGGTTGTTGACAACTCCATTGACGAAGCTCTGGCGGGATATGCCAGTAATGTGCAGGTGATCATCCACCCCGATAACTCCATTTCCGTTGAGGACGACGGTCGTGGTATCCCTGTCGATATGCACGAAACCGAGAAGAAACCCGCCGTTGAGGTGGTGCTGACCGTGCTTCATGCGGGCGGTAAGTTTGACCACAACTCCTACAAGGTTTCCGGCGGTCTCCACGGCGTGGGTGTTTCCTGTGTGAACGCCCTTTCCGACTGGATGAAGGTCGAGGTTTTCCGTGACGGCAAGATCCACGAGATCGAATTCGCCAGAGGTGTTACCAGCAAGCAGCTGGTCATCACCGGGGAAACCACCAAAAGAGGTACCAAAGTCACTTTCAAACCCGACGGTACGATTTTTGATACAACCATCTATTCTCACGCAACTTTGATGTACCGCCTCCGTGAGCTTGCTTACCTCAATTCCGGTGTCAAGATCACTTTGACCGATGAACGCAACGAAGAACAGGGCGGCACGCCCCGCAGTGATGTGTTCCACTTTGAGGGCGGTATCCGTGAGTTCGTCAAGAGCTTGACCACCAACCGGACTCTCATCACTCCTGAAGTGATCTATTTCCACAGGGAACGCAACGGTATCGACGTGGAAGTGGCTTTCCAGTACACCAATGATACCACCGAAAAGATTTATACTTACGCCAACAATATCAACACTGTTGACGGCGGTATGCACCTGACCGGGTTCCAGGCCTCTCTGACCCACACCATTGGCAAATATGCTAAAAACGAGCTTAAAAACGATCTTGCTCTGAATGGTTCCGACGTCCGTGAAGGTCTTTCTGCTGTGGTCAGCGTCAAAGTGCCTGATCCCCAGTTTGAGGGACAGACCAAAACCAAGCTGGGCAACTCCGAAGTGCGCGGTATCGTCGAGTCCGTGATGAACGATGAGTTCGGTCTCTTCCTTGAACAGAATCCCAATATCGCCAAAGAGATCGGCAGCAACGTGATCCTCGCCGCCCGTGCCCGTGAAGCCGCACGCAAGGCCCGTGAAACCGTCCGCAAAAGCCCCCTTGAAAATGTGGGACTGCCCGGTAAACTTTCTGACTGCAACAGCCGTGACCCCGAACTTTGCGAACTTTACATCGTGGAGGGTGACTCCGCAGGCGGTTCCGCCAAGAAAGGGGGGGACAGTAAATATCAGGCGATCCTCCCCATCCGCGGTAAGATCATCAACGTTGAAAAGGTCCGTCTCGACCGTGTTCTGGACAATAAAGAGGTCCAGTCTCTGATCTATGCCATCGGCTGCGGTATCGGTGACAGTTTCGATGTTTCAAAGGCCCGTTATCACCGTGTCGTTATCATGACCGATGCTGATGTGGACGGTTCGCACATCCGTACATTGCTGCTGACATTCTTCTTCCGCTACATGACGCCCCTGATCGAGGCGGGATATGTTTATATCGCCAAGCCCCCGCTTTTCAAGGTTTCCAGAGGTAAGAAAGAGCGTTATATCGACACCGAAGACCAGCTGAACAGCTATCTGACCCAGCTGGGACTTGATGATATGACCTTTGTCAACGGCGACGGAAGTGAAATGGATAAGGACAAAGCGGCAAATCTTATCGAACTCTACAACCGGGGCGCCCACATCACCACAGGACTCCGCCGCGGAGGCGGTTTTGAACCTGAAGAATACTTCAAGGCGATTTCCCCTGAGGGCGTCTGTCCCCCTGCACACCTGACCATCCGTCAGGCAGACGGTATTTACCGCAGCACTTTTGTTTACAGCGATGAGGAGCTTGCGCAACTGGTCGCCGAAGCCGAAAGCGAACTGGATGCCGCTTTGCCTCAGCTTCCTGAAAATGCCAGTGAAGCCGATATGGAAATGAGACGGCAGGAAATCAAAAGACGTATCGATGTGGCGCACATCTTTGAGGCTCCCGAATGTACTCTCTTTGTCAAAGAGCTTGCCCAGTTCAATATCAAACCCGAAAACCTTTATGGCGAAAGCGAAGAGGTCCTCTTTTACGCCAATAATGAGGGATTGCACTCTCTGGCAGACTTCTTCACCGCAGTCCGCCGCAACGGTCAGTCCAGCGGCGGCTTGAGGATCCAGCGCTACAAAGGTCTCGGTGAAATGAACTCAAATCAGCTCTGGGAAACCACTATGGATCCCGAGCGCAGAACTATGATAAAAGTCACTATGGAAGATGCGATTGAAGCCGACAGGATCTTCAATCTGCTCATGGGTGATGTCGTTGAACCCCGGCGTGAATATATTGAGAAACACGCCGCAAACGTCAAAGACCTCGACATTTAACGCTAAGGAAAGGAAAAACAGTTATGGCAGAAAAAGATATGCCCGCGATCCCCGCAATCGACAAAGACAAAGCTCTTCAGATCGCAATCAGTCAGATCGAAAAAGAGTTCGGCAAAGGCTCAATCATGCGTCTCGGCGCAGAGGCGGCGGTGGCGGATGTTCCCGTTTTCAGTACAGGTTCCCTTTCCCTTGACCTTGCTCTGGGTATCGGCGGTCTCCCCGCCGGAAGGATCGTTGAGATCTACGGACCCGAATCAAGCGGTAAGACCACACTCTGTCTTCATGTGATCGCCAACGCTCAGGCCAAGGGCGGACGTTGCGCCATTATTGATGCTGAACACGCCATCGACCCCTCCTATGCCAAGAAGATCGGTGTCGATATCGACAATCTGCTCATCTCTCAGCCCGACTGCGGCGAAGATGCGCTCAATATCGTGGATATGCTGGTCCGCAGCAACACCATCGACGTTCTGGTGGTGGACTCCGTTGCCGCTTTGGTTCCCAGAGCGGAAATCGAAGGTCAGATGGGGGATTCCCATGTGGGATTACAGGCCCGTCTCATGTCCCAGGCCCTGCGTAAACTCACCGGTGCCGCCAGCAAGGGACACACCTGCGTGATCTTCACCAACCAGATCCGTGAAAAGATCGGCGTGATGTACGGCAATCCCGAAACCACCCCCGGCGGAAATGCGTTGAAATTCTACGCCTCTGTCCGTATGGATATCCGCAAGACCCAGCAGATCAAGGTGGGCGATGCGGTTCTGGGCAACCGTGCCAAGGTCAAGATCGTCAAGAACAAGATGGCGCCTCCCTTCCGGATCGCCGAATTTGATATCATGTACAACGAAGGTATCTCCAAGATCGGTTCCATCCTCGATGTGGCGACCGATCTGGGATTGTTGGAAAAACGCGGTTCCTGGTTCAGCTTTGAAGGCGAACAGCTGGGGCAGGGCAGAGATCAGACCAAGGCACTTCTTGCTTCCAATCCCGAACTCTGCCAGAAAATCAGTGACCGGGTCATGGAGAAAATCAAGGCAACTCCCGGCGCAGGAACCAAAGTGGACGCCGCTGAATAAAAGGAGAAACCTTTTGTGATCTGCGCGCCAAGACAAACAATTCTGCTTTGCGTGGCTGCGCTGGCTTTCAACGCAGCCGCCTCTGAGGCACAAGGGATTTCCGGAACTCCCCCGACTGGGGATTTTTTCGGGAATCTCCCTTTGTATGCCGGGAAAAAGGAACAAACACCGCTCCGGAATATCGCCGGGTACGGTGTCAGTGAGCTTTTCTCTATCTTCCCCGGGGAGTCTCAGGGCTGGAAGGCCGCTTCAGCGAAGTTGAAAGAGGGGGATTATGCCGCTTTTGCAGAAATAATGCGTCAGACGGCATCAGATCCGGCTGATCCCGGACGTTTTGCCGCCCGTATTTTCAGTGCTGAAAGTGCCTTTGTAAAGCAGAATTACTTTGTTTCGTTCAACCGGTATTTCGCTATCGCCAACGACAGGACCGCTCCCGAAGAGTTGAGGCTCAAAGGCTTCATGGGGGCGTTGGATTCTCTTGTCCGGGGAGCTGCCTGCCGTGAGGCGCTGGAAATTCTGAGGAAAGCTGCGACAGCGTTCCCCGAACAGCAGAGCCTGTGGGATCGGGTCGAAATCTTTTTGCTGGGGGGCGATGAGGCGTTCAGGGAACTTGAAAAAAAGTGGAACGCCTGCGGAAAAAATTATCCCCCGGCCCCCGATGCGCTGCTCTATGACGGACTTGTCAAAGGCGGCGATGCGGCTG
>JAZONY010000076.1:0-7411 GCA_045654705.1 Victivallaceae bacterium
GGGGCGACCCCTGCAGAATACCGCAGGGGCTTATTCCGCTCCAACCTTGCGCGCTCGGCGCGAAGCGCCTTCGCTGGTGGCTTGCTTCGCCCACTGTGGTTAGCTGTTTGAGGTAGCGGGCGGCTTGTCCACTGGTCAATACAAGCGGGCTGTGTCAAAACAACGAAAACGCCCGCAGACTGTCAACCGGCTCGAGGGTATAATATGCCCCCGTGGCGTTGAACATAGAGTAAGTAGTTGTTCCGGTCTGTGAACCAGACATTATCGCTAACTGATGTTTTGCAACAGCCCCTTTTTTTTATGCCATAAAAAAAAGTCCGTCAACTTGAGTTGCGGACATTTGAAAATTTGATTTGATCGCTTTATTACCGTTTGGCGGCGATGGTGCCGGGCTGATTGTATGCCCAGTCAAGGAGACGGCGGCAGAAACGGTCACGGTCACGGGAGGATTTGAATCCGGTGACACACCCCATGATGCGCCGCTGGTTACGCACCGCACTGAAGGTCAGGCAGGACCCCGAAGCCCGGATGTAACCTGTTTTCATACCGTCAACCCCGGGGTAACGGGGATTGACCAGCTTGTTGGTGTTGACAAAAACAGTCTTGCCATCTCTGATCGAAGCGGATTTCAGATTGCACCACTGCATCAGCACAGGATATTGCAAAAGCTGTTCACCCAGCATCACCATATCTGCGGCACTTCCCAGAGAGTTCTTGTTGTTCTCCGGCAGTCCGCAGGGGTTGATAAATGAGGTGTTCCGCAATCCCAATCCTGCGGCACGCCGGTTCATCAAAGTCACGAAGGCAGCCACATTGCCGCCGAAGTACTCCGCAAGAAGCGTTGCCGCATCGTTGGCACTTTTGACCGCCGTGGCGATCATCAGCTCTTCAACGGTGAAGGACTCACCGGGAGCGAGAAAAAGCACTCCGGTACGGGGAACATTACGGGCGGTTTTGGTCACGGGAACTGAAGTTTTGACCGTAAGATCACGGCGCTGTTCCAGCTGCTCCATGACAAGAAGCATGGTCATCATCTTTGCCATACTGGCAATGGGAACGGCACGGGATGAGTTCTTTTCCCACAAAACCCGGCGGGTTTCCATGTCAACGATAATGCCGCTGCGGGCACCGGCGCTGCCGGGAACCACTTTGGCAGGCAGATTGCCTCTGACACAGCTTCTGAAATCAAACGCCATGCCGAAACGGGGATTGGATGAGGGGACGAAGTAACGCCTCTGGACGACCGCTGGTTTGGCAGCTTGTTCCGTTTTGACGGTCTGCTGTTCCGTTGCGCTCTTCTTTTTCTCAGCTTTCTCAGCGGATGAGCCTGAGTTGAAAACAAACACCTTGATCAATATCAGGTGGACAACGACCACAATAACTGCAAGTCCTGTCAGAACCTTGACCCTGGTTTTGGTTACTTCGTCCATCTTGTTTTACGCTCCCGGATCACTGCATCACAGGTTCACCGAGTCTTCCGGCAGCGGCGGCACGGTTCAAGGCGCAGATCAATGCGTGGATCACAGCCTTGTCGATGTTGGTGTCTTCACCTGCACCGTAGACGAGGTCGGAAGAATCCTCGGAGACACGCAATCCCACAAAGGCGATGGCACGGGCATCGGCATCGGTACCGAGGGTGTGTTCGGCGTAGTCCTCAACCTTGAAGAAGGGCATCTTGCCGGAGCTTTTCAAAGCTCTCACCACCGCCGAAAGCAGACCGTTGCCGTGTCCGGTGAGGGTGAATTTCTCATCGTTGATGTACCAGTCAAACCCGGCGCCGCATTGTTCACCTGCGGCGGCACGGTTGTAGTTTTCCATTCTGTAAACGCCGTCGCAGTTGACGAAACTTGCGTAGAAAATCTCCTGCAACTTTTTGGAGTCGATCTCACCGCCCGTGGCATCCACATAGTGCTGGACCGCCGCACCGATGGCGGGGTGCATGGACTTGGGAGGACAGATGCCGAACTCTTTTTCAAGCACATAGACCACACCGCCCTTGCCGGCCTGGCTGTTGATACGGATAAGTCCCTCATACTGACGGCCCAGATCGGCGGGGTCGATGTGGAGATAGGGCATCTTCCAGCCCTGATTGAAAAATCCCGTGATATCGTCGCGCCGCTCAAATCCTTTGCGGATGGCATCCTGATGGGAGCCTGAGAAAGCGGTAAAGACCAGATCACCGGCGTAGGGATGGCGGGGGTGGACCTCGATTCCGGAGTTGCGTTCAACGGTACGGACGATCTCAGGCATATTGCTGAAATCAAGTCCGGTGTCGATGCCCATGGATTCAAGGTTCAAAGCCAGCACTGAAATATCCAGATTTCCGGTACGCTCACCGTGACCGAAAACGGTTCCCTCCACACGGTCGGCACCGGCGAGGATCGCCAGCTCGGAAGCTGCGACGGCACAGCCCTGATCGTTGTGGGAGTGGAGACTGATGCGGGTATTGGCGCAATCAGGATATTTGCGGCAGAAAAGTTCGATCATATCCGCATAGTGGTTCGGGGGACGCCGCTCCACAGTGGCGGGGAGATTGAGGATGAAGTTATCTTTGGAAATGGGACCCATTTTCGCCCATTCATCTCTCACAGCGCAGCAGAGTTCAACCACATAGTCCAGATCGCTGTCGGTGAACTCTTCGGGGGAGAACTCGTAACCGATACGCCCCTCAAGTCCGTTGGCGATGATGGCATCGCAGACCATTTTCGTACCGTCAACAGCCATCTGGAGCGCTTTTTTGCGGTCACCGCCGAAAACGAAACGGTTGTGCAGATCGCTGGTGGCGACATAGCAGTGGGCGATGGCGCGGTGGACACCTTTGAGGGATTCCAGCGTGCGGTCGATCAGGTGCTTGCGCGCCTGGGTCAGAACGGAAATACGCACATCTTCAGGAATATGCCCCTCTTCGATGAGGCGGCGGACAAAGTTGAAGTCGTCCTCACTTGCGGAGGGGAAAGAGACTTCGATCTCTTTGAAACCGATCTTCTTGAGCATGTTGAAATACTCAAGTTTCTGGTCGGGGTTCATGGGTTCAGGCAACGCCTGATTGCCATCACGCAAGTCCACAGAGGTCCAGACGGGAGGCACGGTAAAAACACGGTCAGGCCACTGGCGGTTTTCGATTGCCACGGCTGCGGGATAGGTATATTTGGGGTTCATTCTGAACGATTCCTTATATAAAAATAAACTTGATAATACTTGCTTGAAAAAAACGTTTCCGGCAGTTATTTATTTACCGCGACCGTATATCGGAACTTCCTAAACCGATGTCCGCTCAAGGGACCATCAACAGCATGACGACACGGCCGCGCCGCACAGTCGGAGACTGAGCAGAAGCAGCCGCTCACAAAGCAAATTTGTTCCGTTGGTATACATAATGGAAAATATACCACCAATTCACTGAAATATCAAGTTTTTTTACAATATTTCCCGCTTTTTTCCCGTTTTTTCACCGCACCCGGTAAAGATCAGGCACATATTCATAATGGACCAGTGCTTCAGCAACGGGGGGAGCTGCGGCAAAAAGCCCTTTCATGGCGGCGATCTTACTCTCTGAAAGAGGTATCCTGGAAATGAATCTGACCGTTATTCCCTCTCCCTCACGGGGAAAGGCAACATTTTTCAGGATGTTTTCATTGGGATTCAGCAGCGCTGCCGGACGGAATATCTCATGCCACAGCTCTGACACATATCCGAAATGGGTACAGCAAAGCCCGAGGGCGTGGGAACTCAGATCCCTTGAGGGCAATTCTGCAAGACCTGACTTCATGCGCTCTCTCACACTGTCAGAAAAGGGGTCGTTTTCAATAAGTGTCGCCAGCCCCGGCAGGGGGAGTCCACCGATGCGTTCAGGAGCGATGCCGGAGTCAATGAGCATATTCCTGTAACATCCAGAATTGACGGTTTCCGCAGTACCGAGTATGAGGAGTTTTCTGCCGGGGTTCTCACGCAGAAATGTTCCGCAAACATCCACGGCGGCATCCACGATATCCACCACGGGGCAGCGGGGATCCCCCAAGCGGCTGCTCCGGCGGTGGACCACGGACAAAGTATTGCATCCGATGACCAGCAGATCAGGGGAATACGCCATGATGCCGTCAAAGGCACGCTCCCAGACCTGAACTCTTTCTTCCGGTTCCATCTTGCCGAATCCCCGGTCAACTTCGGGCCAGACATTGAAGTAAAACAGCTCCCCTGCCCCGCCCTTTGACCAGAGTCTTGCGGCGATATCAAGTCCGCCCAGTCCGGAGTCACAGACAGCGATCCTCACTTGCCGACCTCCGTTGTGAAGTAGATTTCGGCAAGTTTTTTCGCCCATTCCGGAGCCTTGTCGATCTCTCCTGAAACGATACGGGTCAAGCCGTCGTTCCAGTGGTGCAGATGCTGCAAAGTCATGACCCGGTTGCGGAGCATGGCGGCACCTTTGCCGGAGTCGTTCTGCATTTCCTGCATGATCCTCTGGAGTTCATCCATATATCCGGCAACGCCGTAGTAGCTCAGAAATCCGTTCCACGCTTCGACCACGCTTTCGCGTTTTTCAAGACATCCTGAAATGGCGTTGAGGATCCCGTCAAACTGCACAGGATCAAACCGTTTTGCGCCCTCTTCCGTCAATTGGTAGGGGAGGACCTCCACAGAAGAGATCCCGCTGCCGTTGACACTGACGTGGAGATGATAGCCAAGTTTCCGGTAAGCCAGCTGTTTCGGCTGATAGAAAATGAAGTTCCCCAGACTGAAAAAGACAGGTTTCCCGTGGAGAAAGGTCATTCCCTGGGGAACATGGGGATGATGCCCCACGACCAGATCGGCACCGGCGGCGGCGAGACGGTCAAAACAGTCGTAAACATAGGGGGGCGGCGTGGGAACATACTCCAAACCGCAGTGGACGATGGCGATAACGGCGTTGAATTTCTCTCTTGCCTGCCAGATGGCAGACTCCAGAGCTTCGATTTCCCAACCGGCGACGCCGGGGGTACCGTTTCCTGCCGCCATGCGGTCTTCGCCCTCGGAGATGTTGAAAACGGCGATTTTGACACCTTTGATCTCAACTTCAAGGGGTTTCAAAGCCTCATCCCGGTCCATGCCTGCGCCGCAATATGCGATATTGTTTTTCTCAAGGAGGGCGCAGGTTTTTCTGAATCCCTCAACGCCGCAGTCAAAGGTGTGGTTGTTCCCCAGAGTCACAGCATCAAAGGGAACCTGAGTGAGAGACGCCAGACGGTTTTCCTCGCCGTGGAACGCCGCGCCGCTTTTGACGATCAGCTGCCCCGGAGACAGAGGGGCTTCAAGGTTGGTGATGCGCCAGTCCGCTTTGCGGAGTTCCGGCAGAAGATCGCCGTAGACACCCAGAGGGTCGGAGTCCATCAATTCGCCGTAGCGGCGGATAGGCGCCCAATCCCCTGAAATATCCAGAAGCACCTCTCCGCAAGAAGTGTTGTAAGGGTTTTCCCAGATCATCAGAAAACGATCTCAAGCTGTTTTTCCGCAGGGATCTCTGCCACATGGCAGTCGGTCATGTAGCAGCGTTCAGGCAGGACGATCATCACACTGACGTTTTTGTCGTTGGGAGTGAAAGCAGCATGATGCCACACGCCGGGGCGCAGAGAGAGCAGAGTGCCCTGAGGGACATAGAAAACTTCGATATCGTCCACGGGGACCTCTTCGGAAGCACCCGCAGGAGCCACCCAGACGATGGCATCGTTGTCGAGGGGCATACTGACTTCGCAGGTAAAATCATGGTATTCGCCCACGTTGATGATCATGGGGCGGGGACGCATGAAACAGGTGGAAAAGGAGGGGGAATCCGAAAGAGTCTGCTGGACCATATCTCTGTAAAAGACGATTTCCGCATCTTTGGGACCGGTGGCATCGCTTGCGGGATCGACCATCTTGGCATAGGTTCCGTAACGGTGGAACTTTTCAACGCTGAGCTGCTGGATCTTGACGGTTTTCATAAGAGATTTTCCTTTCATTCAATTGATCTCGTGTAAGGTGTATTCCTGAGTTCCCATGCCCATTTTTTCAAGGGCGCTGACCACGGCGTAGGGATTCTTGCCGTGGAGTCTTTCAAAAATATGTTTGCTCTCATCGGGGTCGCATTTCCAGTTGGGGGGCAATGCCTCTTTGTAGAAAGGTGCATCAGCAATGAGGTCAAGGGAAGCCTTTTCAATGGCGACGATATCCCTGCCCGCAAGGACGCCGATATCGGGAACAAGGGCGGGCGTGGTCATACCCCAGCAGTCGCAGAAAAGCGTGACATCGGTCAGCATGTTGATATAAAGCTGCCGGTCGGTAAAGTGGCTGATCAGTTTGGCGGTGGTCATTGCCATCGCCTGCTGAAAATCCACATACTGTCCCCTTTCGATGCGGATCGCACTCTTGGGGCAGATCAACATGCAGTGGCGGCAGTATTTGCAGTTGTGGAAAAAGATTTTCAGTTTTCCATCTTTGAAAGTCATCGCCTTGTCGGGGCAGTTGTTGACACATTTGTTGCAGCGGGTGCATCGGACATCGTCCCACTCAAGTCCCCCCTCCTGGGCGTGGAGCAGCTGCCGCATGGCGTTGGTCACAGCCCCCATGGAAAGATTCTTTGAAGCGCCGCCGAAACCGCAGACACCATGCCCTTTGACATGAGAGAAATCCAGCAGAACGTCGGCATCCAGAATGGGTTTGGAAAGCTCAATGCGGTCCATGGTCTTGAAAGGCGGCTCAACAGGGAACGTCACAAACGCCGACTCATCCTCACCGCAGACGGGAACGATGGGACAACCGCAGACCTCTTCGGTGTAGCCCCGGTCGATGGCGGTTGCCACATCCCGTTTCATATCGGTAATGAAAACGGAAGCGGCACCGGCGGCTTTGAGAGCTTTCACAAGTTTCCGGACGAAAAAGGGGTGGATGGTGGAAAATCCGTTGCCGCCCCCCAGGTGCATCTTGATCACGACCCGGCGGTCCTCAACTGTTTTTTTCAGTTCAAACGCCTCAAGAAGACGGTCGAATTTGGCACCGATACATTGATCGGGAGCCATGCTTTTGGGGGCATAGGGTGCAAAAAGAAGTTCACTTGCCATAAGAATCATTCCTTGATCAGCTGTTTGAGAAGTTTTTGAAGTTCGGGCATCTTTTTCTCAGCCTGTTTCTGAAAGAGACGCCCCACTTCAGCCGTAAGCAGAATATTGACCTTGCGCATTTTCTTACCCACAGGGGTCTTGTAAAAGGCGGTGATCTGTTTCATTTCCTCCTGAGTATAGTGCTTCATATACAAAGCGCACAAGTCGGGCTCCAACTCCTTGAAAGAAAAGGCTTTGCTGTAAAACTCCGCAAGCTGGGGTCTGTACTTTTCAAGTTCAGGAAGTGCCCTGATCTCATTTTCCAGCTGGGCATCGAAAGAGCGTTTCAGCATTTCAGGGAC
>JAZONY010000077.1:0-24160 GCA_045654705.1 Victivallaceae bacterium
TTGTTGTCCCACTTGGCGCATCCGGGAGTGTCGGGGGAACGGCGGCCGCAGCGGTTGTAAACAGAGAGCATACCCATACCCACCACACTCTTGGTGTAGCTGCCCATGAGCCAGTGCATCACGTCGATATCGTGAGCGCCCTTCTGGAGCAGAAGTCCGTTGGAGTAACGCTGTTCGGAGTGCCAGTCACGGAAATAGGCATCGCCGCCGTAGCAGACAAAGTGACGGCACCAGCCCACCTGAAGTTCGCCGATGATACCTGAGTCGATGATCTCTTTCATCTTCAGCACCACAGGGAAGTGGCGCATGTTGTGACCGATGAAAAGTTTGCTGCCGGTACGGTAGGCGGTTTCGAGGATACGGTCGCAACCTTCGATGGTGATGGCCATGGGTTTTTCCAGATAGACAGCTTTGCCGGCTTCGAGGGCGGCGATAGCCATCTCTTCATGGAGATAGTCGGGGGTGGCGATGTGGACAGCTCCGATGGATTCGATCTTGAGGAGATCCCGGTAATCGGTAAAGGTCTGAGCTTCAGGGAACTTTTCAGAGAATTTGTCCAGCGCAGCCTGAGAAATGTCGCATCCGGCGACGATTTCGATCCCCTGTTCGGGGCGGTGCATTTCAAAACCGTGGGCGCCGCGCCCTCCGGTGGCGATAAGGCCGACTTGCAGTTTTTCCATTTGATAAGACTCCTTGGTAAATTAAAAGACTGTATGTAATATAAATCAAAAGCGCCTTTAATGCAAGTCAAAACTCTCTTAAAAAACGGGTATTTCAGCAGTTACATGAAAAAATCATCTTTTTACACACCGGAAAAATGAAAAAGATTTGCAATTTTCCCTTTTTATGTGTATATTATCACGATGTAATTTAAATGTAAACCGGGACCTTTCCCAAAAGGTCTTTCTACAACATGGAGTATGTGATCATGGCAGAAGCACTTTCCCGTTCAAGTTACCTTTCCCGCAATGTGGGCGATTTCCCCGCTGAAATGGAAATCAACGGCCGCCGCTATGTGAAGATCGACGATCTTCGCTACGGTACCAACCCCCACCAGCCCGCCGCCAGCTACCGTCCCGTGGACGAACTGGGCGTCATCGGCACTATGGAAGTGCTGAAAAACGGCAAAAACGGTCTTTCCCAGACCAACTACGAGGATATTTCAGGCGCACTCAACATCGTCAAATTCTTTGATATCCCCGCCTGCGCCGTCATGAAGCACGTCAACCCCTCCGGCGCCGCCGTCGCCGTGGGCGATGAAGACCTCAAAAGCGTCTACATCAAAGGCCGTGATGCCGATGCCCGCGCCGCTTTCGGCAGTGTCATCGCTTTCAACGTCGAAGTGGATGCCGCCACCGCCGAAGAGATCATGAGTACCTTCTGCGAATGTGTTGTGGCTCCCGCCTACACCCCTGAAGCTCTGGCTGTTTTCAACGACGGCGAGAAGTTCAAACTCAACAAGCACATCCGCATCCTGAAATGCGGCGATCTCAAAACCATGCCCAAATTCACCGGCGAGACCAGTGCCATCCACCAGACCTACAAGGTCCTTGCCGACGGAACCGTCATCGTCGCCGCCCCCCTCACCACCGCCCTGCGCGCCATCGAAGATCTGAAACCCGCCGAAGGCGAAAACAGCCGCTGCGGTCATCAGGTTTCCACTGTCGAAGCCACTTTGCAGCAGAAACTTGACCTCCTTTTCTCCTGGTATGTCAACTTGAACGTCCGCTCCAACGGCGTGGTCATCGCCCAGAACGGTCAGACCCTTTCCGTGGGAACCGGCGAACAGGACCGCGTGGGTGCCATCGAACAGGCTATCGCCAAGTTCCGCCAGAAATACAGCGGCACCGGCACCCTCGAAAACTCCGTCATGTCAAGCGACGGCTTCTTCCCCTTTGAGGACGGTGTCGAAACCGCCGCCGCCGCCGGTATCAAGGCGATCATCGCTCCCGCAGGCTCCCTGCGTGATGCCGACGTGATCAAGCGTGCCAACGAACTGGGCGTCGCCCTCTTCCACGCTCCTGAACGTATCTTCTCTCACCATTGATCCGCTGTAAAAAATAAGGAATCTCGACCATGGACAACGAAAAATCAAAACAGATGAATGCGGAAATGTCCGCAGCTCTTTTCTCCGAAAGAGAACGCTTTGAAATGCTTTTTGCCGACCACTGGAAAAAGGCCGCTGTCATCGGTGTTCTCATCGCTTTTCTGGTGGCTCTCGCCTTTACCGCATGGAGCATTGCCAACCGCAGCTCCATCCGCGCCACCTACGCTTTCGCCGATGCCAATGATATCGCCTCTCTCGAAAAGGCTCTCGCCGAAAACAGCTCCAAAACCGGCGCTCTCGCCGCCCGTCAGCGTCTGGTTCAGCTTTATATCGACGGCAAAAACTACGACAAAGCACTCCAGCAGCTCAAACTTGTGGCTTCTGATGAAGCCGCCGATGCCGATGTTAAAGGCAAAACTGCTCTGACCGAAGGACTTATCATGGAACTTCAGGGCAAGGAAAAGGAGGCTTCCGCACGCTTCACCCGTATCGCAGGTGATGCCAACTGCAAGGCGGCTCTCCGTCTCGAAGCCGCCGCCGCCGCCGCCCGTCTGATGGCTGCCAAAGATCCCGACGGTGCCGCCGCCATCCTCGAAAAGGCCGGTAAACTCACCGCCGATTCACCCCGGGCAGCTCAGGCTCTCAGCGAGGTCCGCGACCTCCAGATCGCCCTTTTCAACGGCGAACTGGGCGCCAAACCCAAGGCCAAAGCCGCCAAAGCCAAATAAAAGCTGAAAATCTTTCATCTTTGACAGGGGGCAGCCGGGGGAAGTTTTCTGAAACTTTTCCCGTTGCCCTTTTTGTTTATTTTTAAGGAGAGCATTTATGGAGCTTCCTGCACCCAGTAAGAAAGAGGCTGCCCTGATCCGTTCCCTTGCCACCCGGCAGGGCAGGCGGAAAAGCAGCTGCTGCCGTTGTGAGGGATTGCGTGCTGTCCGGGAACTCCTTGAGTTTTTTCCGGATAACGTTCATTTCTGCGTCGGCACGGAAAAGGGGCTTGCCACCATCACCTTTGACCCCGCAAAACTCCGACTTCTGCCCGAACATCTCTTTGCCGACCTTTCAGGGACCGTGACCCCCCAGGGCATCATCGCCGTCGCCGAAGTGCCGACCCCCGCAAAAGAGGTGTTGGGGGACTTCATTTTTGCCCTCGACGGCATCGGCGACCCCGGTAATTTCGGAACCATCGCCCGCAGCTGCCGTGCCGCAGGCGTCAAAGAACTCTGGTACTCCGCAGGGACCGTCGATCCCTGGAGCGACAAAGCGGTCCGTTCCGGCATGGGGGCGCAGTTCGGACTCAATCTCAGGGGATTTCCCTCCCTCGATGCCCTCCTGACTGCCGCCGCAGAAAAAGGTTACGCCAAATTCTTCTACGCCGACCCCCACGGCGGCGAAAGCTGTTTCACCGCACCCGGACTTTATGACCGCTCCGTGGTCATCATCGGCGGAGAACCCTCCGGCTCCCACGTGGAACGGGCGCAGAGCATCAATATCCCCATGCCGGGGAACTACGAATCCATCAACGCCGCACAGGCCGCCACCGTACTGCTTTTTGAGTATGTCAGACGGCTCTCTGCGGCACAATAAACGAAAGAACTTATATGGCAGCTGTTTACACTCAGGGACCCATCGCAAAAAGCATGATCAAAACTGCTCTTGCCATGATCCCCGCCACCCTCGCCCTTTCGGGCTACAATCTGGTCGATGCCTACTTTGTGGGCCGTATCGTCGGCAAAACCGCCGCCGATGCCCCCATGGCGGCAATGGGCTTCACTCTGCCCGTCGTCATGCTCATCGGATGTCTCTTTCACGGTCTCGGTATCGGTGTCAGCGCCCCCACCGCCCAGGCTCTGGGGGGCAACAAACTTGAACGCGCCGCCAAGGGCAGCAGTTCCGGCGTTCTGCTCATCGTGCTGATTTCCATATTGACCGCCATTATCGGAATGAGTTGTGTGCGCCCGGTTTTCAGCTCTTTCGGCGCTCAGGGCGAGGTCCTCGATCTGGTCATCGAATACATGGACATCTGGTATTTCGGCTGTTTCACCGCCTCCCTTGCCATGGCGGGGCACAGCCTTATGATCTCCGTCGGCGACAACCGCATGGCAAGCACTCTGATGATGACCGGAATGATCATCAATGCCTTTCTCGACCCTCTTTTCATCTTCGGCTGGGGATTTTTCCCCGCTCTGGGGATCAAAGGTGCCGCCCTTGCCACCATTTTTGCCCAGGCGACGGGAGGGAGTATTTCCATGTACATCCTCTGGCGCAAGCATCATCTTATCCGGTTCCGCAGATTTCCCCTTGCTGAACTGCGCAACTACTGGCATGTCACCTTGCGCTACGCCATCCCCGCTTCTCTCGGGATGCTGATGATGCCTGTGGGTATGACGGTCATCACCCGCCTCACCGCCTCTTTCGGAACTGCCGCCATGGCAGGAGCCACCGCCGCAGGACGCCTTGAGACCATCGCCTTTGTGGTTCCCATGTCCCTCGGAATGACCCTCACCCCCTTTATCGCCCAGAACTTCGGCGCCCGCCGCTACGACAGGATCAAGGAGGGATTGATCTTCGCTTTCAAATTTGCCTTTGTCTTTCTCTTTGCCAGTGCCGTCATCGCCGCCCTCCTTGCCCGTTTCATTGCGCCCTGCTTCTGCAACTCCCCTGAGGCTCAGGACGTTATGGCAAGGTGCATCATGATTTCCGTCTGGGGACTTGCGGGGGTGGAGATCCACCGCTTTTCCGGATTTTCTTACACCGGGACCGGACGCCCTGCCGCCGCCGCCATGCTCAACGGTATGCGTTTCCTTGTTTTTCTCATCCCCTTTTCCCTCATCGCCTGGTATTTCAGAAGCCTCAACGGACTCTTTGCCGCCCGTCTGGCAGCCGATGTGCTTTCAGGCATCATCGGAGCATGGCTCGCTCTGCGGACCGTCAACGGTTTGTTGAAAAATCAGAAAAAGTGATTTGCAATCCGGCGCAAAAGGTATTACATTGTATAAACGGTCAGTGATAAGGAGTCAACGTGCGCACGATCTTTCATACACATATCGGTTCTCCCGGCGAACTTTTTACCCCCGAACCCAGAGAGGCGGAGCATCTTTTCAAGGTTTTCCGCGCCCGTCCGGGGGAAAAGGTGCAGGTCTTTGACGGCTCAGGCGGCAGGGGCGAAGCTGAAGTGGTGGATAAAAAACAGCTCAGATTCACCGCCCTTTTGCCTGAGATCCGGCAGGAGATCGAACTTGATCTCTATTGCGCCATCCCCAAAAAGACCAAACTGGACTCCCTGCTTCCCCAGCTCCCCGGACTGGGGGTGCGTTCCCTTCATCCCCTTTTGCTGGAACACTCCGTTGCCACGGGGGAAAATCCCCAACGCTGGGAGCTGCTGCTCCGTGAGGGATGCAAGCAGTCGGGAAACCCCCGTCTCCCTCAGCTCTTCCCCCCCGTTTCCCTTGACGAAGCTCTTGAAGAGGTGAAAAATTCAGGTGCAGTTCTCTATTTCGGTTCCGTTGCCCCCGTTCCTCCCTGCGAAAAGGAACCGGGGAACTTGCGCGCCTGGTTCGTGGGACCCGAAGGAGGATTCACCGCTGAGGAGGAACAGAAACTTCTTGATGCCGGAGGACTCCCCCTGAAACTCGGCAGCTGGATCATGCGCCTTGAAAGTGCCGCCGTGGCGGGACTTGCGGTCCTCAGCCGCAAGATCCCCCTGCTTTTCCTCGGTGCCGCTCTGCTCCTTGCCGGATGCGGCAGTGCCGATATCAGCCGCCACCCTCTGATGCTCCGTGCCGAAAGATGCCGTGCCGAGGGTGAATTTGAGCTTGCCCGGGGATTTTACACCCGGCTGCTCCATAAAAAGCCCGACTCCCCCCTCCTCAGACTCAAACTTGCCACCTTGTGCGACGAAGCCCTCAACGACCATGTGGGCGCCATCTACCATTATGAGATCTATCTGAAAAAAAGTGGAAACGCCCCCGATGCCCCTGTGGTCCGTGAATATGTGCAGATGGCACGGGCGAAGCTCCTGAAAACCCTGAAAGAGGAAAAACTCCCCGGACTCCGGAGTTCCGGCTCCGACAGGGAAAAAAAGCTCATCGCCGCCTTGAGAAGCGAAAACAGCCGCATGGCAAAAACTCTTGCGGAACTCAATCAGAAATACCTGCTCCTCAAAGAACAAAGTGCCGCCGGAAAGAGCGTTCCTGATTCCAATCAGCCCCGGACCTCTCAGGAAGAGCTTTACACCATCCGTTCCGGTGACACCCTTTCAGGGATCGCCGCTTCTCACGGCGTGCCGCTGCGTTCCCTCATGTCCGCCAACGGACTTACAGGTTCATCCATCTTGCGGACGGGACAGGTCATCCGCATCCCCCGCTGAAAAAAGGAAAGTTTTATGAAAAAAACGAGCTTTGTCTTTGCCTTTTGTTTCCTGCTTCTGACAGGAGCCGGATGCGCCTTTATGGGGCGCGCTGAAACTTCAGAGATCGCTTACTGGGATCTTTCCGCACTCCGGAGCGAGCCTATTGTTTCGGTTCCTGCGGAGTTCCGCAGCTTTTCCGACATTTCCGGCAACGGCATCCGCCTTGTGACCCGCCTTGCCGACGGCAGGATCACCCTGGACGGCGACAACCGTTTTTCAGCATTCCCCGCCGGATTGATCCGCCGCCGTCTGGTGGAGCTTTTTCCGCAGGCTTCCTCTGAAACTCCCCTCAAGATCAGCGGCACCCTCAACCGCTTTGAGGTGGATCAAGGCAGAAAATGCGCCGTTCTCGGCATAGATTACGCCTTGAACTTCAAAGGATCGCGCAAGGTCCTCAGGCACAATATAGAGATCCGCCTTGCAGATCCCGCACCCGCCGGAGCTTTTTCCGCCCTTGAAAAATGTGTCATTCGCTCCGCCAACCTTCTCGGGCGGGAATCTTCAGAATTTGTGAAACAATGTGAAAGAAAAAACAGATGAAAAAGTCCTTTTTTGCAACTGTCGCAGCTCTTTTGCTGCTGGGAACAGGATGCGCCACCTCCACTTTGAAGTGGGAAAAGCCCCTGCCGGGTGAGAAAAGTTCCTCCGGCAAAAGGGTGGTCTGGCATCTGGAAGGGGTGAGCAACGGTATTTACCTCTTTTATTACATCCCCATCGTCTGCGGACACTCCAAACGGCCCAACCGCTTCGACTACCAGTTCTTTCTCCACTGGATCAACGAAAAACATGCCCTCCGGCTTCTCAACTCCAAACTCAAACCCCTCAAGGCGGATGCCGTTGAAGATGTTGCTGTCAATTATAAGTCCAACGGCTGGGTCGGACTGGGCATTTTCTGGAGCCGTTCTTTCATGGCAAGAGGAAAAGCTGTAAAAAAATCGGGGAAATAACACGAAAGTATGAGATAAATTCATAAATCCACTTGCAAAATTGGTAAAGTGATGCTATTTTTATAGGCGGAGTACTGTATTGACGCCAAATGGCAGTTGCAGTGTTGCTGTTTTTTTAACAAAAATTTAAGGATAAAATCATGGAAAGAAAAGTTATTATCGCCGGAAACTGGAAGATGAACAAAGATGCCGCCGCCGGAAAAGAGCTGGTCGAAGCTCTGAAACCCCTCGTCGCCGACATCAAAGAAGCTGAAATCGTCGTCTGCCCTCCTTTCACCACTCTCAACGCTGTTGTCGCCGCTGCTGCCAACACCAACATCAAAGTCGGCGCTCAGAACGTCCACTGGGCTGAAAACGGTGCTTTCACCGGTGAAATTTCCGCTGAAATGCTGGTCAGCTCCGGTGTCGAATATGTCATCATCGGCCACAGCGAACGCCGTCAGTACTTCGGCGAAACCGACGCCACCGTCAACGCCCGTATGAAAGCCGCCCTCAAGGCCGGTCTCAAAGTCATCGTCTGCGTGGGCGAGACCCTCGAAGAACGTGAAGGCAACAAGACTTCCGAAGTCATCGGCCGCCAGATCAAAGAAGGTTTCGCTGACATCGCCGCCGCTGATATGGCTAACGTCATCGTCGCTTACGAACCCGTCTGGGCCATCGGTACCGGCAAAACTGCCACCCCCGAAATGGCTGAAGAAACCCACAAATTCATCCGTGAAACCGTTGCTGCCATCTTCGGCGGCGACGTCGCAGGTGCCCTGCGGATCCAGTACGGCGGCAGCATGAAGCCCGAAAACGCCCGCGAACTGGTCGCTCAGGCTGACATCGACGGCGGACTTATCGGCGGCGCCGCTCTCAAGGCTGACAGCTTCGCCAAGCTGATCACCGAAGCCATCGGCCGCTGAAACTGATTTGACAGGAGCTTGCAGCGAATGGCTGGACTTACAGTTTTTCTCTATGTGCTGGTGGTGATCGCAGCAATTTTGCTGATCGGTCTTATCCTGCTTCAGCCCGCCAAATCCGGCGGTATGGGTGCCGCTTTCGGCGGTGTCGGTGAGTCGGTTTTCGGCGGAAAAGCCAGCAACCACCTCACCAAGGCAACTGTCTA
Organism: Victivallaceae bacterium; assembly: GCA_045654705.1. Classification (GTDB taxonomy): domain Bacteria; phylum Verrucomicrobiota; class Lentisphaeria; order Victivallales; family Victivallaceae; genus UBA1784. The sequence goes on from JAZONY010000077.1 coordinate 8,514, forward strand.
TCTGACAGCGATCTTCTTTATCATCGCTCTCGGTCTTGCCGCACTGATCGGTCACGGTGTCCGTATCAGCGGCGGTGCTGAAAGCGAGGTCGAAGGACTTCTGAGCGAAAAGGCTGCCCCCGCCAAGGTCGAACCCGCCGCCAAAGCCCCCGCCCCCGCAGAAAAAGCAGCTCCTGCCAAAAAAGCAGAGCCTGCCAAAAAGAGCGCAACTGCAAAATAATCAATAACAGGAGAAAAAACATAAAATGGGTAAATGTTTGAAGTTTTTTTCAGTGTTGATGCTTCTCGTCTGGGCAATTATGCTTCCGGGCAGGGAGACACGGCCCGTTTTTTCTCCTGTCAAAGTCAATTTCCGTCTCATCCAGGCGCCCCGTATCAAGGCAGGTTCTGTTTCCTCTGCCAACCGGGGCAATTTGAATCTGGTCAACCGCCGCTGGGGTGTTGTTGAAATTTCATACACCCCCCGGTTGAGTGTGAGCGGAAAGAAAGCCAATAAGAGCCAGAGTGCCGAAATGGGGCTGTGGCTCGACAATCTTATCTGCGGTGTCAGGGTCGTTGCCTGTGACCGTCAGAACAAAAAAGCCGCTGCCTGGGCTCTCTTTTCCACAAAAGTTGAGTTCTGGACAGTTGCTCTTGATGCAAAAGAACATAAATACTTCGTCTATCTCCCCCCCATGCTGATCGAAAGAGTCATGCCTTTCCGCAGAAGCGACTCCAAACAGCTGCGCATCGCCGCAGAAAACAACTTTGTTGTCGCAGTCACCTTTTTCCACAAAACCTGGGGAGTCATCAGCGAAGGCTTCTATGGTCTCAAAGGCCGGGATGACCATGAAGAGTTCAAAAATCTCGCAAATTCTGTTCCCGGTGTCAACGTCTTTCACGGCTCCCTTATTTCCCGTTCCAATTCTCCCTGGGGCCTGAACGATCAGGAACAGTTCGATCTGGAAAAACCCGCATTCATCCCTGCTCCTCTGGATGAAGCGGCTATCGATAAGGCCGCAGAAGCTGCGGCATCCGAGGAGGCGGCGTCTGCTGACAATTCGAGGAGATCCTCCGCGTCAGCAAGCGGTAAAAAGAGTAGAAAATCCAAACGATAACCTTAAACTTTTCGGGACTTGCTCATGCAGAAGGATAACAAGATCCTGTCGATCGACGTCGGCAGCAATAATCTCAAGATAGCGGAGTTTGATTTTTCAGGCGGTTCGCTCCGGATGGTCAAATTCGACTCCCGCAAACTTGAAATCAATCCTGATGACGGCGATACGGCTGAAATCGTCGCTTTTATCAGGGCATACAATACCATAATGACGGAAAATGACTTTTCCGCAACAGACGTCCGTATCACTTTGCCTTCCAAACTCTCTTTTCAACGTCTGAGCAAACTTCCTCCCATCCCCGGCAGCCGCAGTGCCATCGACAAGATCGTTGAGTACGAAGCCCGCCAGACGGTCCCCTACGCCATCAACGATGTGGAGTGGGACTATCAGCTTATCCGCCATGAGTGGGAAGAAAAACGCATGGAAACCCAGGAGGATGGAACCCTTGCCGAGATCGTCGAACCCCGGGAAGAGTACGAAGCCATGTTCGTCGCCATCAAGACCGATCTCATCACCGCTTATACCGATGTGATCGAGGATTCCGGCAGAAAGGTGATTTCCGTCGAGATCTCCCCCATCGCTCTTTTCAACGCTGCGCTGGGTGTGCAGGTCAAGGATGAGACCCCGACCCTCATGCTCAACATCGGCAGCCGCAGTTCCAGCCTTATGATCGCCGACGGCAACCGTGCTTTCATCCGTGATATCCCCATCGCCGGCGACACCATCACCAATCAGATCGCCAAAGAGTTCAATATCCCCTTTGCCGAAGCGGAACAGATGAAGATCCGTTACGGTTTCGTGGCTCTCGGCGGTGCTTATGAAGAACCTGATTCCGAACTTGCCGCCACCATTTCCAAGATCGCCCGTAACATCATGACCCGTCTCCACGGTGAGATCAGCCGTTCCGTCAACGTCTGGCGCGCCCAGCACGGCGGTTCACCTCTCAAACAGGTGCTTCTCTCAGGCGGCAGCTCCAGTATGATGTACATGAGCGAATTTTTTCAGGAAAAACTCCGTCTTCCTGTCACCTATCTCAATACCTTTGGTGCTGTTTCCATCGGTGAGGGCGTTGATAAGGAACTGCTTCAGAGTATGGCGCCCATGTGTCAGGAGCTTATCGGTTCTGCGCTCCACAGCATTACCCACTGCCCCATCAACATTTCCCTGCTCCCCCGCTCCATCCGCAAGCAGTATGAACTCAATGTCCGCAAGCCCTATTTCTACGCTTCAGCAGGTGTTCTGATCGTCTGTCTGCTGCTTTTCGGTTTCGGTGTGGACCAGCTGCTCCGCCGTGAACAGGGCCGTGTGGTCAAAGCCCAGTCCGAAGTGAGCAAGATCAGCCAGATCGCCCGTGAGATCGACGATCTCAACGGCAAGTGCAGTGCTGCTGAATCCCGGTTCAACGACTTCAAGCGTGTCTTTGAGGCCCGTTCCGGTGTTTCAAAAGACAGCTATTTCCGGGTCCTTGCCGAGCTGCAGAGACTTATCCCCGATCAGATGTGGCTGGTTTCACTTGAACCCTCCGATGTCCTGCCTCCCGAACCCAAGAAAGCTCTCGTTAAGGGACCCGAAGAGGATATGGGCGGCGGCGAAGAACAGACCCAAACCAACGCTCTTGACCCCAACCGGGATCAGCGTGAGATCAAATACATCATCCTCAAAGGCTACGCCATCAACGTGAAAAACACCCTTGCACCGGCTGCGGGCAGCAACGCGCCTGACTATCTGCGCCAGTTCCGTGATGCCCTCAAGACCAGCGAGGTCTTCAAAGAGGAAAGCCGCCTCTATACAAATAATTCGTCGGGAAACCTGAATGGTTTTGATATCGTGCTTGAATTGAAAGACACTCTCAGGAAGTAATTACAGTGAATCGTTTTGTACGCAACAACTTGTTATTGATTACCGTTATCGGAGGCTCCTGTGTGGTCGCATTGGGGCTGCTGATTTTTTCTGTCATCCGTTATGTTGAAATGACGGATTGCATGGATCAGATCAAAAATATTCAGCAAGAGGTGAAAAAACTGGCGTCGAAGAATCCTTCTCCCCACGTCAGCAACAAGGAACCCATCCTCGCCAACACCCGCATCTTTGAAAAGGCAACCGCTGACCTTGAAGCCAACTTCCGCCCCGCCATGCTGGCTGTGGCTGAGAAGTTCGTCAAGTCTCTCCAGGAATCCAAGCCCCAGAAAGATGAGGACGGCAAGATCATTCCTCTCACCATCGAATCCTTCCGCAACGCCTACGATGAAATGTGGCGCAACGGCAAAGGTTACGTCGACAAGATGTACCGTTACAAGGTTTTCTGCGAAGACCGCTTCAAAAACTGGAACAGCGTTGTCAGCGCTCTGCTGCCCGAGGCCCAGAAGTTCACCACCGAGCCTCTGACTGCAGAGACCCTGCCTGAGGTCCTCATGTCCTACATCGGGATCCCCCGGGTCATGGGTGAACAGCCCGACAACATGGTCAAATACATGAAAAATTACCAGAGTGCTCTGGTGAAAAAACTGACCTCCACCAAATTCAATACCGAGGGTGTCCGCATCGACTGGTTCGGCTTTGATCCCGATCCCACCTCAGGACAGATCGCCGTCCGCTTCAACAACCCCGCTGAACAGTATCCCCAGATCGCCCGGGTCTGGGATATCTACGGCGATGTCATCGACCGCATGGTCAAATGCAGCAGAAAGATCGCTTACACCTCCAAAGAGGGTAAGAAGATGATCATCCCCCATACTCCCGACGAAGCCGCCAAACTCAAAGACCATCATGTCAAATTCACCGAGTATGATGACCGGATCGAAACCTTTTACGGCATCGGTCTCCGTGCCGCTCTTGCGCCTCTGGCTGCCAACAACAGCGGCGAGGGCGACAACGGCGGACTCCGCAACGCCATTGCCGGCAATGACGAAGGACCTTTCAAGGTCTACCGTATGCGTATCACCGTGGGCGGCACCATGGAAGGGATCCGCACCTTTATCCGTGCCTTTGATGAAGCCTGCAAAGACAAACGCGTCTACGTCGTGAAGTCTGTGGCACTCTACGCCGAGCGTGACGGCGCCCAGGAGATCTTCCGCAGCCGCAACGAACAAGCCGGTATCACCACCGGTAAAGAGGTGAAAAAGAGTGAACCTCCCGCCCGCCGCGGCAGAGGCGGCAGAGGCAGAGGACGGGCTGTCATGGAAGAACAACATGAGGAAACCCAGGTCCAGAGCAAGGTCGATCCCGCTGTCATCGCTGAAATGAGAAGACAGCAGGAAGAAGCCAACAAGAAGTTGAACTTTTACGAGCGCATCGGTTACGGTGATGTGCTTATCGGCGATGACAAAACCTGTAAGGCTGTTATCGATTTCGATTATTATGAACTGAAATATGAAGCAAAATAAAGCCTAAGGAGTCGTATCTTGGATTTCATCAAACGCCATTACGAAAAACTGCTCCTGCTCTTTACGCTGGTGCTGTTTATCGGTATTATGATCTACGTGGTTCAGGTCGCTGAAGATGCCCGGAGTGTGAAGGACTCCCAGCTGACCTTCAAGGAACGTGATTTGCTGAAGAATGTGGTCAAAGTCAAAACGGCTGACGACATCAGCAAAGATTACAACGCAAATTCCATTCTGCAGACCGGCATGAGCCGCTGGCAGCGCTCCACCCAGCGGCAGCTTTTCGACGGGAACGCTCCTGTGGAAGGGACTTTCAGCGATCTTGTTGAGGCGGTCCGCATTGCCAGCTGTCCTCACTGCAAGAAACTCGTTCCCCGTTTCTATTTCCGCAACAACGTCAAGTGTCCCGCCTGTACCGCGACGCTGGCGGATGTCCCCGCCCGTCCCAAGGAAAGACGCCGCTTCATCACCGAAAACGACCTTGACGGCGACGGTATGCCCAACTCCTACGAGACCTCCAAAGGTTTCAACCCCAACGATCCTGCCGATCAGCTTGCTGACAAGGACCGTGACGGATTTTCCAACCTTTTCGAGTTTGAAAACGATACCGACCCCGTGGTTGCCAGCAGCCATGTGCCTCTGTGGTACCGTCTGCGTTATCTTTCCATGGATTCCGTTGTCCTGCCCGTCAAGCTCCGTGCCATTTCCACCCAGGGCTACAAAGAGAAATCCAGATGGATGCTCCAGTTCAGCTTCCCTGTCCTCAACAGACGGGGGCAGCCCATTATGGACGGCAACAAGCCCCGGGAAAATTCTGCCACCTACTCTGTCGGCGACGAGCTGCGCATCGAAGATAAGATCTACAAGATCGCCGATGCCCACTTTGAACAGCGGCAGATCGGCAAGGACCGTGTGGCGGATCTTTCCACAGCCAAACTGGTCCAGGTGGTCGACAAGAGCGCCAATATCAAAGCTGATGTCCTGATGATCCAGGTCGACCGTGACCTGCGTTCCAATGATAAACGTCTGGTCCTTGAGGATGTGGGCGATCCCATCACCAACGAAACCGGCAAAGGCGAAAACGGCCGCCGCCGCTATGTGGTCAAGGTCGGTCAGACGCTTCGCATGGGAACAAGGGCGACCGGTTACGAAAGTTACCGTCTGGTCCGTGTGGATGAACGGAGCAGGAACGCCTTCTTCGAGATCCCCGACGTGACCGACGGCGATGCTTCCAAGGATGCTTCCGGCAAGAAGATCGTCGTCACCCGTGACAGTGAGATCTCTGAAGATGTTCAGGTGAAAAAAGTCAAGCTCCAGAGCGTGGAAAATAAACGCTCCGGACTGTGAAGTGAAGCGAATTTTGGAATTATCTGAAATTAACATAAAGGAATGTAACATGCGAAGAATTGCTCAAGCCCGTCCCTTGTGGAAGCTGACTGCCGCCGCCGCTGTTCTGTGGTGCGTTTCGGCAACTGCCGCAGAAAAGGCCGCTCCGGCGGCATCCCCCAAGGGCGCAGACAAACCTGCCAGGGTCAAACCTGTCAACGTCGCTCAGAAAGAAAACCTCAGCGCAAGCTACAGCAGCGAACTCAAAAAGATCTATGCCGAGCAGGATCTTAAAATGGCTGAGGCTGTCAGACTTGTGGAAGAGAAGAAGTTCCGTGAAGGCGTCCGTATCGCCGAAGCGGTCCGTGATGAGCTGAAGCTTCAGGCAAGTGTCGCCAAAGGTGAAATCATTTCCGCGCGCCTCGCCGAAGCCGAATCTCTGGTCAACCGTCTCCGCATCGTCTGGGGCCGTGAAAGACTCCGTGTCGCCAACGATGCCTTTATCAACGGCAATCTTCCCGATGCCATGATCTATGCCGCCGAAGCAGCCCGTATCTCTCCCGCCCTCAGCGGCGAAGCCGAAGAGATGCGCAAACGCTGCCAGGGCAAGGAACGCAGCGAGAAGTTCCAGAAACTGAGCGCTCTTTCTGTTGCCAATCCCGATTTGAAGAATCTGCGCAACGAAGCCAAAAACCTCATTGCCGAGGCCAAGGTTTTCTTTGAGAACAAACGTTATCCCCAGGCCCTTGACAAGATCGAACAGGTCTATCTGCGCGATCCTTTCAATATGGAAGCTGTGGCTCTGGCAGGTCAGATCTACCGCGTTTTCTTCACCACCGGTTACTACCGTCACCGGGCAGACTTTGAGCTGCAGTCCGCCTACACCACCTGGCAGTGGGTGGAGCCTGTGTTTGAAGCTCCCGAAGCCCCCAAAGAGATCAATATCGAGATCAAAAAAGACAGCCGCAAGGCCATGACCGACAAACTCAACACCACCATTCTGCGTGAGTACAAATACCTCAAGGGCGATGCCAAAGGCGCCGTCGATCTGCTCCAGCGTTATCTGAAACAGAACAAGATGGATATCGATATCCAGCACAACATCAGCCCCGATGATGCTGCGGTCCTCGGAACTGTCAGCCTCGATCTGCAGAATGTCTCCGTGGGCGACGTGCTGCGTTACATCAGTCTTATGTCCGGACTTAAATACCGTATCGACCCCACCGGTGTCCACATCGGTACCTCTGTCCAAACCATGTATGACCGTTCCTATGAGATCCAGCCCCATGTGATCAACATGGTTTACGCCAGCACCTCAAGCGATGCTTCCAGCGGCGGCGGTGATGACTCCTCTGCCAGCAACATTTTCCGCAAGCGCGGTGCTGACAGCAAGGATTCCCAGAAAGATAAGCGTCTGGAACGGGAAAAAGAGGTGGATGAAGAGCTGAAACTTACTGAACTTTCCGATATCAAAGTGACTGCCGACATGTTCAAGGAATATCTCGCCAAGCACGGTATCAAGTTCGGTGAAGAAAGCTCCGTTGCCTACATCGAAAGCAACCACACCCTCATGGTCAAAAACACCATCGAAAATCTTGACGCCATCAGCCAGCTGATCCGTGAGCAGAACGCTCTCCAGGCTCCCCTGATCCTGGTGGAAGTCAAATGTATCGAAATCGGTGAAACCGATATGGAAGAGCTGGGCTTCGACTGGTCCCTCGGCGAAAACAACCTGAACGACAATATGAACAATGACGGCGGCCTTGTCAACACCAAAAAAGGCGGCTGGATGCTGGGACCCGGCAATATGACCCGTAAAAATGAGCAGGGCGAGCGCGGTTCCATGAACCCCATCCGTACCGGATTCATGGACGGTTCCTCCAGCGTGCCCATCATCAACAATCTGAACATCTTCCCCATGCTTTTCGGCAGCCATGCGCCTTTCGGTTCCGATGTGCCTATCAACATCTCTCTGACCGTCAACGCCCTCAGCCAGAATACCCGTACCGAAGTGGTTTCCGCTCCCAAGGTGGTCGCCCTCGCCGGTATCACGGCTACTGCCAAGATGACCAAGAGCTACTACTTCCCCGACGACTGGAGCGAACTTGACGTCGAAACCGACACCGGCGACGATGAGACCTCTTATGAGATCAAACGTCCCAACCCCGAGTTCGGCGACGAACAGGAGATCGGTATCGATATGAAGGTCACCCCCAACATCACCGAAACCGGAACCATCAATCTGCTCCTTGACTTCGAGGTGCTGGGGACCAACGGTGTTGACGAATTCACCTTCGTCCTGAACGGTAATGTGAACGGTCGTCCCATCAACCACTCCTTCACCGTCTGGAAGCCCGTTATCACCGAGCGTAAAGTCCTTGCCAATATCGACGTCTACGACGGTCAGACCGTGGTTGTGGGCGGTTCTACCGACAACCGTACCGTGACCCGCAACGATAAGATACCTTTCCTGGGTGATTTGCCCCTGATCGGAAGATTGTTCCAGGCTCAGTCTGAAAAGGCTGAACGCAGAAACATGCTTCTTTTCGTCACCGCCAGAAAACTTGGTACTGACGGCTCCATGGTCAACACCCGCAACCAGGGTATCCCTGATTTCAACCGTTAACAGTAATCCCGGAGATTTTTACAATGAATACCAGACAAATCATGCTGTCGGCGGCGGCTGTTCTCAGCGTCGGGGCGCTTTGGGGCGCAGGCGCAATGACTTCTGATGCCAAAGAGATGATCCGCAAATCCGATCTTTCCCGTCAGGAAACAGTCTTCCGCGGCGACCTTCTTGTCCGTGAGGGACACAAACTTTTCCTTGAGAAAAACTACTTCGGCGCACGGGATAAATACATGGAAGCCATCAAACTCTTTCAGCGTTATCCCTCCAGATTCTTCCAGGATAAGGTGGATTTCTGCAAAAAAGAGATCGCTGCCTGTTACTATGCCAAAGCCAAAGATGCTGCCGACAGATCCGACCAGATGGCTCTCGCCAGCGACTTCGACGAAGCTATCAAGGTCTGCAAAGAGGCCATGCAGTACTGCCCCGAACAGGCCGACGAACTGCGGGACCGCATCCGGCTTTATGAAAAGCGCAGAGACAGCCTTGTTCAGCGCAGCGCATTTACCACCGAGCGTCTCGTTCCTGACAAAGAGGCTCAGGATTATCAGATCCAGATCCTTCTGGAACAGGCACGCCGTCTGGCGGCTGTCAATGACAACTCCGGTGCCATCCTCAAGTACAATGAGATCCTTCTCATCGACCCCTACAACGCCGATGCTACCCAGGGACGCCGCGGCATCGCCCGCCGCATGGCGAAAATGGGTAATGAACGCTACGTCAACACCCACCGCCGCGCCATGGCTGAGGTGGAGTGGAAATATGCCCTCCCCATCCTTCAGGAAGCCACCGGCAGTTCCGAAAATGTGGTCAACAGTGCCGTTGCCAAAACCGAAGAGGTCCGCACCTCTTTCATCCAGCCCAAACTTGAGCGTATCAAGATCAAAGACCTTGCCATCGACAACAAACCCATCTCTGTCGCTGTGAACTATCTGCAGGAACAGAGCCGCAAGAACGATCCTGACAAAGACTCCCTTTCCAAGGGCGTGAACATCATCTACATCGGTGATGTCCGCAATGTGGACGAAAGCCCCGAAGAACGCAAGAAACGGGACGAAGAACGTGCCAAACGCCTTGAGGAACGCCGCAAAAAGCAGGAGGAAAAACGCAAAAATAACGAGAATGCCGACAATGAAGAGGAGGAGGAAGGTTCCGACGAACAGGATAAAGATCCTCTTGCTGATGAACCCCGTGTTACCCTTGCCGCCAACTCTGAGCGTACTCTCATGCAGGCCCTCACCATGCTGTGCCAGTCTGCCACCCCCAAACTCAATATGCAGATCGACGATTACGCCGTGGTGCTGACTCCTGCCGATGTGACCTTGAGCAACATGATGCTCAGATCCTACCCTGTGACCTTGAGTGCCAACCTTGAAAAGGGCAACCCCGAAGAAATTTCCAAGACCATTCAGGATACATTGAGCGTCAAAGCCGACGGCAAGACCCTCTTCCCCAAAGGTGCCAGCTTGTACTACAACCCCGACACCAAACGTGTCAGTGTGACCAATACCCGTGAAAATCACCGCATCATCCAGACTCTGCTGGATGAGGACTTCCGTCCCCGTGATACCACCATGGTCCAGGTCATGGTCAAACTGGTGGATATCAACCAGAACGACCTCGACGAACTGGCGTTCAACTGGCAGCTGGCTGTCAACTCCAGCAAGCCCCGTGTCCAGCCCAACGGAAAACTCTCCTCCAGCATGATCATGGATGCCAACAACCCCCTGCTGCGTTACTACAACGGCGCAGGCGACCGTGTCGGCGGCGATATCGCAGGCAGCCTTATGAGCTTTGTCTGGCAGAACGACAAGGGGACCCGTGTTGTCGCCAGCATGTTCGCCCTTGATCAGGCTGACAGCGCCGACGTTCTCATGTCACCCAGGATCACCGTCAAAGAGGGTACTGAGGGTACCATCAACATGATCGAGGTCCACAACTTCCCCGACTCCGAGTGGAACGATATCGACCTGCCCGAAAGTGACAACGCTCACTTCTACGCCACCGCTCAGCCCGACCTCTCTGAGGAAACTGAACTGGGTGTGGCGTTCAAGGTCAGACCCACTGTCAACGGCAACCTCATCACCGCTGAGATCAACGTGAGTTTCAAAACTCTTGCCGGATGGTCCGAATACGACACCCGTCAGTTTGACAAAGAGGGTAATGTGGATGACGGTAACTACTACCGTATGCCCATCCTGAACACCCCTGTCATCAACACCCAGATCACTGCCCGTGACGGCGAAACCATTATCGCAGGCGGCGTGGTCTCTGATGAAACCACCTCTGTCAACGATAAGATTCCGATCCTCGGCGACCTGCCCTTTGTCGGCAGACTCTTCAAGTCCAAAGGCGCCAAATCCAGCAAGCGCAATCTGCTGGTGTTTGTGACATTCCGCCTTGTGAAGCCCGACGGTACCCCTGTGACCCCCCGTCACCAGCAGGGTGGACTCTTCCCCCAGGGACATCCCCGCTTCTCCAGCGGACTCTGATCATTCACTTTCACTCCGGGACACCTTTCAATGGTGTCCCGTTTTGCTTTGTTAACACTATGTCTATTACAGCTGCAATTCTTATTTTTATCTCGGTTTTCATGCACGTTGCATGGAACATGCTTTCCAAATCCACCCGTCCCTCAACGGCGTTTTATATCATTATGAACTTCGTGGGCGGGATCATCTGGCTCCCCTTTTTCATCAGGAGCTGCGCCACATTTTGCGGACTGCCCCCCGCCTTTTACGGATTGTTCCTGGCAAGCTGCGTCTTTGAGGTGATCTATATGTACGGCCTTGCCCACGGATACAAACACGGCGATATCTCTCTCATCTACCCCGTGGTCCGTGCGCTCCCTGTGGTGCTGCTGGCGGTCATCACCCTTGTTTTCGGCATCGGCAAACCTTTTGACATGCTGACACTGGGAGGAATGCTTCTCATTGCCGCAGGATGTTTCATCATGCCTTTTGCCTCTTTCAAAAACATCTCATTGCGTTCTCTCAACGGCATCGCACTGCTTTTCATCGCCCTGGGTGCCATCGGCACCACCGGGTACACCCTCTGCGACAGTCAGGCGTTGAAGATCTGCGGCGAAGGCGCAGGGGTCATTTCTCACGACACCACGCTGGGATATCTCTTTATGATCCAGATGGGGCTGACACTGGGTGAAGTGCCCCTGATCCTCTTTGACCCCGCCGAAAGAACGGCGTTCAAAAAGTTCATGGGCAAAGAGATCATCTATCCCGTCATCGCAGGGGGGTGCTGTTCCGGAGCTTATGCTCTCGTGCTTTTTGCCATGCAGCATGTGACCAATGTGAGCTTCATTCAGGCGTTCCGCCAGCTGAGTCTGCCTCTGGGATTTGTTGCAGGACTTCTTTTCCTCAAAGAGAAAAGTTCTGCCACCAAGATCACCGGGCTGGTGATGATCCTGTCGGGACTGCTGATCACAACAGGAGTTGTCCATACAGCTATCCATGAGTGTATGGCTTTTTTGCACCGTTTTTTCTGATTTGACTGTTGACATTTGGCTTGTTTGACAGTATTGTATGAGATGTGAACATTTTTTGCAATAAGGAACTTCAGTTATGTCCATCGATATCCAGTGGTTTATTTATGCACTTGTTTCCAACGGCGCCATAAGCGGCGAGGATGCCGTTGCCATTTTTAACGCTCTGGGCGATGAGCCCACCCTTGAAAGCTACGCTCAGGCGATCCTTGAACAGATGGCTGCCGATTTGGATGAGGAAAGCGCCGAAGCGGTCCTCGGACAGATCCAGGAGGTGGTCGATTACGCCGCAGCTCAGGCGGCAACAGGGGAAGTCCCCCCTCTTGAACTTTTTGACACGGAGCCTGAACCGGAAGCTCCTGCTCCTGCTCCCGCCGCCGCACCCCGGATGCCTGCGCCCCCCGCCCGTCAGGGCAGCGGTGCCAGCCGTCAGAATTTCCCTCCGCCCCGCCGCGGCGGTGCTGTGCCGCCTCCCCGCAAAGGGGGCAAAAGCGTTCCCGCCGGACGCGGCGGTGCGGCTTCTGCGGCTTCTGCACCTGCTTTTGAAGAGGAGGAACAGCCCCGCAAAAAGGGGAGCAAACGCGCGGGACTTGTGGTGGATACCCCCCGCTACTTTGCTGAACCTGAAATCGATTTTTCTCAGATCAACGGCTTTGAAGATCTCCCCAGCCTTGCGGATACCGCCTATCTCGACGATGCCGGACTTGAAGAACGCATGATCTGTCTTTTGAGCTGTCTGCGGCATCTGGGATGCAGTGACTTCCACATTTCAGCCGGAGCGCCTCCCTTTGTCCGCCGCCAGCTTCAGATGGAGCGCATCGACAGTTATGTCCTGACTGCCGAGGATGCTGAAAGACTCAATCTTGCTTTGCTTTCACCTGAGCGCAAGCAGTATTTCCTTGCTGAACAGGATTCCAGTTTCTCCCTTGAAGTGGGGAGAAATAGGTTCCGTGTCTGCCTCATGCAGCAGAAAGACGGTATTTCAGGAAGCTACCGTCTGGTCCCCGACCACATCTGTTCCCTTGAAGAACTGGGATTCCTCCCCCGTGATTCGGCGACGATCCAGAAGCTCCTTGACTACCACAACGGTCTGATCCTGGTGACGGGACCCATCGGCGCCGGTAAGACCACCACCCTTGCCGCCATGGTCAATGTCGCCAACGAAAAGCGTACCGACCACATCATCACCGTTGAAGAACCTATTGAGATCCTGCAGCTCTCCAAGAACTGTTCTGTGACCCAGCGTGAGATCGGCAAGCACACCATTTCCTACCACTCCGCCCTTAAAGCTGCGCTCCGTGAGGACCCCGATATCATCGTCGTCGGCGAAATGCACGACCTCGAAACCATCGAAAACGCTATTACCGCCGCCGAAACGGGACACCTTGTTATCGGTACGCTCCATACCGGCGATGCCGCCAATACCTTGAACCGTCTGCTGGATGTGTTCCCCCCCTCCCAGCAGCCCCAGATCCGTGCTATGACCGCAGGAAGTTTGCGGGGCATCATCTGCCAGAAGCAGATCCCCAACGGCATGGGCGGTATCGAACTGGTCTATGAGGTGCTGATCAACACCCAGGCGGTGAGCAACCTTGTGAGTGAAGGCAAGACCTATCAGCTCAAATCCACCATGGCGATCGGCTCCAAACAGGGTATGTTCACCATGGACCAGCTCATCATGGATAAGTTCAACGCAGGACTTCTCACCTATGAAGCCGCCAGAGAGCGTATGATCGACAGCGAGACCATCGCCCAGATCGAACGCATCCATGCCCTTGAAGAAGCTAAAAAACTCAACCCCAACAGCAAATAAAAGGAGTTGACAATCATGAACGGCGAACCTGTTATCAATCATTATCTGCGCCAGATGCTTGAACTGGGAGGCTCAGACTTGCATCTTTCCATCAATTTTCCTGCGAAATCCCGTATCCACGGCAGTATCCAGTGCCTTGACGACGAGGTCATCACGCCGGAAAAAATGGAGTACCTCATGAAAGAGATCTGTTTCCCGGAACACCGCTGGACCACTTTTATGAATACCCACGATCTGGACTTTGCCCATGAGATCCCCGGTCTGGCACGATTCCGCTGCAACTACTTTTACAACTATCACGGTATGGGATGTATCCTGCGTCAGATCCCCAGCAAGATCCTGACCCTTGAGGACCTGCATCTGCCCGAGGTCCTCAAAGAGATCTGCGCCTACCACAGCGGGCTGGTGCTGGTGACGGGACCGACCGGTTCCGGTAAATCCACCACCCTTGCGGCGATGATCGACTACATCAACGCCAATATGAGCAAACACATCATCACCATTGAGGACCCTATCGAGTTCGTCCACCAGAATAAATACAGCACCATCGTCCACCGTGAAGTGGGGATCCACAGCAAATCATTCCCCACGGCTCTGCGGGGCGCCATGAGGTCCGACCCGGATATCGTGCTGATCGGTGAGATGCGTGAAAACGACACCATCCGGCTGGGACTCACCTGCGCCGCTATGGGTATGCTGGTTTTCGGAACGCTCCACACCAACAACGCTCCCAAGACCGTTGACCGTATCATCGACGCCTTCCCCGCCGACGAACAGGCGCAGATCCGCACCATGCTTGCGGAGTGTCTCACCGGTGTCGTTTCACAGCTTCTCTGCCGCAAAAAAGGGGGCGGCCGTGTGGCGGTCCACGAAATATTGCTCCGCACCGACGGTCTGCCCAACGTGATCCGTGAGGGGAAGATCTCCAACTTGCGCACCATCATCGACGCCGGCGGCGACAGGGGCATGATTTCCATGGAGTCCAGTCTGGAGCGTGAGCTTCAGGCAGGCAAGATCACCGCCGAAGAGGCGTATATGAAGTCCACCGACAAAAACCGCTTCAGAGAGGCTTTTGAGGCCGAGAAAGCTGCCGCTGAAGCCGAAGCCCTCGCCGCTGCTCAAGCCGCCGCAGAAGCCGCCGCAGCCGCAGCAGCAGGGGCGGAACAGTAATTCAGAAGGAGACGATATCCCACTATGTGGAAACTCTGGCTCCGGATTTGCGCCGCCCACCGTTCTGAAGATCAGACCCAGGCGGCGGCAGTCAATGAATTTTTCATGCCCCGCCTGACCAAAGGCTTTTTTATCAGGATCACCGTCGTCGCAGCGGCGGCGGTCATCCTTTTCGGATTTGTCCTGCGCCCCTGCTTTATTGACGGGGGCAGTATGCTCCCCAACTGGCCCGAAAAGGGATTTACCTTCTGTTTCAGGTGGCGTTACATCTTCTCGGAACCCCAACGGGGCGACGTGGTGGTGGTCCGTTACAGCGACCGGGTCTTTTTTCTCAAACGCGTGGTGGGACTCCCCGGTGATACCGTGGGATTTTTCAAGGGCAGACTTGTGGTCAACGGCAAATTTGTCAAAGAACCCTATATCAAATATGTTTCCAACTGGAATCTGCCCCCACGCAAGGTGGAACAAGGACATTTTTATGTGGTGGGCGATAACCGTTCACAACATATTTCCGCCCACAAATTCGGACAGGTCCGCCGCACCCGCATCATCGGCGCCCCCCTCTTTTGAGGTTGAGGGAGTTGGGGCGGTGGAAAAGCCCTTTTGAGGAAAGGCCGAAACGTCGGCACCGAAGTACCTCGCAGCTGCGACTAGCTGCGAGCCCCCCTTGTCACGGCGTAGCGCAAGCGAAGACGGAACCCCCTTTTCCCCTTGTCACGGCGTAGCGAAAGCGAAG
>JAZONY010000078.1:0-2037 GCA_045654705.1 Victivallaceae bacterium
GGGGAAGAAAAATCGATGCCCCCCCTTGCCCCCGGCAGGAAGTGAATGGCAAAGCCCTTCCGGAAAACAGCGGGAACGGCAGTTTTACTGCCCGCAACGCCGCCTTTGACAGGCGGATGACTGAGCTGCGCAAACATCTCGCCAAGGACCGTGCCGCCGCCCAGTCCGAACTGAGCCGCCTTTCGGCAAGGTGCGATGTGCTGAAAGATTTTCTCCTTGAAGCGGATAATGCCGCAGACAATCTGGAAGATCTTGTTGCCATAATCCATGCGGAAAAAGAGTTTTCCGTGAGGATGGAACAGCTTGAGATCCGTTATTACAGAGCTTACGGGAAATTTTCTGACAACTGCCAGCAGTACATTGCTCCGGCAGCTTCAAATACGGAAAGCGTTGGTTCTTACACCGTCCGTGGGGGAGCTTTCAAAAGCGCTCTGCCCCTTGTGCTTGCGATCCTCGGCGCAGCATTGATCATCGCCTTTGCCATGGCATTGATTTTTGTATGACAGGGAGAGTGAATCAGGGGAGGAAAAAAATCTTTCAAAATTAATTAATTTTGTTAACGATTTATTTATAAAGATTTTAGGATAATAACTCCCCGCCTTTTGAAAGGGATATACGGGAAAACTTCTTTGAAAAAAATCACTATATGGTGTATTTTATAACAATGACATTATATTATGATTTGATTTTCAAGGAGTTTTTATTATGGCTGAAAATAAGATGTTCAGTAACCTTGCCGCCCGGGGATGTGAATTTCTGGGCTGCCGTTATCCCATTATCTGCGGCGCAATGACCTGGGTTTCAGAACCCCAGCTGGTCGCCGCCGTCTGCAACAACGGCGCTTTCGGATGCCTCGCCGGCGGCAACGCCCCCACCGATGTCCTGCAGCAGCAGATCCAGACTCTGCGCAGTCTGACCAAAAATCCCTTTGCCGTGAATCTGATCACCATTGCCCCTGCCTATAAAGAGCATCTGGCGATGATCAAAGACAATCCCGTGGATTACATCGTCTTTGCAGGGAGCTTCCCCAAAGAAAAAGAGGTTGAAGCCGCCAAAGCCACGGGGGCGAAAGTTCTCTGCTTTGCATCGACCATGTCCATTGCCGAGCGTATGATCCGCTTCGGTGCCGATGCCCTGGTCCTTGAGGGCAGCGAAGCGGGCGGTCATATCGGACACGTTTCCGCCATGGTGCTTTTGCAGCAGGTCCTTTTCAAAGTGGGGGACCAGCTTCCTGTGTTTGTTGCAGGAGGTATTTCCACCGGGCGCATGGTGGCTCATCTGCTGATGATGGGGGCTTCCGGAGTTCAGCTGGGGACCCGCTTTGTCATGACCGAAGAGTGCAAAGCCCACGCCAACTTCAAAGACGCCTTCCGCCGTGCCAACGCCCGTGATGCTGTTTCCACGCCTCAGTACGATTCCGCGCTGCCTGTGGTGGCGGTCCGTGCGCTGCGCAACAAGGGGATGAGTGATTTCGGCAAATTGCAGCTGCGGCTTCTGAAAGAGATGGAAGCCGGAACCATCCACCGCCAGCAGGCACAGGAAGAGGTCGAAAAATACTGGATGGGTGCATTGCGCCGTGCCGTTGTTGACGGCGATGTGGAATACGGCTCCGTCATGGCAGGACAATCCGTCGGCATGGCAGACAAAGTCCTTCCCGTCAAAGATCTCATCGACGAACTCGTCACCGATGCCTCCTTTGAACTTGAACGCATCAAAGGCAAACTTTCAGTCATCTGAAATAGATTTCTGCCCCAAAAAAAAGGGGTGTTGCAAAACATCAGTTACCGATAATGTCTGGTCCGCAGACCGGAACAACCGTTACCCCCGTGTTCAACGCCACGGGGGTTTTTATACCCTCGAGCCGGTTGGCAGTCTGCGGGCGTTTTCGTTGTTTTGACACAGCCCGCTTGTATTGACCAGTGGCAAAAGCGCCCGCTAGCTGAAACAAATATAAACAGAGGTCGAAGCAAGCCACCGGCGAAGGTGCTTCGCACCGAGCGCGCAAGGTTGGAGCGGAATAAGCCCCTGCGGTATTCC
>JAZONY010000079.1:0-12756 GCA_045654705.1 Victivallaceae bacterium
TTCTTCCATAAGCCCTTGTAATCCTCCTTCCAAGTATTTTCGTTCCCATAACTTCAGCCGATTTGCATACTTGTTGGCTTCGGCAGTTGTTGAAAGATTCCAATGTTTGCGAACTGTTTCAAAGTAATTCAAACCGTTCTCAAGCTTATCTAATATAGCACAAAGTTTGAATTCTACACTATACTGACGCGGTTTCTTTTGTGTTTTCTCCATAAATAAAATGCACCTCAAAGGTTGTGTCCAACTTTTGGGGTGCACTTCAAAGTTTTTCAGCTTTGCGGCAGCCCTTGGTGTCGGGAAGAGCAACTTATCAGAACTTGACCTTTTCAACCCAGGCGTTGGCGATCAGGTGGTGTCCGGCGAGGGAGGGATGAACCCCGTCGGCGGACCAGAATTCTGAAGGTTTCACCTGACAGGCTTCATCAAAAATACGCTGAAGATCGATGAAAACCGCATCAAACTCTCCGGCGATCTTACGCAGTTCCGCCTGCCGTCTCTGCAAGGCGGGGAGCCATGCTTCATGTTCCTCGCTGCGGGGCAGCAGGAAGGGCTCAAGCAGCACAAAGCGGATATCAGGATTCATCTTGCGGCACCACGCCAGAAGCGCACGGTAAACATCGCCGAAAGAAAGAGGGTCTTCACCGTAAGATGCCGTGCGGGTCTCAAGAGAGGAGTCGTTGATGCCGATGAGCATACTGAGCATATCAGGAGCAAGGTCGAGCGCTTCACGTCTCCACCGGGAATAAAGATGATAGATATTGTTGCCGCTGATACCCCGGTTGGAGTTTTCAAACTCCATTTCGGGATAGGCAAGCTGAAGTTTGCCCGTCACGATAGAGGGATATCCGGGTCCCAATCCATGATTGGGAAATCCCGCCGTGGAATCCAACATTCTGCCGGAGTCGGTGATGGAGTCACCTTGAAAAAGAATCTTGTAATTTGCCATTTTATTTGAACTCTGTTTTTGTCTGCTGACGGATCTTCACCAAACCCATGCGCAGATTTTTGATCGCGGAAAAATAGGAACTGACCATATCGTTCATCTTGTCACGTTCAGAATCAGAACCATTGTGCTTCTTGCTCAGGAATTTGTCCATATTTTCCGCAATGATCTCAGCAAGCCAGCGCTCGTACTCCACCATATCGACATTTTTGAGGGTGGGGACTTCGCGGCTGGAACTTCTGCGGCTGCGGCTGCGTTTGCTTTTGCCGGTTTTATCCTTTTTAGCTTCCTCGGCGGCTTTTGCAGCCTCCTTTTCCGCCTGCAAAGCACGGAACTCCCGGGTGTAATCACGCATGGAACTTCCCTTGAAGCTCAAATTGAAACGCTTGATCGTCGCGATGCGGACCTTGCCGTAATACATCTGCAAGGTGATCGCAGGAGAACTTATATCTGCGATGCGCTGCAAACGCATTTTCCGCAGCTGGACACTGATTTTATTCACATTGGAAACCATCGCCTGCAAACGTTTTTCAACGCCGGAACGATAATCGCCCTGGCTGCTGTGCTGGGAACGCCAATACTCTTTTTCCAGAAGATCGAGCTGTCTTGATACGTCGTCAAGCAGGTCTGCCCGCAGCCATGAAGAGCAGCACAACACCAAAAGCAATGCGAAAACTTTTTTCATCCTCTCTCCTCCTTCAAAAAACATTTCAGTTGATTTTCAGTTTGCTGATGATCTTTTCTGCGATCTCAGCCATCTTGTTTTCGGGATAGGCGAGCTGACGCCAGTTCCAATGGAAATCATCTTCCACGCCACGGGGGACAACGTGCAAGTGGGCGTGCATCACCACCTGTCCTGCGGCAAGACCGTCTGCGAGGTGCAGATTGTAGCCATCCATATCCAGTTCGCGCTTCATTGCGATACCGATGCGGGAAGCCACCTTGAACATTCTGCCCGCAGTTTCCTCGGGAATGGTGGAGGCCGACTCGTGGTGTTCCTTGGGGATCACCAGCGTGTGACCGAAATTGATGGGTGAAATGTCCAGAAAGGCATAGACCAATTCATCTTCATAGATCTTGGTCGAAGGGATCTCACCATTGATGATCTTGCAAAAAATACAACTGCTCATAATTTATTCCTCCTTGAATAAGTCGATTATTGCCTGACGGCTGCCGAAAACGGTCAGCTGATCTCCACGGTCCAGCATGGTTCCGGGACCGGTAGGAAAATTTTCAGAACTGCCGCTTTTACGCAGCAGCAGCACGGTAACATTATAACGGTTGCGCAAATCCAGCTCCAGCAATGTCTTCCCCGAAAGCCGCTGGGGAACGATCACCTCGGCGATGGCGGCACCTTTGAACTCAAGAATATCTTTGATATTGTGCCAGGTCAGACGGCGGCTGAGGCGTTCAGCCACATCCTGTTCCGGCTGGATCACCTCATCGGCACCCAGACGGTAGAGGATCTTTTCCTGAACATTGGTCGTGGCTTTGGCGATGATTTTTTTAGCACCTTCCTGCTTCAAATGGGTCAAAGCGAGGACCTGATTTTCAAAGTGAGAACTCATACCGAGGATTATCACATCGAACTTGCTCACCCCCAGCTCTTTGACGGCATCGGGATTACTGGCATCGGCAATCACGGCTTCGGCGACTTTGTCCCGCATCTCATCCACACGGGCCCTGTCGATATCGCAAACAAGAACGGTGTTGCCGAGATCGCTCAAAGATTGAGCCAGCTTGGTGCCGAATGAACCAAGTCCCAATATGGCATAACTGTTTCCCATAAAAACTCCTTCTTTCTTTTAACCGATAATGACCCGTTCGTTGGGATATTTGAGCTGTCCCGGCTTCTCTCTGCTCAGCAGGAAAAGCAGCACAGAAAAAGGTCCGAGCCGACCGATGATCATCAAAAGAATGACAAAAAGTTTTCCTCCTGCGCTCAATTTACCTGTTACGCCCATGGAGTATCCCGTGGTGGTAATGGCGGAGGCCGCTTCAAACATGGAGTCCAGCAAGGGTATGTCGGCAGGGTTGATCATGTGAAGCATCGTCCCTCCCGCAAAAAAGAGCAGCAGAAAAATGACCATCATGGTAAAGGCACGCAAAACGATTTCCATTTCAACAGAGCGCTTGAAGATCAGTACCTCCTGATTGCCCTGCAGCGTGTTGCGGATTGCGGCAAATGCCACGGCGGCAGTGGTCACTTTCATCCCCCCTGCCGTGGATCCGGGGGCGCCGCCCAGAAGCATCAGCACGATGCACACCAGCGCCACGCCGGGGGTAAAAAAGGCGGTTCCCTCAAGGCAGGAAAATCCTGCGGTCCTGGAAAATGCCGATATGCAGAATGCGTTGAACAAGGAAAGGGGCTTTCCGTTGTCGATACTGATGAGCAGAATCAGCAAAGTCCCCAGAGCCAGCAGAACTCCGCTTGTGCAGAGAACGACTTTAGAGTGCAGACGCAAATTTTTGCGTCTGTCGTGGAACCATTCAAGCAGGTCGTAGATCACATAGACACCCAATCCCCCCAGAATGACCAGCATGGCAACCGTTGTCTGGACCAGTTCGTTGGTTTTGCTCAAACTGCCGGGGATGGGGGAAAATCCGGCGTTGCAGAAGCCGCTGACACCGAGAAAGAGGGCGTGCCAGGCGTTGATGAGATAGCGTTCGGGTTTGAGCAGCTCACTGACTCCGAAGCCGTTGCAGCCGGGATCGTTGAACATAAGTCCGATATAGATCAGCAATGCGCCTGCAAGTTCGCAGCTCAAGGTGTAGCGGAGAACGGTCCGTGTGAGACTCTCAGTCCTTTTGAGGGAAAAATTGTCGTTCAAGCTGGAAATCATCAGGGTATTGCCGAAAGAAAGTCCCCGCCCCAGAGCCAGCAGGATCGATGCACTCAAAGTCATGATCCCGATAGCCCCCAGCTGGACGAGAGCAAGGATAATGACCTGACCGATAAAGGAAAATTCGCAGATATCATTGGTGGCAAGTCCGGTCACGCAGACAGAACTTACCGCCATAAAGACGGAGTTGATGAAGGGATAATTTTCCTGAGGCGTCCAAAAGGGGAGAGCCAGCAGCACTGTTCCGCTGACGATCATGGCGGCAAAGGTCGCCAGAAAGAAAAGCTGTCCTCTTTTGACGTATGAGATAAGCATAACGCCTTACCACGCTTCAGCGCAGGAGTCAATAATTTGTTTGGAGGCATCCCAGAGCGCCTGTTTCACACCGTTGCGGCGGGCGTTTTCCAGATCGATGGCATGGTCGAACATGGCACTTCCCTGAACAGTGGCAGGACCGATAAGGGGCTTGACCCGGCCGGGGAGGATGACAGAGTATTCGACCTTGACCTTGACCCTGTAATACTCAGGGAAAAATTTTCTGTCATTATCGTCGTCGTCATCATCGGAACTCCATGAGATCTCGCTGAACTCGGCATTGACCACACGGGCATGGAGAATGCAATCGGCGGCAGCTTCACTTTTAAGTTTATAGGTCCCGTCGGTCATGACTCTTTCACAAAGCAGAGCCCGCAGGGTTCCTGCCGCATTGAAAAGCAATGTTTCGTTGGTCACGGGAGCGACAGCCATGGAGCTGATCTGGGGATGTCCGGCAAGTCCGATACGATACCCGCATCCGCTCACGAAAAGAGCAAGCAAAAGCGCCGATAAACAGAAGAAAGATTTCATTTTTCCTTGACCTCCTTGCCGAAATACTCTTTCAGATCGGGAACAGGCAAAAGATTGTGACTGCCGTTCTCACCGGGGAAAAGAAGGACTCTTTCAGCCTCAACGGGGAGTTCAGCCACCTTGTAGCGTGCATAGCGGGGAACTTCGGGGGGGAAGTCGCCGGGGGTGAAACTTCTGTCAAGAGCGGCGAGCTGTTTTTCAGATTCAGGAGCAGTCCCGCTTTCGGGGAACTCTCTCACCACACGGGCGAGATAACGCGCCGCCGCCTCGGTTCTGCCCTGACGGCGGTAAAACTCAGCCATCTCATGGAGCCGCTTTGCCTGAGCATCACGGATGCGCTGCAGATTGCGTTTCACCATGGGGGCGGAAACATCTTCAGGATAAAGTTTCAGGAATTTGCTGCTCATTTCGGCACATTCTCTGGCATATCTGCCATCGCCGTCGCCCCGTATCGCCATCTCATAGCAGCCGTAGCCCAGAGCGAGAAGAGCCAATTTGTAGGATTTTGAGTTGGGGAATTTCTGTTCAACGATACGGAGCTGTTCCAGAGATTTGAGGACCTCGCCCTTTCTGTCATAAACGAAGGCAAGACGCAAATGGGCAGTGGGAGCTTCATCGGCATAAGGGGCGCGTTTGAGGGCTCTGGTATAGATCTCTTCGGTCTTATCGGGACCGGTGAGCCAGGTGAGTTTTCTCATGGCATAAAAGGCGGGTTCCCTTTTGCCCTTGAAGAAGATATCCCCAAGCTCATATTCGCGCTTGACCGATGCCGTCACATCGGCGTATTCGGGGAACCGGGAAAGAAGCTCCTCAATAAGTTCAAACTCCTGCCAGGGGAGTCCCGCCATCTTTGCCGCCCCGATCTGGGCGCGCAGAGAGTTGGCACGGATGGTATTGGACTTTGCCAGAAGCCCGGAGTCTTTGAATTTTTTCAACGCCTCATAATATTCTTTGGCATTAAAAAGTTTCAAGCCTTCACCATAAACCTTGACGGCTTCGGCATCATCAGCACGGAGCATGAAAGCCCCCGTTGCCGCCAACAGCAGAAGTATCGCTTTTTTGAACGTCTTTACCATAAAGTTCCCCTGAGTCATCACATGATCTTGAGTGCGGGGAGATCCTGCACATCGATACATCCCTGCACGATGTTGTCGGAGTCCACCACAACGATATCGTCAATACGTCGTTTTTCCAATATTTTCAGGACTCCTGCCACCAGAACATCTTTCTGCACGGCGACAGGCATGGGTGTCATCACATCACCGATGATCTTTTTCAGGATATCGGGATCTTTTTCTGCGCCCCGTCTGAAATCGCCATCGGTAAAAATGCCCAGAAGTTCACCTTTTGCCCCGGTGATAACGGCTGAACCGCAACGGGCATGGCTCATGGCATAAATGGTCTCACGGACCGTCCTTTCGGGGGAAACAACAGCGATGTGGTCAACATCCCGCATGATATCCCCTGCGGTCATGGTCACCATGCGGCCGATGGCGCCTCCGGGGTGGCGGCGTCCGTAGTCGGACTTGGAGAATCCCCGCTGTTCAAGCAGCACCAGAGCCAGGGCATCCCCCAGGGCAAGAAGAGCCGTGGTGGTGGTGGTGGGCGCAAGATTGAAGGGACACGCCTCACGGGGAACGGGCATCTCGTAGACAAACTCGCAAATGCCGCCCAGTGTGGACTTCGCACTTGAGGTGATGCCGACGATCTGGACACCCAGCCGTTTGGCAGGGGGCAGAACGACCAGCAATTCTTCAGTCTCACCGCTGTAGCTGATGGCAAGCATCAGGTCGTTTTCCTGAATAAGTCCCAGGTCTCCGTGCCGTGCCTCAACAGGGTGCATAAAAACGGAAGGGGTTCCGACACTTGACAAGGTGGCGGCGATCTTTCTGCCGATATGTCCGGATTTGCCAACGCCCGTAATGATCAGCTTGCCGCCTGCATCGATGGTCTTTGAACACAGTTCCACCAGTTTGACAAAGTTGTCATCCAGTTGGTTGCGCAACGCTGTCAATCCTTCGATCTCGATATCAAAGACCTCTCTGGCACGTTCCAAAATCGCGTTGTTCATAGGAGGACCTCCTGATTACATGCGGCAGGCACGGATTTCGGTGATAAAGATACCTCTGGCACCGATTTCGTAAAGTTCATCCATAATGGCGTTCACATCGTTTTTCCGGATCATCGCCTTGACAGCCACCCAGTCAGGATTGGAAAGGGGGGCGATGGTGGGGGCTTCGATACCGGGAGTGATGCGGCAGGCATTTTCAAGAGAGTCGCGGCGGATGTCATATTCGACCATCACATAGGATGAGGCAACGATAACACCTTTGATACGGCTCATGAGCTTGCGGGCGCCGGGCAAATCGGCACAGGCGCTTTCACGGGCGATCAGCACAGCTTCGCTCTGGAGCAGAGGTTCGCCCAGAATGGCAAGTCCCGCCTCCTTAAGGGTGGAGCCGGACTCCACCACATCAGCCACGGCATCGGCGATACCCAGTTTCACTGAAAGCTCCACCGCACCGTCAAGTCTCACCACAGGACAGTCAAGACCCAGCTCAGCGAGTTTGGACTTGAGAAGCTGGGGATAGGAACAGGCAATACGTTTTTTATCCAGCTCTTTGACGGAAGTGAGATTGAGTTCTTTGGGAGCGGCAAAGCAGAAACGGGAACGGCCGAAATTCAGGGGCATCAGTTCAAAAACCTCGGCACCGCTGTCTGCGGCAAGATCTCTTCCGGTGATACCCAAATCGATGATACCGTTGCCGACATAGATCGCCACGTCACGGGGACGCAGAAAGAGGAACTCCATATCGTTGGCATGATCGACCACCACCAGCTCTCTGCCGGAGCGCTGGCAGCGGAATCCTGATTCAGTCAAAAGTTTCACAGCCCCTTCAGAAAGGGACCCCTTGTTGGGAACAGCAACTTTAAGCATGGAAAAAAACCTTTATTTTCAGAGATACCGGTAGATATCATCCAGTTCGATTTCTTTTTCGATCATCATCACCTGCAGATGATAGATAAGCTGAGAGATCTCTTCGGCGATACGCTCTTTGGATTCATACTCAGAAGCGATCCAGACTTCACCAGCTTCTTCAATGATCTTTTTGCCGATAAAATGGGTTCCTTTGGCAAGTTCCTTGACGGTTCCGGACTCAGGATCATTGGCGGCAGCTTTGGCTTTCAGCTCGACAAAAAGTTCTTCAAAACGCTTCATGGCGGTCAACCTTCCTTAAATTTTTCAAAACAAATGAGGACTTTCAACATTACCTCAGATATAATATAACTCTGAAACTGCAAAATTTCAACTCATCAGGAGTTAATTTCAAAGTTCAATTTCCATTCCGTCGTATCCGACTTCGATCCCTTTGGGATTGAACCATGCGCAAAGCTCATGGTGAGAGAGGCCGGGATTGTGGGAAAAGTGATTGGCAACAAGGCGGGCTCCGGCTTTGAGAGAGCCCTGTTTGCGCAACTCTTCCAGACAGGCGATGAAACTTTCGCCCCCCAGATGACTGCGCCGCTGATCCCGGTGCATGTAGCAGCAGTCAAGGAGAACGGCATCAAAAGAAAATCCTTTCAGCAGATCCCAGGTTTTATCGGGGAACCAGCCGGTGTCATTGGCGATGAGAAGTGAAAAGTCACCGCTCCTGAAAGCGTAAAAGAGAGACTCCGGTGCCCCGTGGTCGGCGGCACATGCGGTCAGTTCCACACCGCCGTGGAGCATCACTTTTGAACCGTGTTCCACAGCGCAGAGTTCCAGGGCGCATCTTGCGGGATCAAGTTTTGTTTTGAGTTCATCCACAAGAGAGGGGGAACCGATGACCCGCAATGAAGAATTTTCGGGGAGTCTTGACATCCCTTTTCTGCGGTTGTCCAGATCATCAGGGTAGAAATGATCCCTGTGATTATGGGTGATGATCAGCTCACGGAGCCGGTCATAACGGAGTTTATAGCTCACCATGTGATAAAAAAGGTCGGGACCGCAATCGATACGGATCTCTTCCCCCAGCTGATAAGCTGTACGGCTCCGGCGGTCTTTGCCACCCTCTTCAAGGGCTTTGAGGCAGAGGGGACAGGTACAGAAAAGTCCGGGAACCGCTTCGGCGGCGGCACTTCCGCAAACGAGCAACTTACTCATCTTCAATACTCCCAGAGTTTGCAGCTGTGAGGAGCAAGCATCACTTTGCTGCTGCATTTTTCGATTTTACCGTTCCAGAAATCCTTTGCTTCTGCGGGATTTCCGGCGATGCTCCAATCGACATTGATTTCCTGCGGCGTATCCTCCCAGTTGATCACAAGGAATCTTCCGCCTTTTTTCAGATTCTGATGCCAATACACGGGCAGTTCTCTTTCAAAGAAATCAAGAGGTCTGCCTCCGAAGCCGGATTCAGCCGCAACGACCCGGCGGGCGAGATCGACACCATCTTCGTTGAGAAGGGGCATTTTATCCGAAAGATTGATGGCGCCCCCTGCCATGATATCAAGAGAAAGCAGCACTTTCTGCTCCTCAAGACCGGTCGAGGCAAGATTGTAGTCAAGGACGGAGTTGAACTGATCCCCGGGTTTGCAGTAAACATAAAGTGCTTTCAGACGCTGGATATCCGGATCGTCAGAGCTTTCCAGACCGCGGCAGAGAGAGAAGTCCGGATCGTTGATCCACAGTTTCTTGTTTGCCCAGAACATGCCCGCCACGGAAACCGTATTGGTTTTGACACTCTGCCAATGAGAGTGGATGTCACCGCCCACACGGACGGAATTCACAAAACTGTTGCCGTTGTAGAAATGGTAGTTGCATCCCAGGATCTCAGAACGCCCCGCCACACCTTTGCAGACAGCTGCCATGAGCTTTCTCAACACCTGACAGCGGGGCACGGAGCGGTCATGGAAACGCCTGGCATCCATGGTGGCACCGAGGAAGTCCAGTTTGAAATATTCATAGCCCATGCCCGCATAGCGGTCAAAAAGCTGTTCCAGATGTTTCTGAACGGCGGGCACGGTGGGGTCAAGCACAAAGCCGTAGCGTTCCATACAGCGATAGGCGAGACAGGGCTGTCCCCCCTCAGACATAGCAAGCATACCGGGATCCCACTGGGCAATGCGGCAGTGCGGCTCCACAATAGCGGGCGCCAGCCAGAGACCGGCTTTGAACCCCATCTTGTGCAGTTCATCGGCAAGAAACTTCATACCGCCCGGGAAGAGGGAATTGGGCTCCCATTCGCCGTAGCAATACTGCCATCCGTCATCGACGATGATCCGTTTGACATGCTGTTTCAACACGGGATCAGAGGCGATGAACTCAGCATTTTTCAGGACCTCTTCTTCGGTAACGGTCCAGCGGTAATAATCCCATGAGTTCCAGCCGCATTCAGGTTTCTGAGAAAAATCCCGTTTGACTTCGCAGCTTTCATCGCCGTAATTTTCAAGGATCTCAAATCCGTCGCCGTAAGCGATGGTTACGGTATCAAATTCAGTTTCCTGAGGCAGGTCGTTATGGTGGAACTCAAAGTCGCAGCGCCATTTGAGCAGCAGTCCGCCAACGCCCTGAGCGCGGAAAAAGTTGTCATATTTCTGATTGAGCGGGGTGGTCATCACCACAGTTTCTTTGTTTGATGTCAAAGCAGAATAGTGACGGCCCTGAAATGTTTTGCTCTCTTTCACAGGGAACGCTGCCACCTGCGCCCGTCCCATGCGTTCTCCGCAGAAAAAGGCGTGACCAATGCCGAAAGCAGGAAAAGTGACCGGCGTAAAAACAAGATGTTCCGGTATATTTTTCTTCCAGACAACAGAAGTCCGGAACTTGATCCTGCCGGGAAGATTTTCAATTCTTAAAGTAAAAACGCCGAGTTCATCATCAGCGGTAAAGGTATCCCGGGCTGCCGCGCGCCACATCAGACGGCGTGCGCTGTCTTCGTCACGGATCTCGGAAACAACACCGGCAAGAGGAAGCCATGCGGCTTTGAGAGATTCAAAAGGATTGTTATTATTCATCAGTTCTGCTCCATGAAAATGATTTAAGAATAATATAACCCCAATTGCTTTCTTTTCAAGAAAAAATTTGATTATTTTCCCGTCACGGAGCTTTTCCGGGAAAGTTGCAGGATGAAAAAAACAGTATTTTTTCTTTTTAATACGGTTTTACAAGAGAAAATCACTTGCTTTTTAGGTTTTTATATGCTATATTAAGGGAAGAACTTGTTATAGAAAACAAAATTTCAAGGAGTTATTTACCATGGGTCAGCAGATCAACAAAGTGCAGAAACGCCGTCGTCGCAAAGCTTATCTCGAACGTTGCCGTGAACGTGTCAAGGCTTTGATCAGCAAGAAAAAGTAATCTGCCTATGAAGGACTGGTGATAACATCAGTCCTTTTTATTTGTCCTGTTCCGAAGGTTCCATGAAAATTTCCCCACAGCTTCAGAGTGCCATCGGCAAATTCGCCCGCTGGATGGAAAATGAAAACAGCTTCCGCATTTCCCTGCGTGCGCTGCTTGCATTTTCTGCGGGGGTAATCATACTTTTGAAACCTGCCTTTGCCCTCAGACTCTGCGGAGCGCTTTTTCCTGCGGCGGCACTGGCGGCGGCGGCATATCTTCATACCAGAACCGTCCCTTGGCTCCGCCCCGTGGTCTGGCTTCTTCCGGCAGGAGCTTTGGCAATCCGGCTCATTCCCCGCAACGGCGATGCAGCGGCTCTCCTTTTCATCATCCTGACCGTCTCCGCCATTGCGCTGCGGAGTTTCCGGCGGAAAACCCTCATTGACAGACTCACAGCATTTACAGCTGCGGCTTTCGGGTTGATGCTGTTATACAGAATGTTTCAGGCGGAGTGGTTCGATCTCTACACGGCCGCAGCTCCGGCATTCTGGGGGGCAGGACTCTGGGAACTCTCCTGCATAAAACGCCGCTGAACACGTTTTTTCTCAAC
Organism: Victivallaceae bacterium; assembly: GCA_045654705.1. GTDB lineage: Bacteria > Verrucomicrobiota > Lentisphaeria > Victivallales > Victivallaceae > UBA1784. The sequence continues at coordinate 11,562 of JAZONY010000079.1, forward strand.
ATCACTTCAAAACTCAAGGAGTTTACCATGGCTTTAACAGAAATCACTTATCCCTGTAAATTTGACAACACCATGCAGTTTGCCCTTTTCAGGCGTTCCACGAAACCCGGTCCCCGTCCCCTGGTGGTGGCGCTCCACACCTGGAGCTATGACCACAACCACTGCAGCGAAGCCTACCGCGCCGCCGCCGAAGAGTGGGACTGGCACTTCATCTATCCCGAATTCCGCGGTCCCAACTGGAATGTTGAGGGATGCGGCTCTGATGCGGTCGTTTCAGATCTTGAAGATGCGGTCCGCTATATGAAGTCGGTCTGCGATGTGGACCCCGACCGTATCTATCTCACCGGCGGTTCCGGGGGCGGACACTGTTCTCTGCTCCTTGCGGGGAGACGCCCCGATCTCTGGACCGCCGTTTCAAGCTGGTGTCCCATTTCGGATGTCGCCGCCTGGCACGCCCAGTGCAAAGAGACGCCCCACAAACATTACGCTGAACATATCGAAAAATCCTGCGGCGGCGATCCGGCACTTTCAGCGGAAGCCGCCTTCCAGTGCAAACTCCGCTCCCCCCTCACCTGGCTTACCAACGCCCGGGCGGCGGGGTTGACCGTGGACATCAGCACGGGGATCCACGACGGACACACGGGAAGTGTCCCCATCAGTCAGGCGCTCAACGCCTTCAACATCCTTGCCGACGAAAAAGAGCGTTTTACTGCGGAAGAGATCGAGTTTATGGTGAAAGAGGAAAAGATCTTCCCCGGATTTGAATACAAAGATGCGGATCCTGCCTTTGATGAAGCTCATCCTGTCCTGCTCCGCCGCCAGTCGGCGACTGCCCGTATCACCCTTTTTGAGGGCGGACACAACATCTTCCCCGCTTCCGCTTTTGAATGGCTTTCACGCCAGGTCAAAGGCAAAGCCCCTGATTGGGAAAAAGGCAGAAAAGTCAACACCGGCTCAGGCGAACTGAGCAAATGATTTCCCTTTGCCCGCAACAATAAAGAGAAAAAGGGGCGGTCGCAAAACATCAGTTACCGATAATGTCTGGTTCACAGACCGGAACAACCGTTCCCCCGTGTTCAACGCCCGGGGGGCTTTTTATACCTTCGAGCCGGTTGTCAGTCTGCGGGCGTTTTCGTTGTTTTGACACAGCCCACTTGTATTGACCAGTGGACAAGGCGCCCGCTAGCTGAAACAA
>JAZONY010000080.1:0-47267 GCA_045654705.1 Victivallaceae bacterium
GGGGACTTTGCCGCTGTTGCGCCGGAGCTCGCGGATGAGATTTTCGGCGACGGCTCCGGCGGAGCGGGGATTCTGCCCGGTGATGAGGTTCCCGTCGATGACCACATAGGGTCTCCATGAGCTTCCGGCACTGAAAAATGCCCCCAGCTCCTGAAGACGGTCTTCCAGCAGAAAGGGGAGCAGTCCGTCAAAGCCGGTCTCCCGTTCCTCTTCGTTGGAAATGGCGGTGACTTTTCTTTCAAAAATAACAGGATATCCGTCGCTTTTCCGGGCTTTGAGCAATGCGGAAATGCCGTGGCAGACCGCTCCGACGGGCTTGCTGCGTTCAAAGAAAGCTGAAGCGATACGGGCGTTCCGGTGATCGGTGGCAAGATCCCAGACGGAACCGTGTCCGCCGGGGTAGTAGAGGGCGTCGAAATCGTCGGGGTCCACGTCGGCGATCTTTTCGGTGTTGTCGAGAATGGTGTCGTTCCCGGCGATGAACCGTTTGCCGTCGATGCCGAGAGTTCTGTGCTTGACGCTCCGGGGATCTATGGGAACTTCGCCCCCTGCGGGGGAGGCGGCGGTAACGCCGATGCCGCACTCACGGAAACGGTGGTAGCAGCAGGCGAATTCTTCAAGATTGAGTCCCGTCTGTTCGGCGGAGTATCCCATGCGGTCATGGGAGGTGATGATGATGAGAACTTTTTTCATAAGTTTTGCTCCTTCTCCTCTTTGGGCAGCTTTTGGCAAGGCGTGGATGCCTTGTGCAATATTCATATATAGTGGTGTGACAGGAAAAATCAAGAGTTTATTCAGAAAAATTGTACTTTATTCATTTGCAAAACTCTTGTTTACAGTATATATTTAAGGGTGTAACTATACTTTTTTTCGGGAGAATGTTGAATGACGGCAAAAAAACACAGCGGAAAACCTGCCGGACTGCTCTATGCGGTCTCTCTGGGGTGTCCGAAAAATCTTGTTGATACTGAGATGGTGACAGGCGCATTTATCAACGGTGGCGCCCGCCTGACTTTTGATCCGGATGAGGCTTCTGTTTACCTTATCAATACCTGTGCTTTTCTTGCCAGCGCACGCAATGAGGCGCAGGAGGCCATCGAAGAGGGTGCCGCATGGAAAGCTGAACATCCCCATGGCAAACTCATCGTGGCGGGCTGTCTGGTCAATCATCCTCAGATCGGCGAGTTCAAGGCGGCGTTCCCCGAAGTCGATCTCTGGGCGGGAAACCGTGAGCTTGACAAGATCGTTCCTATTCCCCGGTGTCCGGGGGGATTCCCTTTGCGGCTGCAGCTGACTCTGCCCCATGTGGCGTATCTCAGGATCGCCGACGGATGCGACAACCGCTGCGCTTACTGTCTCATCCCCCGTCTGCGGGGGGATAAATGCTCCCGCACTATCGCTTCCTGTGTTGCTGAAGCGGAACAGCTGGTCTCCGTCGGGGTGAAAGAACTGGTGCTGATCGCTCAGGATACCACCGCTTTCGGCGAAAACGGCGAAACTTTCGTCCAGCTGCTCCAGGCCCTCGAAGCACTTCCCGGGGCGTTCCGCTACCGTATTCTTTACACCCATCCCGTCCACTACACCGACGAACTCATCGCTTTTCTGGGAAGTGCCAAAAAGTTCATCCCCGCTCTTGATCTGCCCTTGCAGCATATCAGCGACAATATGCTTGAAAGGATGAACCGGCACACCGGTTCCTGTTATATCAGGGAACTTGTTCAAAAGCTCCGCAAAAATATTCCCGGATTGACGCTGCGGACCACCTTTATTACAGGATTCCCCGGGGAAACCGAAGAGGATTTTCAGGAGCTTTTGCAGTTCGCCGCTGAAGCACGCTTTGAAAGATTGGGCGTTTTTGCCTTTTCTCCCGAACCAGGCACCCCCGCCTTTGATATGGCGGATCAGGTTCCGCCCGAAGTCGCCGACAAGCGCGCCAAAGATATCATGCGCCGCCAGCATCTGCGCATTGCCGCTGCCAACAAGGCTCTCATCGGGGAGACCGTCGAGATCATGGTCGATGATTTCGATGGCGATTACGCGCTGGGCAGACGGGATTCCGATGCCCCCGATATCGACCAGTATGTCTATTGCCGGTTGCCCAAAAAAGTGCGTTTTGCCCCGGGCGACAGGATCAAAGTCCGTATCACTGCTGCGCTCAAAGGCGGTGATCTTGAAGCTGAAACACTGGGTTAATTTCAGATTGTGAGGTTTGCTTGAAATGAAAAATCTGCCCAATATCCTGACCGTCAGCCGCATCTTTCTGGTGCTGGTCTTTGTGGTCATGGCGACTCTGGCTGAACCTGCCTACTTTGACAGGAGTCAGGAGTTGATGTATCAAATCCGCTGGTGCGCCTATATTCTGGTGATCCTTGCGGGGCTTACCGATCTGCTGGATGGCTATCTGGCACGGAAATTCAACATCGTCAGCGACTTCGGCGCCCTTATGGACCCCCTTGCCGACAAGATTTTTGTCACAGGGACCATGCTTATGGCCATCGAATTCAAACTCATGCCCGCCTTTATTGCGGTGCTGGTCCTCTGCCGTGAGTTCATGGTCACAGGACTGCGTACCCTTGCCGCTAAAAAACAGGTGGTCATTTCCGCCGACCGCTGGGGCAAGCTCAAGACTGCGCTCCAGATGGCGATGCTTGCCATTGCGGGCTTTGCCTGGGTGATGGATGGGGGTGTGGCTTATCTCCACGATGCCAAATGGTACGGCGTGCGGCTCTGGTATATCTGGCTTGCCTATTTGTGGAGCATCGTCCTTGTGACGGTTCTTTCCGGAGCGGGCTACTTTGTCAGATACCGCCACCTCTTTCTGCCTGAAGCTGATAACAAAGGGAAAAATTGATCATGGCCCGTGTCAGACGGATGTTTTGCGCCAAAAAGCTCATTACGCCTGAGCAGAGCATCGCCAACGGCGCACTCTTGACCGAAAATGACTCCATTCTTGCTGTGGGAGGTATTTCCGGATTCCGCCGTGAGGAAAAAATCGAGGTTTTCGACTTTCCCAAAGCCTATATCACCCCCGGTTTCATCGACACCCATATTCACGGAGCGGGGGGATTCGACTGCTCACGGGCGGCGGAGTCCATCAATCCTTTTGAGTCCATGTGCAAAATCCTGGGCAGCCGGGGCGTTACCGGATTTTTTCCGACCGTAGTGGCGGATGAACGGCAGAGGATGCTGGATAACCTCGCCTTTCTCGCTTCTGAAATGAAACGCCCCCAACAGGGCGCCGAGGCGATCGGTATCAACGTGGAAGGACCCTTTCTCAATCCCGATAAATGCGGCGCCCAGCCTGCCATGTACCTTTCAAAGATCGATCTGGGATTCGCCCGTGAACTCATCAGCGCAGGGCAGGGGTTGATCCGGATCATGACCTTTGCGCCCGAACTTGAAAATGCGGACAAACTCATCGAACTCCTCTGCGAAAATCAGGTGATGCCCTCCATGGGACACAGCTGCGCCGATGAATTTTCAACGCTCCGCGCCGTGGATGCGGGCGCCCGCTGCTGTACCCACCTTTTCAACGGCATGTCCCCCCTGCACCAGCGGGATATCGGTCTCATCGGTATCGCCCTCACCGACAGGCGGGTCACGGTGGAACTCATTATTGACGGCATCCACATCCACCCCCGTATCGTGGATCTGGTCTGCCGCTGCAAGCGGGTGGACCGTCTCATCGGTATCAGCGACGGGACCATGGCTTCGGGGATGCCCAACGGGACCTACACCATCGGTCCTGCCGAGATCAAGGTGCGGGACGGTTTTTCACAGACGGAAAAGGGTGTCCTCGCCGGAAGTTCCTCCATGCTTGACACCGGGTGGCACAGTCTTATGAGCTGCGGTCATCTTTCTGAAAACGATGCCGCCCAGAGCGTGACTGCCAACCCCGCAAGATTTTTCGGATTCGACGACCGGGGCGTGCTTCTGCCCTGCCGCCGTGCCGACCTTGCTATTTTTGAAATGGAAACCAACCGTGTGCTTATGACCGTCCGGGGCGGTGAGATCATCTACCGGGACGGGGAGTGAAAGAAATATGTGTGCCAAAGAGAAAAATACAAATGTGCTGCCCTACCGGCTCCTGGACAGCGGCAATCTGAAAAAATTGGAACAGGTCGGTCCCTTCCGGCTGGTGAGACCTGCCCTCAACGCCTTCTGGCGTCCCACCCTTGATGAAAGTGAGTGGCAGGCGGCGGATGCGGTCTTTACCCGGGATAACTCAGGGGGCGGCAAATGGGATTTCAGAAAGAAACTCCCGGAGTCGTGGAACGTGGAATATGCCGGATTCATCCTTAAGATGAAGCCCACCAACTTCGGACATCTGGGCTTTTTTGCCGAACAGTACCGGAACTGGGAACGGTTCCGTACCGGCAATTTCAAGAACGGACTCAACCTTTTCGGCTACTCCGGCATCGGTTCAATGGCTATGGCGGCAGGGGGCGCAAAGGTGTGTCATCTGGATGCCGCACGGGGCATGAATGAATGGGGACAGGAAAATATGCTCCTCAATCCGCAGGTCCCCAACTGCATCCGCTGGATCACCGACGATGTGAAAAAGTTCGTCAACCGTGAAGTACGCCGGGGAAGCCGTTACGATCTCATCGCCCTTGATCCCCCCAGTTTCGGCAGGGGAAGCTCCGGACAGGTGTGGAAGATCGAGACCGATCTGCCTCATCTGCTGGAGTGCTGCCGGGAACTCAGAGACCCGGAACGGCGCTTCAATCTGGTGCTGAGCTGCCACTCACCCGGATTTTCCCTCGAAGTCTTTTCACGGATGGTCCGTGACATTTTCGGCGGCAGCTGCCGCATCGAGGGGGAGGAAATGACCATCCCCGAATCCACCGGAAAAGTGCTGCCCGCAGGTATTTCCTGCTGGTGTATCGTTGAATAATGAGGCGGTTTCAAATTCTGAAATAACCTCCAATATAAAGAAAAAAACATCTTCTGTTTATAGAAAGGAATTCAATTATGATCGGAACAGCTTTGACTGCCAAGTCTACAAAAGTCCTCTTCTGCGGTGCAGGTGAGTTGGGACGCGAAGTCGTTATCGCCATGCAGAGACTCGGCGTGGAAACCATCGCCGTTGACCGTTATCCCAACGCTCCCGGTATGCAGGTCGCCCACCGCAGTCATACCATCAATATGCTCGACGGTGCCGAACTGCGCCGTGTCATCGAACTGGAAAAACCCGACTACATCGTTCCCGAAGTGGAAGCCATCGCCACCCCCACTCTGGTCGAACTGGAAAAAGAGGGCTACAAAGTCATCCCCACCGCCACCGCCGCATGGCTCACCATGAACCGTGAAGGCATCCGCCGCCTCGCCGCTGAAAAACTGGGTCTGCCCACCTCCACCTATGAGTTCGCAGGAACCTATGAAGAGTATGTTCAGGCGGTGAAAAATATCGGTATCCCCTGCGTGGTCAAACCCATTATGAGTTCTTCCGGCCACGGTCAGAGTACCGTCAAGTGCGAAGCCGATATCGACGAAGCATGGCGCATCTCTCAGGAGGGCGGCCGTGCCGGTGCCGGCCGTGTCATCGTTGAGGGTTTCGTGGACTTTGACTACGAGATCACCCAGCTGACCGTCCGCAGCAGTGTCAGCGGAACCATTTTCCTTGAACCTATCGGTCATCATCAGGTCAACGGCGACTATCAGGAGTCCTGGCAGCCCCAGGCCATGAGCGCCAAAGCCAAAGAGGAGGCCCGCCGCATCGCAGGAGCTATCACCAACGCTCTGGGCGGTCAGGGTATTTTCGGCGTTGAGATCTTTGTCAAAGGCGACAAGGCGATCTTCAGCGAAGTCAGCCCCCGTCCCCATGATACGGGTATGGTGACTATGATCTCCCAGAATCTTTCTGAATTCGATCTTCACGCCCGTGCGGTGCTGGGTCTGCCCATTCCCGAGATCGACTTCTACGGTCCCGCCGCCTCCAAGGCCATCGTGGTGGACGGCAACTCCAACTCTGTTTCCTTTGACATCACTGCCGCCCTTATGGAGCCTCTGACCGATATCCGTCTTTTCGGCAAGGGTGAACTCTGCGGCCACCGCCGTCTGGGTGTCTGCCTCGCCCGGGGCAAGAACGTTCAGGAAGCCCTCGACAAAGTTATGGCAATGCGCGAAAAGGTCAAGGTCGAATTATGATCATCGACGGTATTGAGTTCAAAACAGCAGCTCTCCCCACTGCCAACAGTATCATACTGCTGGTGCAGGGGGCGAAAGCCAATCTGGGCTGCGGCTATTTTTCCATGGCGGCGGCTGAAAAGATGAAGGATCGCTTTGCCATCGTCCGGGGTGTCAGCACCATTGAAGAGGTGCTGGCGGCTCCTGTGGCAGAGTGCAGTCCTGAAGCGGCGCTTTGCGGTGTTGTCCCCGGCATGACGGGGAAAGACGCATTGCTGCTTATGGAAAACAAATAATTGAACAAAAGGTGAGACAAAGATGAAATATTTTCTGACAGCTGCAGCCTGTTGCCTTGCTTTCAGCTCTTTCCTCTCTGCCGGTGACAGAAGTTTTCACCGGGGCGGTGTCTCGTTCCCCATGGAAAAGATTTCCGCAGAGCGTTTCGCCGTGAAAGCGGCTCCCGCAGGGAAGAACCTTATCAAAAACGGGGACTTTTCTCAGGATTTCGTCCCGGCAAGAAACAAACTCAACGGCTGGTGCAAAGGCCGCTGGATGTTCGGCGACGACAACCGTAAAAAGTTCTGGGCTCAGGCGTGCAAGATCAGCGAAAGCCGTATCTCTGTGGTGGACGGTAAAAAGGCTCTTGACCTCAACCGTCCCCTTGAACTTGAAGCCCTCATGGGCGCTCAGGCGAGAAGTTTCTACATCGCCGCAGAACAGCGGGTCGCCCTGCCTGATGCGCAGGGGGGACGCTACAAGCTGAGCTTTTCCTACCGCAGTCAGAAAATCGGGAGCAGCGGCTCTCTGCAGGGGATCCTTGTCTACTACTATTCTGAGGTCGAAAAGGGGAAGAATACCCGTTCCTATCAGCTGATCCAGTACCCCCAGAACCCCAGCTGGAGCGATTACTCCTCTGTTCTCACTGTCCCCGCCGGGACCAAGGCTCTCAGCATCTCGTTCCGCAGTGACGGCTGCGGCAGATCTTTTGTCAGAAATGTCTCTCTGGTCAAAGAGACCGCCCCCTCCATGCCCGTGACCATTGAAGTCACCCCCATGAAGATGCTCGACAATGTCTTTGAGCTGGCTTCCGGGGACCCCGGACTTATGGGAATGCGTCTGCGGAACAACCTGCCCAAAGGTCAGTTCAAGAACCGTTTCCTCACCCTGCATCTGGAACTGCCTGCACAGGTTGAAATTCTGGGTGTCAACGGATTCTTTACCGGCAAGATGGAGTCCAAAGCTGTCAAATACAACGGTCAGGCGTACAAACTCTGGGATATTCCTTTTACCACCGGCATCCCTGCCATTATCCGCAGCAACAACTCTTTCACCGGCTGGCATGTGCCTGTGGTCATGCTCCGCAGCAGCGCAAAAGCAGGAAGCTCCTGGCAGTGCGCCATGTATGTTTCTGATAAGGGCAATGTTCTGAGCCAGAAAGAAAACTTCACGCTCCGTATGGCTGAACCGCTCCCCGCTGTGAAACCCGGAAAAATCTTCCTCCCCGGATTCAGTTCTGTTTCCGCCGATATCCAGTTCCGTAACTTCCCCGCCGCCCGTGAGGCTTTCGCCGATTTCGTGGCGAAGAAGACCGGAACCCGCTGGATCACCGCCTCCATCCCTCAGGAAGATACGCTCCTTTACAAGAAAAAAGGTGTCAGATATGTGACCGCCGAACCCTGGGCGATCGCCAACGGATACCGTATCGGCAGAGTGCCCAACGACAAAAAGCCTGCTGATACCATTTTCCGTGATCTTCAGGGCCGTCCCGTGAGCAATCACGGCGTTTATGCCACCTGTCCCGCCGCCATTTACCTCAAGACCCCCTACTACAACGAAGTGGTCGTCCCCTATATCAAAAAAGCCATCGAAGGACTTGACGGTTTCACCCCCAACTGGGAGCCTTACAGCTTCCGCAATATGGGATGCTTCTGCAACACCTGTAAAAAGGAGTTCGCCAAATACGCAAAAATCTCTGCCGATCAGATCGACAAGGTGTGGCCCGCTGAATTGCAGCTGGGCAAAAAGTACCGTGAAACGGCGATCAAGTTCAGAGGGTGGCAGCATGGTCAGATGATCATGACGCTCCATAAAGAGATCATGGCGGCAGGAGGCCGCGAAGTGGGTATGTGTCCCGAAGTGGGGACCGATCAGGTTTTGAACTATCCTGAATTCAACGCCACCCAGGGTGAATTTTCGCCCTACAACTACGCCGATAAGACCAAGTGGCTCAATGTCTGGGGTCCCTATGTGTGGTTCATCGGTGAACGGCCCTATGTCTACTCCAAGGCGGCTTATCTGCGTTACTGGGAGGTCATCCGCAGAGCTTACACCGATTACTGCAAAAAGCTCCCCCGCACTCGTGCCAAACTCCTTGCCATGCCCCACGGCAATCAGGTCAGCACCACCGCACTGGGACAGCCCGAAGGTATGGCGATGGATCAGGTCAGCGCTTTCCTTGCCGGGTTCCATGCTTCCCAGCTTTACTTCTTCCCCCGTGGATACGACCACCGTTTCTGGCGAGAACTGGGACGCAGCTCACAGCTTATCGCATTTGCGGAAGAGTGGGTTTTCAACGGCAAACCTTACAAAGGTCTGACTGCAAGTGCTGAAACGCCTTTCCCCGGTCCCGTCCTCAATATCTCACCCCGCATGATGGCGGATGTGAAAAAGAGCGAAGTCCTTCAAGTGACAGGATTCATCAAAGATCAGAAGATCCTTGCCGCTGTGGGCAACTTCTGGGAAAAGGGCGATGTGGTTTTCAAACTCTGTGTCCCCGGACTCAAAGCCAATCAGAGCTATTCGGTCATCGAGTTCCCCTACAACCGTCAGTTCACCAAAGCTCAGGGCAAACTTTTCACCGGTAAAGAGCTGGGCAAAGGGATCCTGCTCCATGCGGGCGCTTTGCGCTGGGTCTTCTTTGTGATCGCCCCTGCGGATGCCCCCTCTGCCGTCGCCCAGCTCACCGCTGCCGATCTTGAAAAGCAGAAAGCACTCCTCAACAAAGAGAACAAGGCCGCCGCCGATGCCGAAGCTGCCCGTGACCGGGCGCTGATGAGCGAAAACGATTTCGGCGAGTGGATGAGCTTCTCAAAAGAGGGATTCGTCTGCAAGGTCGTTGATCCCAAGGATAAGAATCTTCTTTCAGTCACCGCAGGGAAAAATTCTGCGGTCATCAACCCCAGAGGTCTGGTCATCGACTCTCTGAAAATCGACGGTAAGGAGCAGGTCCTGCAGAACTTCGGCATGAGCTGTTTCTGGAACCCCGGCAAACACGGGATGCAAGCCTTTCACCCCTTCCGTGTGACGGAACAGAGCGTGAAAAACGGCGAACTGCGTGTTGTCGCCGAGAACATCACCTCAGGCAGAAGCTATCCTGCACTGCCCGGTCTGAAAATCAGACGCATCATCACTTTCAGCAAAGATCTCAAGCAGATCACTGTTGAAACTGAACTGAACAACCCCAGTGAGATGTCCATGGACGAAGTGGGCTACCGCTGGTATTTCATGCCCACGGCGTGGGACAACAACAACGGCGGTTTCATGGAGATCGGCGGCAAGAAGATCAGCCGTCCCCACGGTTACAGCTTCTACAAAAAGGATATCGATGCCGCTGCGGAAGAGAAGATCCGCCGCATTTTCATCGTGAAAAATCCCTCCATTGCCATCAGCGGAAATGTCCTTGACTTCAAGACCTCCGCTGGTAAAGGCATGGTCATCACCCTGCTCCCCGCCTCTGAATTCGGCGGTGTGGCGGTCTGGGATACTCCCAGTCTCTTTGCCGCCACCTGCGAGCCTTTCTACAAGGCTCTGACCATTGCGCCCGGATCGAAGCGCACTTTCAAAGCGTTGATCCGTGTGAAGTGATTTTCACTTTCGCTTTTTCGCACTGCACAAAGAGAGTTGACAACAGCTCTTTTTGTGCAGTTTTTTTTCAGGCGTACTTGACTTTAAGGGAATCGGGCTTTATATTTAGTCCGTACATGTTATCGGAAAAACAGGTGGAAAATGAAAAAATATACCTTTGTGAAAATTATATCCCTTCTCTTTGCCCTGCTGCTTTTCTGCGGCTGTCAGACACCACTGAAAGAGACGCCGGGCAACGGACCTGTGACCCTTTCGGAACTTGAGAACCGTGCCGCAGGGAGCGACCCCATCGAACCTTTCAACCGTGCCATGTTCTCGGTACAGCATGTTCTCATGGAGTACCCGGTGGACTGGATCGGCAGAGTTTACTGCTCCATTCTCCCCCGTCCTGTCATCAAGTGTGTCAACAATCTCTGCCACAATCTGGAGTTCCCCGCCCGCTTTTTCAGCGCCCTGCTCCGGGCGGAGTGGCGGGGCTCGTGGCATGAACTGCTGCGTTTTCTTGCCAACTCCACACTGGGGGTCGCCGGACTCTTTGATGTGGGGCTTCACTGGTTCGACCTTTACTCTACCGACTCCGACTTCGGGCAGACCTTCCACGCCTGGAACATCGACCCCGGCTGCACTCTCATTCTTCCCTTCCTCCCCCGTGTCAATGTGCGGGATACGGTGGGATTTGCCTTTGATTACGCCTTTGATGCCAAGACCTATATCCCTTACTCCAGCGTGGTCATGCTCAATCAGGCGATCGTTGCCCAGGCCCTTTATCACAATGTGGTCGCAGGTTCTGCCGATCCCTACAAAAGCTATCGTGAAGCCATGGTCCTGAGGCGGGAACTCCAGAACCGTCTCTGGTTCTACCGTCTGGGGGAACGCCGTCAGGAGCTTTTCATGCCCCCTGCCGCTTTGCCGCCCACTGCGGACCGCAAGCTCCCCCGGGGTGTGAAAGGCACATGGCACGATCTCAAAAGTTTCGGAGAGTTTTCCCCTGTCCTTTCCACCTTGCAGGTGGCGTTGTGGCGTCCTGAAGCAAGGGATGACTGGTGGTACATGCCCCTTTCCATTTTCAACAGCGACTTTGCCAACTCCATGAAAAAGGTCTATGTGGAACTCCCCAACGGCGGAGAGGTGACTTGCGGCTTCTGGAAAGCCCGGAAACAGGATTACAGCGACCCCGGTCAGGTCAAAAGCGAACCCCGTCTTGTGGTGCTGCTCCCCGGTGTGGGCGGGCGGTACAACGGCACTTCCACATTGGCACTGGCAGAGCTTTTCAACAAAGAGAACTGCGCCGTGCTGACCATGGATTGCGCTTTTTCCGGCTCCTTTATGTCCGAAAGCCGCTCAGGGAAGCTCCCCGGCAATGTGGAGCATGATGCGGAACTTCTGAAAACGCTCCTCAAAAAAGCCATTGAAAAACTTCAGGATGAGGAACTTTGCGAAGAACTGCCCGAAATCATCCTCGCAGGGTACAGCTTCGGCGGGCTTTACACACTGAAAATCGCAGAAATGGAAAGAAAGTCTGCCGAACTCCATATCGACCGCTATGTGGCGATCAATCCTCCTGTTTCCCTTGAATACGCCTCAAAGGTGGTGGATTCTTTCTGCGAGGCAGGGAAAAACTGGAGCGAAAAGCAGCGTTTCGACATCCTTTCGGAGACCGCCGGAAGAGTTCTGAGTGCTTCAACTGTTGACACCGGAACACCGGGAATCACCTCCATGGCACTCTTCCGCCCCGATGAGGAGGCGGCACGATTTGCGGCAGGACTCTATTTCAGACTCAATCTGCGCCACATACTCCACAACGGCGTGCAGGAGGGGTTGAAGCTTCCTTTGACGACACCTTACAGCTGGTGGAAACGCAACGGACTTTATCTTGAGATCGACCGGATCGGGTTCCGTGAGTATGCCGAAAAGTTCGTCGCCCCCCAGTACCCGGGGAAATCTCTTGCGTATCTCTACGCCCGGGGCGACCTGCGGAACTTCAAAGGTCTGGGCGGCATTTCCAATGTGCGGGTGATCCACGCCTGGGATGACCCCCTCCTTGCCCCGGAACACCGGAAGTGGCTGGATAAAACTTTCGGCAAAAGAATGATCTGGTTCTCCCGGGGCGGACATCTGGGGAATATGTATCTCAAAGAGGTGCGGCAGATCCTGCTGGATGCGGCACTGAAATAAGCCCTTATCCCTCTCCTGGTATGGCAACTTTGCCATTTTTCAACTTACTTCTCTTGTAAAATATAAAAAACGTGCTATATTATCACTTATCACTGTATACAGAAATCAAAATCTTTTGAAAGGATCGCTGAAATCATGGCTAAAATGAATACTCTTGCCGAATGCGTGAAAGTTGAATACGCCAATCCCCAGCCCTGCTGCTGCGAGGCAACTTTTACCTTTGCCGCTGATGCGGTGAAAGCTGAGAAGAACAAAGTTACCGCTTACATCGGCGGTGTTGCCCGTCTCCCCGGATTCCGTGCCGGTAAGGCTCCTGCGGGTCTGGTCGCCTCCAAATTCGCAGGCGAAATCAAGGAAGAACTCCGCAATCGCATCATGAGTGCCGCTTTCGCCAAGATCGAGGAAAACAAGGATCTTGAGATCCTCACCGTCGGTTTCAAGACCCAGCCCGATATGGAGCAGGATGGCGATATCTCTTTCACCCTCAATATGAATACCGCTCCCGAAATCGATCTGGGCGACTACAACGCCATCAGCGTTGAACTGCCCCAGGATGCTGTTTCCGAAGAGATGATCGAGGAAAGACTGAAACTCTATCACACCATGTACGGCTCCTTCACCGATGTGGAAGAACCCGCCAAGGCTGATGATATGCTCAAAGTCAACTACTCAAGCGACTTTGAACTCCCCGAAGATGCCTCCCCCAGCCTGAAACGCCGTGTTGCCTGCGATGATACCTTCCTGATGCTCAGCGAACCCGAAAGCATCCCCGGCTCCATCGCCGCCCTCACCGGCGCCGAGAAGGGCAAGGAATACAACTTCACCGCCAACTTCGGCGAAGATTGCGGCGAAGATGCCCTCAAAGGCAAGAGCGTCAACTACAAAGTCACCGTTCTGGCTGTTCAGCGCCGCAAAGAGCTGACCGATGCCGAACTGCTTGAGAAGATCAAGATGGACTCCATCGACGAACTGCGCAAAGTGATCCGTCAGGGTCTTGAGCGCGACAGCGAAGCCAAACGCCGTCAGGATGCTGCCGAAGCTGTCTTCAAGGAACTGGACGAAGCTGCCGGTGAATTCGATATGCCTCCCGCCCTTCTCGACAGCGAAAACGCCAAGGAACTTCAGAACATCGCCCGCACCACCGTCCGCAGCGAAGCCGATGCCGAGAAGTTCAAAGCTGAACTCGACGAGCATAAGAAGACCGCCGAAGCCAACGCCAAAGTGGCTCTCCGCCGCCGTCTCATCCTTGCCAAGCTTGCCAAGATGGAAAACATCACTGTTTCCGATGCCGAACTCAATGACCGCATTTCCGGCATGAGCTACTACTACGGCATGAAACCCGCCGAAATGCGCACCGCTCTTGAGCGCAACGGCGCTATCGAAGAACTCCGTATGGAAATGGCTGCCGAAAGCGCCCTTGAGAAACTGGTCGCCAAGGTTCTGAAATAATTTCAACATCGGAGTTTCACGGTGCTGAAACATTCCCGGGGAATCCGGGATAAAAAGTGATTGATCTCCCGATCCGGCTTTTTGCTTGCAAAACTCCGGGTCGGGTGTCACTTTTTTTGAGATTTGTTACTTTTTTGTGAAAGATTGCTCCGCTCAGGCGGAATTATATATTAGAGAGAGCTTCGTTTCAAGGAGAGAAAAATGAACAAACAGGAAAAATCCTACCTTATCCCCACCGTTATCGAACAGACCGGACAGGGGGAACGTGCCTATGACATTTACAGCAGGCTTCTCAGAGAACGCATCATCATGCTCTGTTCTCCCATCGACGATGCCGTTGCCGGATTGATCGTTTCCCAGCTGCTTTTTCTTGAAGCTGAAGATCCTGCCAAAGATATCTCCCTTTACATCTGCAGCCCCGGCGGCTCCGTTACTGCCGGTCTTGCCATCTATGACACCATGCAGATGATCTCCTGCGATGTCCAGACCTACTGCGTCGGTCAGTGCGCCTCCATGGGGGCCGTGCTTCTTGCCGCAGGTGCCGCGGGCAAGCGTTATTCTCTGCCCAACAGCCGTATCATGATCCACCAGCCCTGGGGCGGTGCCGAGGGAACGGCGGCGGATATCAATATCCAGGCTAAAGAGATCATCCGTTTGAAAGGGATCCTCAACGGTATCCTCGCCTCCCACTCCGGACAGAGTGTCAAGCGCATCGAGAAAGATACCGAAAGAGACTTCTTCATGAGCCCCGAAGAGGCCCTTGAATACCGCCTTATCGACAAGGTCGTCTCACGGAAAGGCGGCAAATAATCATGGCGAAGAACAACAACAGAACCATCTGCGGCTTCTGCGGCAGAGAGTTTGACAAGCTCCCTGAGGATTTCTTCCCCAGCGGCTTTGAAGGCATGGGTATTTGCAGCAACTGCCTCAAGGCAGGTCATGCGGCACTCCAGGCCCATAACAACAGCAAAAAAGGCTCTTCCAAAACGGCGGAAACCGTGGCGGCACTCAAAGTGCCTTCACCCGCAGAGATCAAAGCCGAACTTGACCGCTACTGCATCGGTCAGGAAGATGCCAAGAGAACCCTCGCTGTGGCGGTCCGCAACCATTACAAACGGCTCCAGACCCGCTTCGCCGACCCCGGCGCTGATGCCGCTTTTGCCGAGGTCGAGATCGACAAGAGCAACGTTCTGCTCATCGGTCCCACCGGAAGCGGCAAAACGCTCCTTGCAAGCACCCTGGCTAAAATGCTGGATGTGCCTTTCGCCATCGCCGATGCCACCACCTTGACCGAAGCCGGGTATGTGGGCGAAGATGTGGAAAATATCCTGCTGCGCCTCTATCAGGCTGCCGACGGCGATATCGAACGCACCCAGATCGGTATCATCTATGTGGATGAGATCGACAAGATCGCCCGCAAGGGGGAAAATATGTCCATCACCCGGGATGTCTCAGGTGAAGGTGTCCAGCAGGCACTGTTGAAGATCCTTGAGGGGACCGTCGCCAATGTGCCGCCTCAGGGGGGCAGAAAACACCCCAATCAGGAGTGTCTCCACATCGATACCTCCAACATCCTTTTCATCTGCGGCGGTGCTTTCTGCGGTCTTGCCGATATCGTCAAACGGCGCTGCGGCAGACAGCTCATCGGGTTCGATAACGAGAAACCCCTTGAGGAAGATACCATTGCGCCTGAGGAATTCAAGCAGAATCCTTTCGCTTTCTGCGAGCCTGAGGATCTTGTCCGCTTCGGACTTATCCCCGAGATCGTGGGGCGTCTGCCCGTCCTCACCAGTCTTGCGCCTCTTACCAGAGAGGATCTGGTCAAGATCCTTTCCGAGCCTAAGAACGCTTTGATCAAACAGTACCAGCGCCTTATGGCGATGGATAATGTGGAACTCAAATTCACCCCCGATGCCCTCGAAATGATCGCTGACAAGGCGGTCAAACGGGGAACCGGCGCCCGTGGTTTGAGAGCGCTCCTTGAAGAACTGATGCTCAATGCCATGTTTGAAGCACCTTCCAAAGCAGGTGGTGTCTGCCGCATTGATGCCGCAGCAGTCCGCAAGGGCGCAGCTTCTGTAAAGAAGCGGTAACGATAAAAGGAGGGGGAGCTGTTTCTCCTTCCTGTTCATGATTTTTGAGAGAGGGAGTTTGCCATGTCTGCTTTTGAAGATTCCAATACCATGACCATTGATCTTGATACTGCCGATGCCAATGGTCAAGTCTCTGCTGTTGAAGAAACTTCTTCAACAGGAAGCGGGCGTTTCGACCTCTCTCTTGAGTCTCTGCCCCGGAAATCTCAGGAGCGTTACGAACTTATCCGCAGTATCGGTTTCGGCGGCATGAAGTGTGTGCTTCTTGTCCATGACCGGGATACGGGCCGTGAGACGGCAATGGCGATGATGCCCGACTTCAAGGAACGCCCCCGGAGTGTCCACGAACAGTTTCTCCGGGAGGCGCGGATCACCGCTTATCTGGAACACCCCAACATCGTGGCGGTCCACGATATCGGTCTCGACACCAGCGGGGCGCCCTTTTACACCATGTCCTACCTGAAAGGTCTGCCCCTGACTACGGTTTTGAAAAGGATCAGGCAGAACCGTCCTTTTGAAACCCACCATTACACTTTGGACCGGCGGCTGCGGATATTCCAGCGCGTCTGCAATGCGGTCAGTTATGCCCATTCACGGAACATCTGCCATCTGGATATCAAACCCGAAAATATCAATATCGGCGAGTTCGGCGAAGTGCGGCTCTTTGACTGGGGGATCGCCTGTGAAACCGATTCCCGGGGCGTTGCCCTCACGGGAACACGGGCGAAGCTCAAAGGCAGTCCCGGATATATGGCTCCTGAACAGATCTCCATCAACCCCGAAGCTCCCCCCGTGGGGAAGTCCAGCGATATTTTCGCTCTGGGGGCTCTGCTTTATGCCATACTCACTTTATCCCCTCCTTTCCGGGGGAAAGACAACGAAGAGATCCTCTTCAAAACCATGATGGAAGAGCCGGAACCCTTTGCCAAAGTCGTTCCCAAAGGCATGGTGACTTCAAAGGAACTGGAACTGGTCTGCCGCAAAGCTATGGCAAAAGATCCCCGTGACCGCTACGCTTCTGTTGCGGAACTGCGCATGGCGGTCCTTGCGTTCCAGACCCGTGCCTTTAAGAAATCTCTTTCCAACAACCAGAAAAAGCATCTGATCTCGGCAGTGATACTCATTGTTTTCACCCTGGTCACGCTGATGATCTTTTACTGGAAGAATTTTTAACTCTATTACCGGGAGAATCAAGTCCATGTTCAGAACCTTTCTTCTTTTGACTTTTGTTTTTCTCTTGACACTCCTTCCTGCCGGGGAGTGTTTTTCCGTCAACGGAATTGCCGCCAACTTTGTGGATATCAGCGGCAAATGGTGCGGCACGGAGCAGCAGGTGAAAATCACGGAACTCCCCGGGGGAGTGCGTTTCACCTTTCTGACCGGTGTGAAAAACGGTGATTTTTCCTTTGGCAATGCGAAACCCGATACCCCCGCTGTAATGGGGAAAGAAGCCGTGGAGCTGCAGATCGCTCCTGACAGTGACTCCGGCATCTATTACCACATCGGCGTCAATCCTGCCGGCGTCCTTTATACGGCGAAAAAAAAGGATACCTCGTGGGAACCCCGGGAGCTTAAAGTTGATGTGAAAGATTGGAGTCGTGTTGTCATTGAGGTCAGTTACGCCGAACTCGGCGTGAAAAAGCCCGTTCCCGGCACGGCGTGGAAGATCAACTTCTGTCATAACCGTTCCAAGGGGGACTATGCCAATTACTCCAGCTGGAGCGGTGTCAGCAATTTTCACGACCTCAAAAATTACGGCACTTTGCGCTTCGGAACTTCCAACGCTCCTGTGGTCATCCTTGAGAAACAATCCGCCATCGCCGCCGCCGCAAGAGTGGTCAACGGCGAAGGACTGCTGCTGGAACTTGAAGAGGACGGCAAGGTGTGGAAAGGCCGTTTTTCCAAAAAAGGGGCGTGGAACTTTGAAGCTCCCGCCAACTTTGAGCTGCCGGTGAAATCCTTTGTGCGCCGCACTTTCAGATTGAAAGAACGCAGCGGAAAACTCCTCTGGGAGCGCACCGCCCTTTCAGGCTTTGACAACCGTCCTTATCTGGAGCCTGACCGCTACTATTACACCCCCGCCGACAAAAAACTTTTCTGGAAAAGTTCCCTGCCGGGGAAAAAGGAGTTCTTCCTTTCCGGCAGAGAGCCTTTGAAATGGAGTTCCTCAGAGAACTCCGGCTCCGTCGATCTGCCCCGTGAACCGGGCCGCTATCTGCTGACGGTCAAAAGCGGCAGCTGCCGTCTTTCACGGGTCATCATCATCTTGCCCGCAGCACCTCTGATGCGCTCCTGCTTCGGCAACTGGGAGCGCAAAGGGGCGTTTCTCGCCTGCGGCGGCAGACTGCGCTTTCTCATCGGCGGTTCCCAGACCAAAGTTTTGCAGCTCCACCACGGAGCTTGTTTCAACACCGCCCATATTCCTGTGGGCAAGATGCCCGGCGCCCTTTCTTACGATGCCATGCACGGCAAAAAGCTCCGCCGTCCCAAAGGGGGAACGGGATATCTTTTCCCCGGCAACGAGGCGCAGACATTAGAGTATTTCAGAAAAGAGGCGGTGAAACTCAACACACAGGCGTTGAAGATCTCACGCCTTGTTTACGAAGCCCAGATGAGAAGCTGGCTCACCGTCAACGGCAAATGGCAGGAAGAGAACCCCGCAGAACTTTACCGCAAGATCTATCAGGAACTCAAAAAATATGCCCCGCAGCAGCTTTTCTCTCTGCAGATCGACCGTCAGCAGCATGCCCCCCGTTTCGCCCCCGCCTGCGATGTTTTTGAAATCGCCGTCAACGGCAGCTACCACGCCGATCCCATGCCCGGTATCGCTCAGGAAATCAGAAACATCCGCAAGGTCGTTCCCGGGAAAGTCCTGATCCACTGGCTCGGCGTCACAGTGCCTGACAACTTTTCACGCAGTGCCGAAGAGTTGCGGGCGGAGCTTTATCTGGCTTTCATCAACAACAGCGCAGGCGCCCTCTTTCATCTGGGACACGGCTTTCTGCCCGCTTCCCGTTCAAGGCTCTGGTCGGTGATCTCCTCCACCGCCGCCGAACTGGATGAGATGATGGAGGAGTTCCACAGCCACCCGGCTCTTCCCGTCAAAGAACCCGCCGGATTCCAGTGCGCGCTCCGGGACTGCGGCTCCTACTGGCTCATCGTCGGTGTCAACTGTTCCCCTTACGCCCGCCGGATGACTCTGGAACTTCCTGACAAAAAGCGTTTCAGCGTTCTTCTCAGCGGCTTTGAACCCGGAGTTTTCAGGGTCCGCAAATGAGAAGGACCAATTTTTTCATTGCGTGCAGTGTCATCTGCCTTATTCCCGGTCTCATGCTGCTGCATCAGTTTCTCATGCCCCGGGGAAAAGGAGTTGTTCCTCCCGGGGTGAAACTCAACTGTGATGCCGCTCTTTTCCAGATGACCGAAAATGCCTTTGTCTACGGTCAGGAAAACGCCGCTGCGGTGGCAATGGCTGCCGGTCTCTATGTGCGCAAAGGAATGCTGCACGAGGCGGAAAAGTTGTGCCGTCTGGGTGTGTATGAATACCGTCATCCGCCCATTATGCTCTTTTACGGAGATCTGCTTGCCGGACAGAAGCGTTTCAAAGAGGCGCTCCGCTGGTACGATCTTGCTTTGAAACTTGCCCGTGAGAAGGGCGAAAAATCATTTGTGCGCTTTGTTGAGGCAAAAAGAAAGGTGCTTGTATCAGGAGGTGCCGCAAGATGAAGATCCGTTTCAGAAGAACCGATTTCGGCGCCGCTTTGTCGGGAGCATTTCTCTGCATGGTCATACTGTTCCTCATAAGCCTTTACAGGAACGGCGGAAAACTTCACGAAGAGAGCACTGTCTTTTTTATCAACTATCTTGACGGGCGTTCTCCCGTCAGTCAGATTTTTGATCCGCTCCGCAATGATTGGGGATTTTATCAGGCAAGGGAATTGAGTTATCTCTTTGATGCCTTTGATGCCCGGTTTATCGCATTTCTGCTCAAGAAGAAAATCATCTGGTTCCACTCTCTGTGTTCGCTGCTGCTCTGCGGCGGGATGATTTTTATTCAGCAGTATTGGACCCGTAAATTTTTTCCGTCGATCCCCGGGATAGTCGTGACTTTGATTTCTCTTTTCTTCGTGCTTTCGGCACCTGTTTCAGGGATCGACTATTTCCGCTGCGCCAAATATCTTACCGCACTGGGATTATGGGGGGCTTTCTTTTCAGGATATGCCTCGTTCCGGTTCGGGCGTCTTTCAGCAAAGGTCTGTTTTCTGCTTTCATTGCTTCTGATGACCTTGAGCGACCGGCAGGGATTTTACTTCACAGCGGTCATCGCAGGAAGCTCCGCCGCACTCATGGCCTGGCAAAGTTTGAAAAATGCCCCCGCAGCTTCTCTGCGTATGCGTTTCATCACTCTCGGAAGTCTCGGCGTGACCTGTTTCGGGATCATCAACAATCTTTTTCTGACTCCCGCCGTGATCCGCAGTGTCAACGGTTATGATCCTGATTTTTCCTACCAGAAAGAGCTTGCCGTCGGCGTTTCTCACCTTTCCCGGGGATTTTATTATTTTTTCGGCAACATCGGCAGCTGGTTCAACAATTTTACGGGGACTTTTTCCGTGGCGGCGGTGACAGGGATGCTTCTGACTGCGGGGATCATTATTGAACTGCTGCGGCAGTACCGCAGAGGAAAACGCAGAAGCATACACCTCGCCATTCTCTGGGGATGTTTTACCGCCGCCATGTTTATCTGTTCCGTCATCATGGTCGCCCGGTTGAAAATAATGATGGAAGCCGATCTTTTTTACGGTATGTACACCATGACATTCATGGTGATCGTGCTTGCGCTCCTCATCTTCACGGCAGCGGGGAGCGGCAGAACTTTCTGCAAAGTGCTTGCGGGATTTTTCTGTCTTGCCATCTTTCTGCGGCTGGGGGGAACGCTCAGCAGTGATAAATTCATCTCTGAACAGAACCTTGAAAACGCAGTGAAAGTCCGGCAGGAAATTTTTAATAAAGCCATCAAAGATCCCGCATTTGATGAAAAAAAATACATTTTGCCCTACCGGATGGAACTCTTTCTGGAGTTTTACCGCAAACATATCTTGACAAAACCGTGATACGGTGTTATATTATGTAACCAACACGCTCCGCAGCGTTTTGCTGAAGTCCGTCAGCATGGCAAGCGGAAGTGCAAGTCTAAACTTATGGAGAAACAGAAAATGGACAAGAAAGAAATCATCGCAAAGTTCGGCCGTGCCGCCGGCGACACCGGATCTCCCGAAGTGCAGGTCGCTCTGCTGAGCGCCCGTATCGTTGCTCTTACTGAGCATCTCAAAGCCAACAAGAAAGACCACAGCACCCGCCGCGGTCTGCTTGCCATGGTTGCACGCCGTAAAAAACTTCTCGCCTACCTCGCCGGCGAGAACTATCCCAAGTACATCGAGATCACTGACGCCCTCAAGATCCGTCGCGCCAAGTAATCCGGTCCGTACCCGGTTTCAAGAAAGCTCGCCTCGTGCGGGCTTTTTTTGTTTGCAGTTTTGCTTTTATCAATCAAGGAGTTGTAATGAAAAAACTTTTGACGCTGTTGCTTGTGGCATTTGCCGCCGTGCTCCTTTCCGGAGCCCGGAACAACTTTACGCCGAAACAGGAACGCAAGATCGTCATGGGCAGAGATATTGCGTTGATGATGGTTCAGAACGGCAAAATCAACTTTGAGATCGTGGCTTCTTCAAGCAATGTGAGCCGTCAGGCCGCCGAACAGGCCGCCGCCGTGCTGGGCAAAGCCTTTGGAGCGAAGATCCCTGTGAAAAGACAATTTTCAGGGAAAAAGCCCGCCATCATCATCGGTGATGCCGGTCTCGCCGCCAAACACGGTATCGATGTGAAAAAGATGGACCGTGACGGTTTTGTGATCAAATCCATTCCCAATGCCATTCTCATTATCGGCAGAGACGATCCCAAAGCCAAGCCTTTCGCTCCCGGTGCCAACAACGGTTACGGCCGTGCCGCCGAGCGCGGTTCGCTTTTCGGGACCTACGACTTTCTTGAACGCTTTGCGGGAGTCCGTTTCTACTTCCCCGGCGAGGCGGGAACTGTGATCCCCAAGATGAAGAACTGGACTCTTCCCACCGTTTATATTTCAGACCGTCCCGACTTCTACCAGCGCAGTATCAGTCCGGGCAGATGTTCCTATGAGGGACTGCCCGCCAACGCATGGCTGATCTGCCGCAACACTCTGCGTCTGGAAACCGAGAAGATCCCCAACTGCCACGGTCTTGCCCTGCTGCAGTTTATTGAGCGTTTCGCCAAAACCAATCCCGAATATTTCGCCTTGCAAGCCAACGGTTTGCGCCACTTCGACACTCAGGCGGCACGTCCCAGCAGCCGCAAAGGCCATGTCTGCTTTTCAAGCGATATCAAAAAGGTCATCATGGATGATGCCGAAGCCTTCCTGCGGGGCAAAGATGCCAAGAGCCGCGGCATAACCTACTGGTCATGGTCCCGCTTCCCCAAGGGTATGCCTTACTTCAACATCATGCCCAACGACTGCTGCTATCCCTGTCAGTGCGCCAAGTGCAAGCCCCACTTCGCCAAAGGTCCCAAAGCAGGCAGCGACTACATCTGGCGTTTCTTTGCGGATATCGCCAACGAAATGATCAAACGCAAGGTCCCCGGCGATCTGACCACCATGGCTTATGCCAACTACCGTGAGATCCCTCCCTTTGATATCCCCGAAAACATTCTGGTCATGCTGGCACTCCGCGGCCCCTGGAACGTCAAAACTCATCTCCACGCCAAAGATCTTGCTCTGCTCAAGGCATGGACGGAAAAACTCAAAGGCAAAACCTGGCTGTGGACCTATCCCAGCAAGCTCCGCATGGAGCCGGGACTGCCCAACACCGCCCCCATGGTTGTGGGACAGTTCTACAAAGATGCCGCACCCCACATTTTCGGCGCCTACATGGAAGCTGAAACCGATATTTTCATGCTCAGTGCCATCAACTATTATGTGTTCAGCCGTGTGGCGTGGAACAACTCCACCGACGTCAAGGCACTCATGGATGAGTTCCAGACCCTCATGTTCGGCAAAGCCGCCGCTCCCATGACAGAGTTCTTCGCCATGCTTGAGAAGAACTGGCTTGCTTATGCGGCCCGTTCCGTGGAAACTCCCGAAGGTCCTGTGACTGTTCTTCCCACCATCACCGAACTCTGGAACAAGATCTGGGGCGTGAAAGAGCTTGCCAAAGTCGATCAGCTTTTCGCCCAGGCTGAAAAACTGGTCAGGAATGACAAAGAAGCCCTTTTCAGAGTCAACTTCATCAAGACCCATATTTACGGCAATCTGCTCAAGGCCCGCAACGCATGGCTCAAAAGCGTCAGTGCCAAAGAACACTGGAAAGCGGTCATGCCCGAAAACAAATGGAGCGCCCCCTTCTATCTGGTTCCCATGAAAGGCAAAGCCGAGGTCAAGAGCTCTGTCCAGCTGAAACGGGACAAGGATTTCTACTATGTGAAGTTCAACTGCGAAGAACCCCACACTCAGGCCATGATCCAGCCCAAACGGCAGAACGGCGACAGAAGACTCTGGGAAGATACCAGTGTTGAGATCCAGTTCGATCCCGCCGGGGATAAAAAGGAAAGATTCCAGCTGGTCCTCACCCCCGCAGGTGTTTACTCCGGATTCTATCACAAGACGGGAACCAAAAAGCACGAGGTCTGGAACGTGACCCCCAAAGTCACCGCCTCTGTTCAGAAAGGCAAGGGTTTCACCATCGAAGCTGCCATTCCCGTCAAGAGCATGACCGCTGCCGTTCCCGGCAAATTCAAAGCCAACTTCACCCGTTACCGTCTCCTCTCCGGTGTCAAGGCTCTGCCCTACTACTGCTGGAGCTTTTTCGCCAAATCTTTCGGCGATCTGGACAACTTCGGAACCATCATCTTTGATGAACCCAAAGAGGAAAATCTCCTCGCCGACGGCAATATGACCGGCAAGATCAACGGCCGCTGGATGGGAGCGTGGTTTTCCGCCAAGCCCCTGAACCGGGATACCGCCGACTTTGTGACCGACGGTGCTTCTCTGGTGTTGAAAGATGGTCAGCTTGTGGCTCAGTACCTCAAACTCAAAACCAATACCAAATATAAATTGACTTTCTGGCTGCAGGTCGGCAAAAACTCCCAGTTCAACGTCCGCTTTGACGAGAACAACGGTCATGTGACCATGCTGCCCCGCAGAAAGCTCAAAGGACCCTTGAAGTGGATGCGTCAGGAGTATATCGTTTCCACCCACGGCAAGGCACTGGGCAAGCACCCCTACCTCAGGTTCCAGCTCCACGGCGGAAAAGATTCGGAGTGCCGGATCAACGCCGCCTCTCTGGTGGAAGTCAAGTAACTTTTTTTCCCTTTCAGCCCTCCTTCTTCGCGGGGAGGGCGTTTCAATTGTTTATGAGGTCAAATTTTATGAAAGTCTACAAAGTCGGTCTTATCGGCTACGGATTCATCGGCAAGGTCCACACCTACGGACATCAGAATATCCCCCTTTTCTACGACCAGCAGGATTTCAAAAGCGAGATCGCCATGGTCTGCACTTCACGACCTGAAAGCGCCGCCAAAGCCGCCGCCGCTCTGGGGTGTGCCGGTGTCACCGATTTCAGGGAGATCACTGAAAATCCCGAAATCGATATCGTGGATATCTGTTCCCCCAACGATGCCCACCTTGAGGCATTGAAATCCGCCATGAAGAACAACAAGCACATCTACTGCGACAAGCCTCTTGTTGCCACCGCCGCTGAAGCCGCCGGGATCGAAGCTCTTCTGCCGGAGTACAAAGGCATCGCCCAGATGACCTTGCAGAACCGCTTCTTCCCCGCCACCTTGCGGGCGAAACAGCTCATCGAAGAGGGAGCGATCGGGGAGGTCCTGGAATTTGAGGGGGCATATCTCCACAGCGGCAGCTCCGACCCCAAGGCTCCTTTGAAGTGGAAACTGGAAGCCGGTACTGTCGCCGATCTGGGAAGTCACATCCTTGACCTTATGAACAGCCTTGTGGGGGATTTCGCCGCAGTCTGCGCCACCACCCATATCGCTTATCCCACACGTCCTTCCGCTTCCGACCCCGCTCAGATGGTGGAGGTGAAAGCCGAAGACAATATGAACTGCATCGTGAAACTCCCCAACGGCGCATCGGGCATCATCCGTGCCTCCAAGATCGCCACCGGTGCGGAAGATGAAATGGGCTTCACCATCCACGGCTCCAAAGGCAGTATCAAGTGGGAACCCATGAATCTTGACAAGCTCTTTTTCTATGACCGCACCGCCAAAGGTTCCCCCATCGGCGGCGTGAGAGGATGGACCGCCATCGACTGCGGTCAGCGTTACGACAAACCCGCAGGATTCCCCACCCCCAAAGCCGCTATCGGCTGGCTCCGGGGACACATGCACTGTCTTTACAACTTCCTTGATGCGGTCCACAGAGGCGTCCCCGCCGAACCGGGACTTGAACAGGGTATCAAGATCCAGCGTTACCTTGAAGTGGTGAAAAGATCCGCCGCCGAAGGCAAATGGATGAACTTCTGAAAAACTGATGCCTTATGAGTTCCTGGAAAAAAAGTCTCGCCCTGATCTGGGTTTCCCAACTTCTTGCCATGGGGGGATATTCTATGGCTATGCCCTTTATTCCCCTCTTTATCAAGAGCCGTCTGGGGATCGCCGATGAGGGGCTTTGCGGCGTGGGTGTGGCACTTTTCACCTTTCTCGGCATGGGGCCCCTTGCCTGTGCCGCCCCGGTCTGGGGGAAACTTTCGGACCGTTTCGGCAGAAAGCTGATGCTGCTCCGTGCGGCGTTCATTTCGGCGATCCTCTTTCCCCTGATGATGTTCGCCGAATCCCTCTGGGTGCTGATCCTCATCCGGGTCGCGGCAAGTTTCTTTTCGGGAACGGTCAACGCCGCCCAGACCCTTGTGGCAAGCGTCACCCCCGAAGAAAAGCAGGGCTTTGCCCTGGGGGCTGTCAGTACTGCGGTGTCAACGGGATACATGACAGGCTTTTTCCTCGGGGGAATGGTGGTGGATAAATACGGGTTCGATGCCGGATTCATCATCTGCGGCGTCTGTTTCTTCCTTTCAGGTCTCCTTGTGCTGCCGGTGAAAGAGAACTTTGTTCCCGCAGTCAAAGCTCCTGTCGAGGGAAAAAACACTTCTGGGAACTTATGGCAGGGTACGGGACATTTCTGCGCTGTTTGATCTGGATGATCCTTATCACCAACTTCATGCGGAGCTTTGACAATCCCTATCTGGCTCTGCTTGTGGCGCAGTCAAGCGAACCCGGCACCGCCGCCGCCAATACGGGATTCATCAGTGCCGCCGCAGCTCTCGGGGGCGTGATCTCAGGTGTCACCATCGGATATCTGGCAGACCGGTTCCCGCCCCGGTATCTGCTGGTCCCCCTGCTGATAACGGCGGGAGCGATGCTTTTGTGTCAATCCTTTTGCCGCAGTATCGTCTTGTTCATGGTCCTGCGGTTTCTGGGATTCATGGCGGCGGGGGGCATCGACCCTGTGATCCAGCGTCTCATAAGTTCTCACGCAGGTCCGGCACGGAGGGGAACGGTTTTCGGTGTCATGCAGGGTTTCAGTGTGGGCGGCGTCATGTTCAGCGCCCTTGTTTCGGGGGGCGTGGTCTATCTGGCAGGTGTCAAAGGTGTCTTTGTGACGGCAGGAATTCTTTATATCCTGTGCGCTCTGCCCGCATTCAGAATACTGACCGCCGGTCAGAAAAGCGGAACTCCCCCTGTCAGGAGCGATGTGTAAGAAAAGTTAAGTAAAAAAATACCTATATCCCCTTTTACCCCCTTGTAAAAAGGGAATTCCGGTGATATATTATATGTGTCAACGGCGGTTGTAGTGCTGTTGGACAAGTTAAAATATGCTGAATCCAAAGGAGTATTTGCATGAAGATCTACAATTTTGCGGCGGGACCGGCAATGTTGCCGGAAGCGGTTATGAAGAAAGCTCAAGCTGAATTTTGCGCATTTCAGGACAGTGGCAGCGGCATCATGGAGCTCTCTCACCGCGGCAAATACTTCAAACCCGTCATCGACGCTGCTGAAGCCAATGTTCGTCAGCTGCTGAACCTTTCTGATGATTACGCTGTCCTTTTCATCCAGGGCGGTGCCAGTATGCAGTTCGCCATGATCCCCATGAATTTGCTCAACGGCGGAACTGCTGACTTCGCCGATACCGGTGTCTGGAGCTCCAAGGCGATCAAGGAAGCCAAGATGTTCGGTACTGCCAATGTGGTCGCCAGCTCCAAAGAGACCAAATACGATCACATCCCCTGTCCCTCCACCTGGAACCAGACTCCCGGAGCAGCTTATCTCCACATCACCAGCAACAACACCATCGCCGGAACCCAGTACAAAGAGATGCCCACCGCCCCCGCAGGTGTGCCCCTCATCGCTGATATGTCCAGTGATATCATGTCCCGTCAGTTCGATGCCAGTAAGTTCGGTATGATCTACGCCGGCGCTCAGAAGAACCTGGGCCCCAGCGGTATGGCTCTCGTTGTCATGCGCAAGGAACTTGCCGCACGCACCGATGACTCCAAGGTCCCCACCATGCTGCGTTACTCCACCTATATCGAAGAAGGCTCCATGTTCAATACGCCTCCCACCTTCGGTATCTACATGTTCAAGCTGGTTTCCGACTGGCTCATCGAACAGGGCGGTATCGCCGGCATCGAAGAGATCAACAATGCCAAAGCTGCCAAACTTTATGACTTCATCGACGGAAGTTCATTCTACTCCTGCCCCGCTGCAAAGAATGACCGTTCCCGCATGAACGTCGTTTTCCGTACCCCCTCCGACGAGCTGGATGCCAAGTTCGTTGCCGACGCCAAGGCTGTCGGTCTCACCGAACTCAAGGGCCACCGTCTGGTGGGCGGATGCCGTGCCAGCATTTACAACGCCATGCCCATGGAGGGCATTGACGCTCTGATCGACTTCATGAAGAAATTTGAAGTTGCCAATCGCTGATTACATTAACTTTTGATCAAAACAGCACCGGATGAGGCTTTAAAACCTCTGCCGGTGCTTGTGTGTGCTTATGAGTCTCATTTTAGGAATTGAAAGCAGCTGCGACGAAACCGCCGCATCTGTGGTCGAAGACGGTTTCAAGGTGCTGTCAAGTGAAGTGGCTTCACAGATCGCCAAACATGCCGTCCACGGCGGCGTTGTGCCTGAACTTGCCGCAAGAGAACATTTGAAGGCCCTGTCGCCGGTGGTCTCTGCCGCTTTGAAACAGGCGGGCGTCACTTTGAAAGATATTTCTGCCATCGCCGTTACCCAGGGACCGGGATTGATCCCCGCATTGCTGGTCGGGCTCAACTATGCCAAAGGACTCAGCCAGATCAATCATCTTCCTCTGGTGGGTGTGAACCACTTCCTCGCCCACATTTACGGCGCATTTCTTGACGGTTCTCCCGATGTTTTTGCCGATGAATCCCTTTATCCCATCCTCGCCCTTGTGGTTTCGGGGGGACACACTTCGCTCATGCTCATCGACAAAGATGGCAAGGCACGGCAGCTGGGATGCACCATCGACGATGCCGCAGGCGAAGCCCTTGACAAAGGGGCGAAACTCCTCGATCTGGGATATCCTGGCGGACCCGTCATCCAAAAGGTGGCACAGGGGGGCGACCCTGAAAAGTTCCATTTCCCCCGCCCCCTGACCGGTGCTGCCGGAAAACCTGTTTCCCCTGAAAACCGCTACAATTTCAGTTTCAGCGGTATCAAGACGGCGCTTTTGTACCACACCCGCAACTACCCCGATATTTCAGGACAGTTCCTCGCCGATACGGTGGCAAGCTATCAGGCGGCGGTGGTGGATGTCCTTGTCCGCAAGGCCGCTGATGCCCGCCGCACTTACGGCGCAAAGACCGTGGTGGTAGCCGGCGGTGTCGCCTGCAACGCCGAACTCCGGCGGCGCATGGCTGAAAGCGTGGGGAACTCCGCAAAACTGATGCTCGCGCCCCCCAAATACTGTACCGATAACGCCGCTATGGTGGCGGGTGTGGGGTTCCACGGATTCCGCAAGGGGCGTTTCATTGATCTTTCGGCAGACTCCTTTGCCCGTCTGCCCCGGATAACAGAGGTGGATTTCGTCGGATGAAACTGATCATTTTCGGCTGTCTGGCGGGAACCAATCCCCGCCCCGGAAGAAACCATACGGCGCTGGCTCTTGAAAAAGACGGTGTCCTCCACTGGTTTGATGCCGGTGAAAACTGTTCCCGCACCATGTATTTCATGGGGTACAAAGCCGAA
Source organism: Victivallaceae bacterium (assembly GCA_045654705.1). Classification (GTDB taxonomy): domain Bacteria; phylum Verrucomicrobiota; class Lentisphaeria; order Victivallales; family Victivallaceae; genus UBA1784. The sequence continues at coordinate 29,022 of JAZONY010000080.1, forward strand.
CAGATCAAACGCATATTCATTTCGCACTTCCACATCGACCACTGCGGCGGTCTTATGGGACTGCTGGGGACCCTCAGGCGCAAAAAAGAGAACTGCCAGACCATGCAGATCTTCACCCCTGAGCCGGGGATCTTCCCCCTCTTTTACCAGCTCCTTGACCGGAGTGCCTCCCTCTGGGGGGGGACGGTCATGGAGGAACACTCCCTTCAGGAAGCAAGTTCCGCCGAAATGGATGGTGTCAAAGTCTCATGGCGGCCCAATACCCATTTGACTCCGGACGAAAAGGGCAGGAGCCGCTCCTGGTCATTCAAGATCGAAGCTGAGGGGAAAACCATTGTTTACTCAGGGGATGTGAAATCTCCCGATGAACTGGGGGACTGGCTCCATGCCCCCGATGTGCTGCTCATGGAAACAGGACACCACAGCGCACCCGAACTCTGCCGCAAATTCAAACACGAAAAGCGCAAGATCGGCAAACTGATCTTTATGCACCACGGCTTTGAGATCCTGGATCACTACGAAGAGACCTGGAGCCGTGCCAGAGATATCTGGGAGGGCGAACTCTATTTCGCCGAAGATGGACAAACTTTTGAACTTTAAGGAACGAAACCTATGAAAATCCACGTTTGGGGATGCCTTGCAGGAACTGAACCCATGCCCGGCAAACACCACACCTCTTGGGCGCTGGAAAAAGAGGGCGCATTCTGGTGGTTCGATGCCGGTGAAAACTGCGCCCGCATGGCTCATTTGCAGAAATACGATGTCCGCAAAATCAAGAAACTTTTCATTTCCCACTCTCACGGCGATCACACAGGGGGACTTTACAATCTCTTTCTGACCATGAGGAAACTCAACAGTCTCAACGGCAATCACGGCAACCCGGTGCTGCCGCTCCCCATTGAGATCGACTGCATCGTCCCCGACCCCGAACTTGTGGAACTGGTCAAAAAACAGCTTTTCTTCCTCAGCGACGAAGAAGAATCCACTTTGAAAATCAAAACACGCCAAACTCAGCCCGGAGTTCTCACCGACGGCGACGGCGTTAAAGTCGAAGCTGTCAGAAACAATCATATCCAGCCCAAAGCGGACGGGCGGGGTGCTTCTTATTCATTCCGCATCAAGGCGGAGGGCAAAACCATCATCGGTTCAGGGGATGTCCGTTCCACCGATGACCTTGCGCCTTTCCTTGAAGAGGGATGCGACCTGCTCCTTATGGAAACAGGACACCACAGCGCACCCGCACTCTGCCAGCTCTGGAAAGAGCGCAATTACAAGATCGGCAAAATCCTTTTCATCCACCACGGCAGAGAGATGCTCAAAGATCAATCCGAAGTGGCTGAACGCTGCGCCGCCGCCTGGGGCGAACCCGTTATGATCGCTTACGACGGCATGGAAGTGGAGCTGTAAATATAAGATGTACCGTGAAAGTACAATTCCCCCCTGGGCAGGATTTCTCATCATCGGCATCACCTTTCTGGCGATTTACGGGATATGGGTCTTTTTCCCCCGTGAACTTTTCAGACAGGAGTGCTTCTATGCGGCGCAAGCCTTTGAGTATACCCTGAAACACCCCATGGTGACGATCCATGAGACCCCGGTGCGCAACGCTTATCCCATTTATCCGGCACTTTGCGCCTTTCTCTACCGGTGTCTGGGGCTGCCCATGGAAACCGCCCTGCGTCTGGTGACGGTGTTTTTCATCGCCGCCGGGACCTTGCTTGTCTATTTTTCAGCGGCGCTGGGCAACGGAAAAAGGGCAGGTATGGTGGGTGCTGCCATGTATTGCTCCACCTTGCTTTTCCTTGACAAGGGTGTGACGGGGGCGCCTCATGCCATGAGTGCTTTCTGGCTTCTTGCCGCTCAGATGAGCTTCTTTTATTTCGGACTGCGCCGGGGCAAATGGAATCTGGCGTGGCCCTTGTGCGCCGTGCTTCTGATGACGGGATTCTTTTCCGGAGGCTTCCTTGTACTGGCACTTTTCTTTATCCCCATGTTTTTTATGCGCCGCCTTATTGCCGGGCGTTCCAAATACCGCAACGTGGGATTTGCCGCAGCTGTTATGATCGTGCTGCTGGGGGGCGTGGGGCGGCTTGCCGTCCAGTGGACCCTTGAACGCACCACCGGGGGGACCATGTTTTTCAAAGATTTCATGGACCCGGACTTTCTGGGGGAATTTCTGCTCTACTGGGTGAAACTGCCCGTCAGGCTCCTGCCCTGGAGTTTCATCGCATGGATCCCCTTCTGTGTCGCTTTGCAGCGTCTGGACAACAAACCCCTTTTCAGCAAATATCTGCGTATCGCCTTTTTCGTCACCGCCGTCGTTTTGTGGCTGATCCCCAAGAACGACTCCCGGGAACTCTTTTATCTCACGGGCAACCTTGCCATCCTCTGCGGCGTTTATTACGAACTGGGGATGCGCCGCTTCGGCGAAAGATTGCGGCGCCTTGCTCCTGTTGCTGAATACGGGGCGCTGGCAGTGGCTCTCATGCTCGCCGTGGGATTCTGGGGCGGGGAAAATCTTCTGTCAAGATGTTTCAGTCTGGGGCTTTCGCTCAAGTTCCGTCAGGCGCCTGATATGATCTGGCTCGTGGGAGCTGCCATTGTTTTTGTGCTGGTGCTGGGCGGGGTGCTGCGCTGGATGCGCCGGAAAATGCCGGTGTGGATCGTGCTTCTTTCTCTGACACTCATGGCGGGGTGCTTCTACGGCGTTATCATGCTGCGCTATCAGGCTCAGGATAAAGCCAAAGGGGACTTCGGGCGCACGATCAGGAAAACTCTGCTTGAGAACTCCGGAAAAGATGGCAAAAACCTTATTCTTTACAAGACCGGCACCGCCCCCCTTTACGGCGAACTCTTCTACTCCGGGGCGAGGATCATCGAACTGCCTTCCGCCGACCAGCTGCCTGACAACACTTCCGCAGACATCTATCTCATCAGCAGCAGCTTCCCCCAGAATCCCAAATGGAGCTGGACCAATCTGCTCCCGGAAAACTTCACCTACCAGGAGCGCCGCATCATGCTCTGGCGGGGGAAACGCCACTCGCAGGAAAAGTTCAACTGAGAACTCTTTCTTAAAGAAGAGATTATTCATCGTTTTGATTTGCAATATCCTTTTTGCAGAGTTATATTAACCTTGTGTTGATTAAGAGATTTTGTACTATGGAGGGGATTTTTTTCGTGGAAAGTTCAGAACAGTTATGGCGTGACCTTTTCGGGGTCGGGGATAAAATGAGGGCACTTCATGCCGATTCCAAACGGGTCTCTCTGTTTTACCAGATGACTGTAAGTCAGCTCAAGATGGTGAGGAGCGTTTACGAATTGACCTCACTTTCAGGCAGCGGTGTCGCTTTGAAAGCTGTCGCAAGAGAGCTGGGAACCACCGCCGCCGCCGCTTCTGAAATGGTGGATGTGCTGGTGAGAAAAAAGGTCCTCGAAAGAAAACAGGACCCCGATGACCGCCGTCAGGTGAGGATCCAGCTGCTCCCCGAACTCCACGCCCACTTCAAGCGGGTGGAAGAACATTTTTCCGCAACCACCGGGGAGTTCATGGCGACTTTGACCCCTGAAGAACAGGCATGTTTCTGCCGCTGTGCCGCAAAGTTCCACGCTTTTGTTGCTCCGCAGCAGGAAAAAAACAATTGAGGTGAAGTGAGATGCTTATCCATGTTCCCGTTATTGCTGATGTGGATGTGATCGTCGCAGGGGGCTCCATCGGGGCGGTCCGCGGGGCGGTGGAACTTGCCGATCAGAACTATTCTGTTTTCTGCGCCTTCCCCCGGAACTACTGCGGGGACGAACCGGGCAGCACATTGGATTTCCACGCCGCCATGCCCGATCTGGAACTTTTCCCCCGGTTCCCCCGTGAACTGCCCACACCTATGGCGTTGAAACGGCAGCTTGAAAGAAAACTTGTTGAAAAAGAGATCCCTTTCTTTTACCGTGCGTTCCCCGTCAGACGCCTTGAAGATGAAAAGGGCAACTTTGCAGGATTGCTTCTGGCTTGCCGTTCCGGATTTGTTGCCGTCCGTGCCAAAGTCATGCTTGACGGCTCCATGCGCCGCTGGAGCAGCACCATTGCCGGTGCCCCCCGCCGGGAGTTTCTCCCCGGGGATTACACCGTGGAACGGATCCTCGTCGGTGCCCCCGCTCCGGAAGAAAGCGATGTGGAACTGACCCAGCTCAAGCCGGGATTCTCTTTCGGCGGCGAGCTTTACCCGGTCTACCGGGCATCCCGTCCTTATTGGTTCCGGGATGGATCATGGCGGGAAATGTGCCGCATCGAAGGGGAAATGCGCCAGCTCTGCTGGTCCCCCGGACAGGTCTTTGCGCCTGACAGCTGTACATATACTTTGCCCTCCACCCTTGCTGCGGGATTCACCCCCTGTGAAAAATATCCCTTTGTGACAACTGCCGCAGAAGCCCTTGAGATGTTGAAGATTTGCGCTCCCGGCAATGATATCTCCATCCCCGGCGACCCCCATGAATTTGATTTTGCCGCAGTCCGCTTCGACAATGCCCCCCGCTACAAAAATTGTCCGAAACTTCCTTTCAGGCTCAGTTCCATTGACACTCTCCTGCGGACTCAGGTCATCATCGCCGGGGGCGGCACCGGAGGCGCTCCGGCAGCTCTGGGCACCGCACGGTGCGGCGCAAAGGCGGTTTGTCTGGAAAGCGCCTGCCACCTGGGAGGTATGACCACTCAGGGCCGTATCGGCAGTTACTGGTTCGGCAACCGCCGGGGATACAGCTGCGAACTGGATGAAACCGTCGCCGGCATGGGGGAAAACAACCCCTATCCCGCCACCGGACGCAAGTGGAACATCGAGTGGAAACAGCACCACTTTCTCAATGCTGCGCTCCGTGGGGGCGTGGAACTCTTTTTCAATACCATCGCCGTGGGTGCGCTCCGCAGAGGGGAAAATGTCTGCGGTGTCATCGCAGCTTCCCCGGACGGATGTCATATCCTTGAAAGCTCCGCCGTTATTGATGCCACCGGCAACGCCGATGTGGCGGCGGCGGCAGGGGCGGTCTGCGAATTTGCCGATGTCCGTGAGCCTGCGCTTCAGGGGAGCGGCGTGAGCCGAGCCAATCCCGGCGTGGGATATGCCAACTGCGACTACTGCTTTGTCACCGATACCGACACGCTGGATGCCACTTCCGCATGGGTGCGGGGCAGGGAAAAGTATGCCGCTGAATTTGATATCGCATCTGTCATCGGAACCCGTGAACGCCGCCGTATCGTCGGCGATCTGCAGCTCAAACCTGAAGATTTTCTGCTGGGGCGTACCTATTATGACACGGTGGTTGAAGCCATCAGCAACTTCGACACCCACGGTTTCACCGTCCACGGTCTTTTCCTTTTGAAACCCACTTCAGAAGAGCCTCTGACCGCCAAAGTTCCCTACCGTGCCCTGCTCCCCAAAGGTCTTGACGGTCTGCTGGTCACAGGACTGGGTATCAGCGCACACCGTGACGCCATGCCCGTTGTCCGCATGGAAGCGGATGTGCAGAATCAGGGGTTTGCCGCCGGTCTTGCCGCAGGTATGAGTGCGATCAGAAATCTGACCGTCCGTGATGTGGATATCATGGAACTCAAACGTATGCTCTGTTCCATGGGGAATCTCCCCGCAGGGGTGCTGTATGAACAGGATGGTTACGACCCTGAAAAGGCGGTCCCTGAATTTGCGGAAATGGCTGAAGTTTTCCGTGACCCTGAAAGCGCCATCCCCCGTCTTTGCCAGGAGCTTGCTGAAAAAGGTGATCCCGAAACGGCAGCTCTTCTCGGATTTTTGAAGAACGATGCGGGAAGAAAGATCCTTGTTGAACATCTTGAAAGTGCTTCATGGGATCAGGGCTGGGAGTACCGGGGCATGGGACAGTTCGGCGCCGCCGTCTCTCCCCTTGATGCCCGGATCATCGCCCTTGCCAATATCGCCGACGGCAGTGAGAAAAAGGCAATTCAGGGACTTCTCGGCACCTTGACAGCTGACCATGCCTTTTCCCACTTCCGGGCACTTTCCCTGCTGCTTCAGGCATCGCCCGATGCTGATGCTGTTCCCCACTTGGAGCGGCTCCTCAATACGCCTGAACTTTCACAGGGCGTTGAGGGCAGTTTCAAAAAGATCGTTGAGGAAAACAGTGCCGACCCCTGCGACAATGTGAAACGCACCCGGCAGCTTAAAGAAATCTATCTCCTCAAAGCCCTTGCCGCATGTGATGGGGAAAATCCGCTGGCAAAGGAACGGCTCGGAGCTTATGCCGCCGCTCCCGCATGGCTTTACGCTTCGTGGTGCGGCGGAAAGTAACTTGGCTTCGCAGATATCCCCTGTTCAGCGGACAGGGGATTTTTTTATCCACGCAAGTTCTTTGGGGGTGATGCCGAAAAGACGGGCGCAGCGGATGTCGAGTTCTTCGAGATCTTCCGGTGCGTTGGTGCATGTGGCGACGAAACGGTCAAATGCGGGTGTCCGTTTCAGGGGGAGCTGGTTCAAGAGGTCGATGTCGATCTGGGCGAAGTTTTTGTTATGTTCCCCTGAGATAAAGGCGTAATAAAAGTTGAGGATGGAACTGTTCAGCAATGCCGCCAGAGTTTCCAGAGGGAAATCTCCTGTGGGGGTCCCCGTGTGGCAGTTGTTGAGGGCGTAAAGTTTCTCTCTTGAAACGGCACAGATCAAACGGGAACCTGTCTGGCGCACGAAAATTCGGGGATTTGAAAATCTTTCGTGGTCGAGTCCGCTTTTGATCTTCTGGCGGGTGATGTCCAGAAAGAATCCTTCACGGCGGATCTCAAAGGGACGGATCTCCCTGCCGTAAATGATGCCCGGAACGCAGTTGGGCGCTGCTTCTTTTGAAATGAGGGTGTTTTTCCCCGCTTTGCCGATGATGCCGCTTGCAAATTTGAAGTGATCTTTCACCTTGTCCGGGATGCGGCGCAGTTTGTTGATGATCTTTTCCTCTGTTTCAGAGAAAAAGGGCTGGTAGCGGAACCGTTCCTCTTCGAGAAAACGGCGCTGGTCGTTGGGGTAAAAGGGAATATCACCGGGAACGCCCCCCGGGGGAAGGGCGGCGCACAAAAGAGGGGAATCGCTCTTTTTTCTTGCGGCGTGAAGTATGACGGCGTTGCCCGGAGCGGCATCGAAGGCGGGTTTTTCAAGAATGAGCAATGTCTGAAGCGAAAATTCTTCCGCAAGATAACGGCGCAGACGGGAAAAATACCTGCCGCACAAAAAGGAGTCGGGAACGATCAGAGAGAACTCATCTGCCATGCGGGTACTTTGTTCCATGAAAAGGGCAAAAAGGTTCATCTTGTACTCAAAACTTTCGGGGAAACGCTTTTTGAGCTGCTGCTGCCTCTCCCGGGGGAAAGAGGCATTGTTTTTCAAGCCGCCGCAGAGGTAGGGGGGATTGCCGATGATGATATCAAAAGGTTTTTCAGCAGGGGACTCCAGTTCAAGGGTATCGGCGCAGATGAAGTTTTCTTTGGGGATATCCGGCAGATTTTTCTGCGCCAGAAGAAGCGCATTGGGGTTGATATCCATGCCCCACAGATTTTTACAGCAATCATGGTAAGACCGGGGCGCATTTTTTCTGACGTAACGCAGCACTCCCTCAAGAAAGGCTCCGCCCCCGCAGGCGGCATCGCAGATGCGCAAAGGCAGTTTCCGGTTGCGGAGCAGTTCGCCGACCATGAAGTCCACGATATCGGGGGGCGTGTAAAAGGCGCCCGTGTTTTTCCTGACCTCGGGGTCAAGTTCAGAGGGAAGTTCGTAGGAAGGGCGTTTCATGGACGCCTGAGAAGTTGAGCAAGTTCCGAGATATCCCCGGCGCCCAGAAGCAGTATGAGTTTATTCCCCGTCATGGCGTTGATCTCACGGGCAAGTTCCTCCCAGGGTTCGGGCTTGTAGACGCCTTGGGCAAGACGGCGGCAGAGGGCGGGGGAGTCCACTTTTCCGCTTTCGCACCAGGCGGCGAAAACCGGCGTGACCCACACCTGATCCGCTTCTGAAAATGCGGTGCAGAATCCCTCAAAGAAACGCTCAAGCCGGGCGTAACGGTGGGGCTGAAAGACCACATACAACTCCTTGCCGGGGTAAAGGAGCCGGGCAAGCTCAATGGAACTGCGCACCTCTGTCGGGTGATGGGCGTAATCTTCAAGGATGACCTTTTCCCCCTCCCGGGCGAGAACGCCCATGCGCCGCTCGATGCCCGAAAAGGTGCTGACCGCTTCAAGGGCTTTATCATAAGGGATCCCGAGAAGCACGGCACCGTGGACCGCAAGGGCGGCATTTTTTGCCATGAATCCGTGAAATCCTGCGAAACTGTCAGGCTGGGGAGCTGCGTGGAGTTGGGGATGATCTTTAAAAAATTCCCTGAGAAAAGGGGTGTCGGCAATAAGGAGATGACGGCTGTTTCTGCTGAAAGTACGGAAATTTTCTTTCAGTGCTTCGGCACCGCCCACGCTCCATTCATGGTCCTCGTCGATATTGGGGACGATGCCCAGATGAGGGGCAACACAGATGTGGGTCCCGTCGGATTCATCCACCTCGGTCACGAAAATATCGCCGTTCCCCAGACGGGCGGATTCCCCGTCGTTCCGTGCCGCCCCCACAAGGGCGCCTGAGTCGCAGCGGCAATACTCCAATATGGTGCAGAGCATGGCGGTGATGGAGCTTTTGCCGTGAGAACCTGAAACCGCAGTCACCCGTTGGAAACGGCGGGAAAATTCCCCTAAAAACTCCCCGCGGCGCAGCTGGGGTATCCCCAGTTCTGAGGCACGGCGGCGTTCAGGGTTTTCCTCCGTGACGGCGGAGGAGTAGACCACAAGGTCTGTTACAGGCGGAAGCTGTTCAGCCTTGTGTCCTGCGAAAACCTTTGCGCCCAGAGTTTTCAGGTGTTCCGATTTGGACGAAACGGCACTGTCGGAACCTGTGACGGTGATCCCCGACTCAAGGGAAAGCTGTGCCAGCGGCGCCATGCCGGCACCGCCGATGCCGATGAAATGAAGATGTTTCATTTGGTGAATTGTGTGTCGTAAAGGTGACGGTAAATGCCGTTTGCCGCCATAAGTGTATCATGGTCGCCCGCCTCGGCGATGCGTCCTTTCTGCATGACAAGGATCTTGTCCGCATGGCGGATCGTTGCAAGACGGTGGGCAATGGCGAAGACGGTACGGTTTTCCATCGCCTTGTTGAGGGCGTTCTGGACCATTCTTTCAGTGACCGTATCAAGGGCGCTTGTCGCCTCATCCAGAAGCAGGATGGGGGGATTGCGCAGGATGGCACGGGCGATGACGAGCCGCTGTTTTTCGCCCCCTGAGAGGCGGCAGCCGTTTTCGCCGCAGTCGGAGTCGTAGCCCTCAGGGTGGTTGCCGTTGGTGATGAACTCATGGGCATTGGCGCACCGGGCGGCTTTTTCGATCTCTTCCTGAGTGGCTTCGGGGGTGCCGTAGGCGATGTTTTCGGCGATGGTGCCGTTGAAAATCACTGGTGTCTGACCGACAACGCCGATCAGGCGGCGCAGGGAACTTACCTGAATATCCCGGACATCAACGCCATCCAGCTTGACACTGCCCGAACTCACATCGTAGAAACGGGCGATCAGATTGGCAATAGTGCTTTTGCCGGAACCGGTTTCCCCCACCACGGCGACCATTTCCCCTTTTTTGATCTCAAAGTTCAAATCACGGAGGATCTCCTTTTCTTCCGTGTAGGAGAAAGAGACATTTTCAAGGGTTATGGCGGTGTTGAAATCCTTTTTCTCAATGGCGTTTTCCTTTTCAGGAAGTGTCATGTCGGTATCCATCAGCTCAAAGAAACGGTCGGCACCTGCCATGGATTTCTGAAGAGCGGTGAAAACCTTTGCCAGATCCTTGATGGGACGGTAAGCCATGAAAATAGGGGCAAGAAGCGCCGTCAGCTCAGAAAGGGTGACGCCTTTACTGTAACTGTAGATCATAAAAGCAAGGGCGGCGGTCACGGTGATCAGCTCCATAGTGGGCGACACCAGCATCTGCAAGCGGATGGCACGGACCACCTGCTTGACGTAACTTTTGTTGGTCTGCTCAAAACGGACCTGTTCCAGATCTTCGGTGTGGAACGCCTTGACCGCTGTGATGCCGGTAAAGACTTCGTGCATCCGTGAGAAAACAAGGGCGATACGGGCGTAGCTTTTCTTGAAGATCTTGCGGATCTTTCTGCCCAGGATCATGACCGGGGCGATCAGAATGGGGACTCCCGCAAGGGCGATGAAAACAAGGGCGTAATTGTTATGCTCACGGCAGGCGACGATGATGGCGCAAAGGCATCCTAAAATCTGCAAGGGCGCATTGGTCAGGTCTTCGATGCTGTGTGAGACGGAGTATTCAAGGACAGAGGTATCATTGGTACAGCGGCTGATGAGGGCGCCGGTATCATTGCCTGAAAAGAACTTCAAGGATTGATTCGTCACATGTTTGAAGATATCTTCACGCAGATCCGCCACCGCTTTTGCCCCCACATAACGGGTGCAGAAGCCGTTGATATAATGGGCGAGGTTTTTGATGAACCATGCCAGAACAAAGAAAATGCCGTAAAGGGTAACGAGCTGCCATGCCATACATCCTTTGGCATCCACGATATCAAAGGTGTATTCAGCGGGCCAGGTGATGACCACCTGACGCCCCTCTATGCGGGCGGGGAGGTGGAACTGCCGGATGGCAGACTCCGCCTGAGAAAGAAGTTTCTGAAGTTTGGGGTCGTTGACGGTTGCAGGGAGCAGTTCCCCTTTCTTTCCCGCCGCAGGAGCGACGGCACTCTGCTGCACTTCCACAGCCCCCACCATCTTGGGCAGGAGCATGAGGGTGACGAAAAGGGAACTTCCCACCAGCATACCGGCGACAAGCCCTATGGTAAGAACTTTCCAATAGGGCTTGACGTAAGCAAGCAGCCGCAAATATGTGGCTGCTGTTGACATCTTTCGGGCGTGACTCATGCAAAGAATTCTGCGATGGAGTCTGCCACGTACTGACGCTGTTCAGAGGTGGATTCAGGATAGATGGGCAGAGCCAGCACTTCGGCGGTGGCTGCTTCGCAGACGGGGTAGTCCCCGGCTTTGCCGCCCAGATCCTTGAAACAGGTCTGAAGATGGAGTGAAAGAGGATAGTAGACGGCGCAGCCGATCTCTTTTTCGGCGAGGAACGCTTTGAGGGCATCGCGTTTGCCGTCTTTGACACGGATCACATACTGGTTGTAGATGTGACGGACATCGTAGGAAGCCTTGCGGGGCAGGGCGATGAAGCCTTTTTCTTCCAGTCCGGCAAGGAGTTTGTCGTACTCGGCAGCGTTGCGCTGACGGGCTTCGCTCCATGAATCGAGGTCACGCAGTTTGATGGAAAGAACTGCCGCCTGAAGCGCATCCAGACGGAAGTTGCCGCCCACAAATTCGTGGATATAGGTTCCGCTCTGTCCGTGGTTGCGGTAGATCTTGAGCAGATTGTTGCGTTCAGCACTGTTGCAGGTCACGGCACCGCCGTCGCCGAAACAGCCCAGGTTCTTGCTGGGGAAGAAGCTGAAAGCACCGTAGTCACCCATGGAACCCACGCGGCGGCCCTTGTATTCGGCACCGATGGCCTGACAGGCATCTTCGATGACGAAAAGGTTGTGCTTGGCGGCAAGTTCCATGATGGGATCCATATCCGCTGCCTGACCGAAAAGGTGGACGGGAATGATACCACGGGTCTTGGGGGTGATCTTTTCAGCGACTTTGGCGGGATCGATGTTGAATGTCACAGGGTCGATGTCCGCAAAGACGGGGGTGGCACCGGCACGGACGATGGCGCCCACGGTGGCGAAGAAGGTGAAAGGAGAGGTGATGATCTCGTCACCGGGTTTGATCTGTTCGACCATAAGGGCGATGAGCAGAGCATCGGAACCGCTGGTCACGCCGACACATCCGGCGGACTGGCAGTAGGCTTTGAGTTCCTCTTCCAGCTTTTCGACTTTGGCACCCAGGATAAAACGCTGGGAATCACAAACTTCAGCGATCTCTTTCAAGATCTCCTCTTTAAGGGAATTATACTGGGGGCAGAGATCGAGCAACGGTACTTTCATGGTTTTATCCTTTCTTGGGTGGTTATGTAAAATGTTTCAATTACTTTTTAATGGGAGTCTGGGGTTTCGCCGCAGGAACTGCCGTCTTGGCAGGGGGCGTTTTCACCTCTGCTTTGGGGCAATCTTTTTTGACTTGAGTCTGCACGGGTTTCTTTGCGCAGTCAGCGGCTTTTTTGCGTTCCACGCCCCGCATGTACCAGACGGTCCCGCAGGCACCGGCTGCGATGATGAAGATCAATATGCCCAGAAGTGCGCTTCTGATGCCGCCCTGTGTGGGAGGCGTAATGAGTTTCGTGCGCACCTTTTTACCCTCGGGCATGGGGGGCAGGAAGGTGAAGATCTTGCCCATCTTGCGGCTCATACGCATCCGGCGGTTGACGGCGCATCCGGTGGCTTCGAGGAATCGTGAAAGATCCCGGTGATAGAGTTTGAAAAGAGAGATGATGACCACAGGACCGCCGAAAATCAGGATGATCCCCAGAAGCACCGACAGGATGTCCCAGACGGAAACATGCTGAAGCTGCTTGGTGATAAAGGCAATGGAGCTTCCCAGTGCGGCGATACCGATACCGCCCCCCATGATGAGCATGGAGGCGTTGCCGCCGGCAGCTTGAGGCGCAGGAGGCATCTTGCCTGCGGCAAGGTTGGTCCCCAGCTCTTTCTGGGCTCCTGCGGATTTGGTGTTCAGGAACTTGCTCAGCTGGTCGCCCACAAAGCTGCCGAAACGGTAGAAGGGATTTTTCAACGCTTCGCTGATGGAGACAGGCTGTTCCACAAAGGCGGTGACTTTGGCGTCGAAAACATCCCCCCCGGCTGTGAAGAAAAGTCCCCGTTTGCCCACGAAAAGGTTGCGCATATTGCCGGAACTGACGGCAACAGCAAGGGTCTTCCACGGAGGAACGACACCGGCTGCGGTGCTGAAAAGATCGACGTAAAGAACACAGATATTGCTGCCGGTGATGATCCGCTTGTGTTCCGCAAGATCCATGACCGGGACCGCAAGGGTGAAGTGGCGGCCGTCCATGATCAGCTTCCCTGCCTGAAGAGGGGATTTTGCAGAAAGATCAAAGAGTTCAGCCAGTGAAACAAAGTTGTTGAGCAGCTCTTTCAGGTATGCCTGATAGAGCATCACCTTGTGGAGCATGTCGATCCCCGCAAGCGCAGTCCCCGCATTGAGATCGTTGGAACAGGCGGTTCTGAGCAGTTCCATGGTTTCGTCATTGGCGGCCCCTTCGAGGACGGTTTTTTCCACAGCGGCGTAGGCGGGGGCGTAAGCAGGTTTGCTTTTGCTCCAGCTGTCGTAGGCGGCGATGCGTTTCTTGAAACTCTGCCACTCCGGGGCGGTCAGTTTATTGTCCGCAAGGAGTGCCCGGGCTTCTTCAAGGGCGAAGAAGGCTTCGATCCGTGAACGCAGCAGGGGGTTGAGTTTGTCGTTGAGGTCAAGGGTGCAATCGGTACGGGGCAGAGCCAGAACCGATTTTTCAAGCATGGCTTTGACTTCGAGGGGCGCCCGGACATCGGCGGCAAGATCTTTTTTTGCCACCCGTTCAGGTTCGACACTGAAAAACTCAAGGGTTTCGGAGTTGAGGAAATAGTTGTCGATATCCTCCTGCACCGCCAGGAATTTTTCATAGACCGCCTGGGTCCCTGCACCGAAGCAGAGCAGCGTGCCGTCATCGCAGGCAAGTTTTTTATCCCAATCAAGGTAAGCTGTGCTTTCAAGGGCGAATTTGTCAAGAAGTGCGGCGTTGACACCTTTTGCGCCTGAAGCGTCATCGGCGGCTCCGGCGGTTTTCATCACAAGGGCGATGCGTTCATTGAGGGCTTCAGGCAGTTCGGGATCGGGTGTCACCACACCGTCGCCGTTGTTGCTGGAGCGGCTCCGGATGCCTTTGTCGTTGCGCAGTTCGTCAAGAGAAAGGGTGTCGGCATCAACTTTGCCCAGATTTTTAAGGATCAGTTTTGCTGATTCCAGAAGGGAGGCACCTGTTTCCTCATTGATGGAACCCAGTTCAAGGGTGCGGGAGCCTGTTTCAAAGCCTTTGCCCACTTTGATGTATTTGAGGAAGAATCTGACAGCTTCACGGATCTCATCGGTACGGATCTTGCCGTCATTGTTGCCGTCAACGAAGTTCAGAAATCTGCGGTCCATGCGCAGGGAGTTGATATCGATACAGTTGAGCGCCCAGAAAGCCTCGTCCAGTTCAAGAACAAAGCGCAGATCTTCAAAATTTCTGATCAACAACTGATAATTGCCGCCTACGGAACTGTAAGTCATAAGATGCTTTTGTTGTGTCTCGCTCATAATCAGAATCATCCGTTTCTGCGGCTCAGTAACCCGGAAAAACAGTTGCCGCTTTAGATTGCCTCGAAAAGCCGGTCAATGATAAGCGAAAGCTGCAAAAATGGCGCTCTCAATGCGATTCGAACGCATGACCTGCTCCTTAGGAGGGAGCCGCTCTATCCAGCTGAGCTATGAGAGCCTGCCAATCATGACTTGAACGGCCCCGGAGGGCGGCGTTCCTGAGACTTCCGTCTTGTCATTTATATTAATATAGCAGTATTTCTGCATAAAGTCAAACATTTTACTTGACATTTTTTCTCATTGTCGGCAGGGAAGCGGTCTTTCCTGCCGGAAATCATCATCTTATCAAGGAGAAACAGTATGGATCTGAACACCGCCGAAGAAAGAATCGCCGCATGGCTTGAGGAAACTGTGGAACTCAAAGGCAAAGTTTACAGAAACGCCCTGCCGCCCCATGAAAGAGAGGGATTTGAACTCCGTCTTGTTTCAGGTGTGCCTTCCGGATTGAACCGGGTCAATGAGTTCACTCTTGAACTGAAAGGCTTCGCCGTTGACCGGGGGAGCTTGTGGGAGAACTTCGACAGACTTTTCGCCGCTCTGCCCCTGCAAAAATACAACGGATTTCTCTATGTGGATGTCAAAGGGGAGGTGAAGTTCTCGGTCACTGAAAAAAAGGGGCTGCAAGTTGCCTGTGGAACAGTGGAACTTGCAGCCGCATTTCTTTGAGGTAATTTCAAAACTCCTCAAGATTCTCAAAGTGCCCTTGCTTCGATCTGTAAAGGAGAGCGTTTTCAGCTGTTACCTTCCAGGTAGCAGCTTCAAACTACTCCTTACAGCTCTTTGCAAATGGCAGCTTTACCATTTTTTGAATGACTTTTGAAATTACCTCTGTTTGACAGAACTTACCTGGCAGGAGCTGTCACCTTGTAACTCAAAGGAGCAATATCTTCAAAAGGTTCTTTTGAGTGATTGATGGTGATGACGGTCCCGTCGGAATAGAGTTCCTGAATGACACCGGAAGCGATCTCTTCGTGCTTCTCAATGAACTCCAGCTGCAAATGGGCGATGGCTTCAAACTCATCAGCCCTGCGGATGAGGGCGTCGATGCCGGACTCCATCTCTTCGTCGGTGGAGCAGCGCAGATCGGGCTGAGCCTGATTGTCGGTCGCCGGACGGAACTTGGAGTGGAAATAGGCTGTGGGCCTGCCGCCGAACTCCAGATTGTAAAGCCAGAGATCCGGATCGTCTTTCACCATCTCATTGACCGTGTCATAGGAGCAGTTGCACATGACGATACCGTGATAGACCAGACTCCAGAAAGGAATGATCCCTTCGCAAAGGGCGGGGGGCGTGGGAATGGTGATGCCGAAGTTGGCGTAAAGAGAGTAATCCATAGCTTCCACGCAGAAGTCCAGAGGCCCCTCTGAGGAAACCGCTCCGAAAACATCACGGGCAAGCGCCATGGTTTTGGTGCGCCACTCGCCGTTTTCCTCCTTTGAAAGGGGGTGGTCGGGGGAGTAGCAGGCATCGGGGAGCTTGATGGATGCCACATCCAGATAATGGGTTCCCCAAAATCCCAGTTCTTTCAATGCCGCAAAGTCTTCTGCGGCGAACTTTTCATGGGCGCACTTGGGGCAGAGGTAATAGGATTGTCCGCCGCCCCACTGTCCCCCCTTGTGGTCGGTGCCGTCGGGATCGATGAGCCGCTCCGCCGGGGTGCAGCGTTTGGAAAAGGAGTAGGAGTCCACCAGATTGGTGTGCGCCGAGACCGGATATCCCGCCTCTTTGGAGTATGCCAGAAGCGCCCGTAATCTTTCTTCGCCCCCGAAAGCCTTTTCCACAGGGAAAAGATCGGGGAAAGCTCCGTCATGTCCCCCCTTGTTCCACCCCACAAGGCAGAACTCCCCATGTTTGAGTCCCTTTTCACGGCAGCGTTTGAGGATCTGCGCCGCCCGGTCAAAGGTGATGGCAACATGAAGCGGCGGTTCATTTTCATCGGTCTGCTCAAGGACCGTCGGGGGGACGGGCTTCCAGCCCATACGCATCCGGACCATGACGGACTTTGTACTTTCTTCAAGGAGAGGATTGTCTTTGATCCTCTCTCGGAGGGACCGGCAGGCTCCGCGTTTGAGCTGATAGTTGCGGTAGCAGCGTGCCATGCCGGAATAGGTGGCTTCTTCGCCCTCAAGCTCAAAGAGAATAAGTTCAGGGGCTTTCACACAGTCGGAAAAGATGGCACTCATCTCATAAAAACCGTTGGCGACTTCGACTTTGAGTTCGTAACTGTACTTTTCCGAAGTGACCACCGCAAGGACACCTTTTGAACCGGTGTTCACGCCGAAAACAGGAACGGAAAAACTTGCCGGATGCAGTTCCACCGTGTCAGGACGCTCCTTGAATTTGATCAAAGCGCCGGGGGTGCTTGCGTAATTGAGGTTGGGCAGCATAAAGTACCCGGGGGAGCCGGCAGGGACCTTGAAGCGTTCAAGTTTCAGCTCCACCTTGTCGATATCTTCCGCAAAGGGGAGTGTAAAAACACCGGATTCCGGCTCAATGGAAGTTGAAACGATGGAGCCGTCTTTCTTATAGATATAAAGTAAGTTCATTATTCTGATTCCTCGCAGTTTAAAGTTGAGTTGTTTTGAAGTTGCGCTGGCGTGCTGCTTCATAAAGCAGAATGGTGGTCGCCGTGGCAACATTGAGGGAGTCGATCTTCCCCAGCATGGGGATCACCGCCGAGATGTCCGCATTTTTGAGCCAGAAGTCAGTCAGACCGGTCTGCTCCGTCCCCATGATGATGGCAACGGGACCTGTCATGTTGATATCAGTGTAGCACTTGTCCGTATGGGGCGTGGTGGCAATGGAAAGGATATTGTTCTCTTTGAGCCACGCCAGAGCGGTTTCGTTGTCGGTTTCAGCAAGGGGAACAGAGAAAAGCGCCCCCGTGCTGGCACGGATCACATTGGGATTGTAAATATCGGTCTGGCGGTCGCAGATGATAAGTCCGTCTGCACCGGCAGCATCCGCGCTGCGCAGCATGGAACCCAGATTGCCGGGCTTCTCAATGGATTCGGCAAGAAGATAGAGGCCGTTCTTCCGGAGAGGAATGGAGGAAAGATCATGTTTAAGCATCTTCGCCACGGCGATCAGCCCCTCAGGACGGTCACGGTAGGTGACTTTGGTCAGCAAATGAGGAGGGACCTGAAAGAGCTTTGCCCCTTTGGATTCCAGGTGTTCCAGAAGAGTGTACTCGTTTTCACCGAGAAAAAGTTCAGGAGAGTACCACGCTTCGGTAATGGTCATACCATATTCATCGGCACGGGTGAGTTCCCGGTAGCCTTCGAGAACGGTGAGTTTCTCTTTTTCCCGCTCCCGCCGCTCCCTCAGGCGGACAAGATGCTTGATGCCGTTGTTCTGGGCGCTTGTAATGAGTGTAGGATTCATAAAGTCTCCTTTATATATAATATGAGAATTGAATGTATTACTCCTAATATAGCACAGAAAGCGAATATTGCCAATGAAAAAACGCAACTGCTGCAAAGGTTGATGCAGAAGAAAAGGGATGAAAAATGAAGAAAAATGGAAAAAAGTTTAAAAGTGAGCTTGCAAAATATGAAAACGGCATGTATATTAGGAAATCGTCGGTGATGCTTGACCTCAACGCCAAGCTGAAAGACGATGGCTGTTAAAAAAACTTCAAAAAAAGTTCAAAATCCGATTTGACAAATGATTGAATCGATGCTATATTAAGGAACCGGCAATTGCTCCTGAGTAATTGTTGGTTGCTGATAGCGAACTTTGAAAAAAGTTTGAAAAAAATATAAAACACGACTTGACAAACTTAAAAAGTTGTGA
>JAZONY010000081.1:0-6678 GCA_045654705.1 Victivallaceae bacterium
CTGAGCATCTAAGCCCCCCTGAGATCAGCCGCAGGCTGTCGACGGGGGGCGCTGTAATTGAGATGAAGCCTTGTACCACACTTGTCGAAGCCCCAAACCTCCCCAAAAACAGTATCACCGTTGCACCACAACAACACGCCGGACGGGGCGCAAGAGAGGGGGCTTGGGGGAGAGAGGCGCTGGCGCCTCTTTACCCCAACTCCGCAGACCTCTTTAACTCAAGCACAACCTTAAGTATGACCAAACAAAAAGGTTTAGTCACACTCTCAACCCCTCAGTACTGGTAAACGCTCTGATTTTGCATGAGTGTCTGGTGCGGCACTTGGTCGGACATATCGGACATGTCGGACAAGTCGGACTTTATTGGTGTGTCGCAGGTGCAAAAAAAAAGGGATGCGGCAAAACCTGATGTTTTGCCGCATCCCTTTTGATTTTTGGGGGCGGGAAGAATTATTACTTGCCCATTGCCTTTTTGTAGGCTTCGACAGTGGCGGCAAGGCCGTCGGAGAAGCTGAAGGAGGGCTTGAAGCCTGTGGCAGTCAGCTTGTCGATGGAGGCTCTGGAGTGTTTCACATCCCCTGCACGGACCTCTTTGTGGATGATCTTGGATTTGGAACCGGTCAGACGGATGATCTCATTGGCAAGATCGTTGATGGAGATTTTTCCGCCGTTGGCGATGTTGTGGACTCCGGTATGGTCGTTCATGGCAAAGAAAGCATTTGCCGCAACGATATCTTTCACAAAGATAAAGTCACGGGTCTGCTCGCCGTCGCCGAAAATGGTCAGATCTTCATTGGCAAGGGCCTTGGCAATGAAAATCGGCACGGCGGCAGCGTAGGCACTCTTGGGGTCCTGACGGGGGCCGAAGACGTTGAAGTAACGCAGACAGGCGGTCTGGAGCTTGCCCTCTTTGGTGAACATGTTGCAGTAGTATTCGCCGTCCAGCTTGGTGATGGCGTAGGGACTCTTGGGTTCGGGGAACATGGTTTCCACCTTGGGCATCACGGGGTTGTCGCCGTAAATGGCGGCAGATGTGCTGAAGCAGAGCTTCTTCACACCGTGAGCGGCGGCGGACTCCAGAACATTGAGCATACCCAGATTGTTGATCTGGATGCACTCGGCGATCTTGGTCATGGATTCAGGCACACTGATCATGGCGGCAAGGTGGAAAACATAATCCACACCTTCCATGGCTTCATCCACCGCCTTGCGGTCGCAGATGTCGCCCAGACGGAAATCCACATCAAAGCCGTTCAGATTCTCTCTGTGTCCGCTGCGCAGATTGTCCAGCACACGGATCTCAGCTTTGCCCTGAAAATGTTCAACAATGTGGCTGCCGATAAAGCCGGAGCCTCCGGTAACGAGAATACGCATCAGATGTTCTCCTTTTCTGTTGCTCTTGCAAAATCAAAGTTTTCGAGATAGTCGGGAAGACGGGGAATGTCGATGGGGCAGTTGCCCTGCCGCATGGAGTCGGCTCCGGCGCAGCCCGCCGCCACACTGTAACGGGCAGCCTGAGGCGTGGACCAGACATCGTACTTCTCACGGAGCGCATCAACAAAGCTCTGGACGATCTTGGGATCGGCACCGCCGTGTCCGCCCACAGTGGTGGGCATACGGTAGGTGTTGTCACCGTAGATACGGTATTTGCACTCACGGTTGTTCCACAGCTGGATCTCCTGCCCGCCGTGATTTTCCAGACGGCCGCGGGTACCGATGACGGTGTAGTTGCGGCAGCTGTCGGGGGCGTAGTGGCACTGCAGATAGCAGGCGAGGACTCCGTTGTCAAGGGTCATCTGGATCATGTTCAGATCGTTGACCTCGATTTCAGGATAGTATCCGCCGGTCTCTTCCGGGGGCCAGTTGGCATCGGACCAGGCAGCGACTTTGGTGTAGGGAATACGCTTCTGGGAGACATCACGGCGGGGCAGCTTGTCATAGACGGTCAAATTTCCCATACCGTGGACACGGGTGGAAAATCCGTTGGCAAGCCAGTGGATCACGTCGATATCGTGGGCGCCTTTCTGGAGCAGCAGCGTGTTGGCGTAACGCTCGGCTGCGTGCCAGTCCTTGAAGTAGGCATCGCCGCCGTAGCAGATGAAGTGACGGCACCAGATGGTTTTGACTTCGCCGATTTCGCCTGCATCGATGAGTTCTTTCATCTTGCGGGTGAAGTTCATATAGCGCATATTGTGGCCCACCACCAGTTTGGTGCGGTTGCGGTAGGCGGCTTCAAGAACACGGTCGGCACCCTCAAGGGTGATGGCGAGGGGTTTTTCCATGTAGACAGGGACCTTATGCTCAAGGGCAAAGACACCCATCTCTTCGTGGAGAAAGTCGGGAGCGGTCACAAAGACACCGTCGAGATTTTCTTTTTCGATCATCTCTTTGTAGTCTTCATAGACATTGGGTTTGCACTGGAACTTTTCGTCATAGCGTTTCAGAAAAAGTTCACGGGCATCAGGATAGATGTCAGCACCGGCGACGATCCTGACGCCATCATCAGGCTTATGGGCGTTGTCGGCAAGAGTGCCGCGGCTGGTACAGCCGATGACGCCCAGACGGAGTTCTTTTTTCATTTTGTTTACCTTATATTTACAGTTGAGTAATCATATCTGCATAAAATATACTCTGTCAACGCTCTTTTTGCCAGTAAAAATATTTTTTTTACATGGACTTTTAGCGAAATATTTTTAACGGTATTCTACAGTGAATCTGTTTTCAGGATCGTGGAATCCACCCGCAGGGGAACGCTGCACCGAACTCAGCTGCATCTGCCGTTTTCCGTTGTTCGTCCGGTGGCGGCTCAGGGAGACCTGAAGTGTTTTGCCGGAACTTACAGCAGAAAGGAGTTTGAAAGGAATCTCACCCTCAAGGCTCCAGCTCTCTTTTTCCGCAGAACCGGCAGCCTTGAAATTGAAGTCGTGCAGCTCTCTGGAGTTTCCGGGAGCAGAGTTCAGCTGGACACGGTAGATGCCTTTGGAGTTGACGGCGATCTGGATGTAAGGATAAGGTTTCCCCGGAGCGGAAAAGAAAATTTCAACCGTGTCATCACCCCAGATGACGCCCACATGGTTTGTCGTGCATCCGGCTTTGAGGTGTTCCATTCTGTTTTCACGGCAGACAAACTTGAACTTGAAGTTCCCTTTATTCTGTGAGATCTCAACTTGCGCTTTCTGGAAATCTTCATAGATTTTCAGGGGGACCAAAGGGAATGAGATGGCTTTTTCCGAAAGTTTCACAAGTTTCCTTGCGGGGGCGGCGGCATCGTGGGCTTTGAGCATCTGTTTGTAAAGTTTCACATCGGTTGCGGTCTTCGCCACCACGGCGACGAAGTTGTCAAAGTCGGCACTCAGCTGTTTCAGGAACTTGTTTTCCGGATCTTTGGCAAGGGTCGCACTCAAGAGTTGCCGGGGGAGAGTCAGCCGTTCAAGGGCGTAGCAGTTGAAACGGGGATCGTCACGGAATCCGGCACCCGCCAGAAGCCCTTCCATGGCGGCGTAGAACTTTTTCAGTTCGGCACTGCATTTGGGGGCGGCAAGAGAACAGAATTCGTCGATGAGTTTGTCGGCATCCACAGAGGTGTCAAACATGACCGCACTGTGGATATAGGTGTTGAGGGCACTGAAAGAGTAGGGGACCTTGGAGCGGCCTTCGGAAAAGTTGCTGCCCTCGGCGGCACCCTGGAACTCCTTGTAATATTCGGCAATACGGTGGGGGTTCATCAGAGGATAATCCCGCATCTCAGGGGCGCGGGGATAGGTGTAGACGAGGACCTTCGCCCCCGCTTTGCGCCAGCTGTTGCAGAGGGCGCGCATCTTGTTGTAGTCCTGAGGCAGAAAGTGTCCCGTCAGAACAGAGATCACCGTGTTGGGGGGCAGCGTTTCCGTCTTGGGAACGTTGCAGTAAACAGAACCTTTGGTCTGGATGTGGAAATAAAGTCCCTTTTTGTGTTTCAGAACTCTCTTGGCGATCTTGCAGAAAAAGGCGTAAACCGTTTCACTGTGGTCGGTGGCGGTTACAAGTTTGCCCACAGCCGAGTTGCGGCAGTTGTCGCAGCTGCAGCTGCGGACAGGGGCATCGGAGAAAAAGCGGACAGAGGTGATGGAGGGGCGTTTTTTCAGAGCTTCAGCCATATCTTTTTCCACCTGATCCACCACGGCGGGGTTGGAGGTGCAGGGGAAGTGGCGGGGATAATTTTCATTGACACGGCGGCCTTCGTGCATGGCGAAAAGTTCGGGACGGTCTTTGAAACGCTTGTTCCAGCTGTTGAGGAACTTGTAGTAGTAATTGCTCCGTGTCCATGCGGGAATGCTCCCCAGACGGCGTCTGAAATAGAGAAGAGACTCCGCCGCAGGAACTCCCTTGCCGAGACTCTGGAAACCCCGGACCGTGTAAGACGGACGGGGAATATCGCTGTCGGCGGCAAAAAGGATTTCAGGGTTTGAAGCGTATTTGATCCCCTCTTTGCCCGGCATGAAGATCTTGACATTCAAATATTTCTGGGCGAAATAGGCAACGCTGTGAAATGTTCCGCAGGCATCGGTGGTTTTGGTGAGAGTGCCTTTGGGGGTGTCAACCCCCGTCAGAAGAAAGGTGTCGTTCTTGCGGAACACGCCGAACTCACCCTTGTATTTCGGGGGGATGCCGGACTCCTTGTTCAGCCCCACATAGAAGTTGATGACCGCAGGCACTTTGCCGTTGAGTTTTGCGGGGCACGTGTAACTCTTGGACAGATGGAGCTTCAACTCTTCCGCCGCCGCCTTTTCAATGGCGCTCGCCTTGTCGGGAATGATGATACGGCAGTTGTGGAGTTTTGCAAACTCGGCAGCTCCGGCAACGGTGATTGCCGCCACACTCAGAAAAAGGAGCAGTGTTTTTTTCATGTTCAGAATCTTTCTTTGTTTTGAAATTATCTCTTTTTTTCTATAATAACCAATTTTATATCAGAATTCTCTTTTTGCAATCTTGAAGCAAGTTTCTCTCCCCGCAGATAGACGGCGGTCGAAAGCCAGTCCGAAGCCGTTCCTGTGGGAGCGACAGCGGTAACAGCCCGCTCCCCGGATGCGGGGATCCCCGTGGCGGGGTCCATGATATGACCGAAGTGCCGCCCTTCAAGGAGGACGAAACGCTCGTAATCCCCTGAACTTGATACGGCACAACCGCCTTTGAGCTGTAATATTTCAGGCATGACACCGCCGTTTTTTCCGGAGGGACGGCGGATCCCTATGCTGTAAAACTTTTTTCCGGGGGGCGGTTCAGGTAAAAGGCGCAAGTTCCCCCCCAGATCGATGATACCTTTTGTGATACCCAGAGCGATGACTTTCTGAGCCGCCTTTTCAATGGCGTATCCTTTGGCGATGCCCCCGAAGTCAAGGGCAAAGCCCCGGCGGGGAAAGTGGATGGTGCGCCGCCGGTCGTCGAATTTGATTTGTGAAAGTCCGGTCAACGCTTTGATTTTTGCCGTTTCTTCCGGCGGCGGGATCTTTTGCAGTTTTTTGCGGTAAAACCCCCAATGGTCAAGGAGGGGCTTTACACTGATGTCGAAAGCTCCTCCGGAAACTTCATACGCCCGGCGGGATTCTGTCAGAAGTTCCCACATCTCTGCCGAACAAACAAAAGGAGCTTGCGCCGCCTCACGATTGAGACGGGCAAGCTCACTTTCAGGATTGCGGAAATCCGCAAGAGCAACAACACGGGCAAATTCTTCTCTGACACTTTCAAGAGCTTTCAGAAAATGACCTTCATCCGTGTATAAGGTCAAAGTTGCCACCGTGCCCATGACAGGAAAAGAGGCGGTGTGTTTGACAGCCTTTTTTCCTGCACAGAGGGCGATGCCCCACGCCGCCGCCAGAAGCAGCAGAGCAAGGATCATCCCCCGGAAAGCACGGGTTTTCATCTTTTATCAAGCCCTGGCGATGGAGATGCTGACTTTGACGCCGTTGACGTCAAGTTCAGTGTCGCCTGCGCCGCAGTTGAAAGAGGCGGCAAGGACTTCGGAGGAAATGTACTCTTTGAAACTTTCAACAGCCCCCTGCCATTCGGCGGGGATATCACAGGTGATGTTGATCCTGTCGGTGACTTCAAAGTTCTTTTCCTTGCGGAGATTCTGGATCTTGCTCACCAGCTCGCGGGCGAAACCTTCGGCGATGAGTTCAGGCGTCAGTTCCGTGGTGAGAGCGATGGTCACGCCCCCTTCGCTTGCCGCCACCATGCCGGGGAGTTCTTCACGCTGGATCACCAGATCCGCGGCGGTGATTTCCTCGGTCCTGCCGTCGGGCAGCTCCAGAGAGAGGTTGTTTCCGGCGAGGATGGCGCCGATCTCTTTGCCGGTCAATGCGGCGATGCGGGCGGCGGCGAACTTCATCTGTCCGCCCAGACGGGAACCCAGAGCCTTGAAGTTGGCTTTGCAGGAGCGTTTCACCAACTGTTCTTCGTCGTCGCAGAATTCCACCTTTTTCACGTTGAGTTCTTCGGCGATGATCTCCATGGTCTGAGCCAGAAGGGCTTTGGCTTCGGCATCGGGAGCGGCGATGACCGCTTTGCTCAGGGGCTGGCGCACCTTGAGGTTGTTGGCGGTACGCAGGAAACGGCCGAGAGAAACAGCGGTCATGGTCAGACTCATCTGTTCTTCCAGATATTCATCGCGGCATTTATCCGGTTCAGGATAATCGCAGA
>JAZONY010000082.1:0-106716 GCA_045654705.1 Victivallaceae bacterium
TCGGCAACTGATGTTTTGCAGCAGCCCCTTTTCTGTTTTCTTTTTATTCGCCGGTGAGGGTGAAGCCTGCGGCGGCAAATTTTTGGATGTATTCTTTGATGTCCTCGGCGAAGGCGGATTTGCCCACTTCGCTCTGGACGGAAAGCAGACGGGGAGCCTTCCTCATTCTTTCAGCGATCCTCTTCCAGTCGGCAACGCCGGTGCCGGGGAGTCTGTGCAAGTCGCCGTTGCCGTCGTTGTCGTGGAAATGGGTGGTGATGACATCGTTGAGCATAAGATCCAGCTGGTCGTCTTGGAATGTTATGGTGTCGTTTTCCCAGCCCCAGGCGATCCAGTCGGCGATCATGTCAGGGGTTTTGCCCGGAATTTTTTCAACGATGAGAGCGTGTCCGGAGTCGTAACAGAATCCCAGATTGGCGTGGCGTGCCTTTTCCATGATGCGGTTGAGGTGAGATGCGGTGCTGGAGGGGAGAAACAGGTTTTCAATGGCGATCATAAGTCCAAGTTTTTCCGCTTCGGGGATGAGGACTTCCAGCTGGCTTACGGCACGGTCGACAGCTCCGTCGAGGTCAACGTTTTCGATGGGACCTGCTTCAGGAGCGAAACGGTTCACCAGACGGGTGCGGGCGGTGTGCATGGTGACGATCTTTGCGCCCACTTCGGCGGCGGCACGGAGAGAGTCCAGCATGACGGCGTTGGAGCGTTCCAGACCTCCGGGCAGAGGATTGCCCAGAGAGTCGCCCAATCCGTGGGGCGCGTGAACATCAAGGATCTGGATGTTGTGCAGTTCAGCAGCCTTTTTCACCGCAGGAGCGAACTCAGGATCTTCGACCGCTTTTTTCAGCGTGACCGAATCCAGGGAGATGCGCTTGACACCCAGTTCAGCCGCCATGGAAATGTAAAGGTTCATCACCGTGCGGTCAGGATAGGACAAATTGAGCGAAAGGGGAGGAAGTGACATTTTTTTATTCCTTTTATTATTTGTGGAGATCATTCATAAATTGAGCCATTCTTTCAAAGGCGGTTTTCAGCCGTTCCTCTTTCATGGTAAAGGCAATGCGGATGAAGTTCCGGTAGGCTTCACCGCCGTAGGCAGGTCCGAAAACCGTCGCCACTTTGACTTCCCGGAGCATCCGGTAGACGAAATCTTCCGCTTCAAGTCCTGAGCCGCTGATATCCACCATGGCATAGAAGGTGGCGGGAATGGGCTTGCAGAGAAGTCCGGGAATGGCGTTGATACCGTGGTAAAGCACATCCCTGCGGTGTTGGAACTCCTTGAGAATGAAACTGGAATCTGTCCTGTCGCTCAGGGCTTCGATCCCGGCATACTGGGCGGGGAGCGGGGCGCAGGCGACAATGTTTTCCTGCATCTTGGTCATCTGGGCAACAACGGGAGCCGGGGCGATCGCCCACCCCAGGCGGTAGCCCGTCATGGCGAAACGTTTGGACATGCCGTTGATCAGGATGGAACGCTCTTTCATGCCGGGCTGTGAGAGGATCGAACAGGAACTTTTGCCGTCATAAACAAGAGATTCATAAATTTCATCTGAAAGAACGGCAAAATTTCTTTCCTGAGCAAGCAAGGCGATTTTTTTCAGGGTCTCTTCCGGAATAATGGCTCCGGTAGGGTTGTTGGGGGTGTTCAGAATGACCAGACGGGTCTTGGGCGAAAGTACCGCTTCAAGGGCATCGGCGGTCAGCTGAAAATTCTCTTCAGGCTTCGTATAAACGAAAACCGGTGTCGCCCCCAGTGAGCGGACGACTTGAGCGTAGTTGATCCAGAAAGGCGCATGGATAACGACCTCATCCCCCGGATGCAGCAAGGTGTAAAGCGAAAGAAAACTTGCCTCCATGGCGCCTACTGTGACGATGACTTCACTTTCGGGATCAACGGGGATCCCCAGAGATTTTTCTGCATCGGCGGCAATGGCTCGGCGGAGTTCTTTCAAGCCCGCATTGGCGGAGTAACGGGTCTTACCCTCCATGATGGCACGGCAGGCGGCTTCACGGACGTTGAGGGGAGGGGGCAGATCAGGATCACCGAGGGTGAGGTCCACCACATCGTCGAGAGTTGCGGCAAGATCAAAGACCGCCCGGGGCGGGGAGGGCTGGACACAGGTCAGGCGGTCAGCGATGGACATGATATCACGGTTCATTTCTGAGTATCCTTCGGGGGACTTTCTTCGATCATTTCAAGTTTGATGTAGTTGAAACGGATCTTGCCGGTATCGCCCTCACGGATCAGCAGATAATATCTGTAATCCGGATTGCTCATTCTGAAATTGATCACATAGCGGTTGATTGATTCGCCGTTGAAAGTGTAAATGCGTTTAGCGGCGTTGGAAAGAGGTTTGGGGTTGCGCAAAACAAGAGTCCACTGTCTGAAAAGATCATTTTTCTGGAGCATGTGGGTATCGACAGTAAAGCGCAAAAGGGCGTTTTTCGGAATGTTTTCCCAGATACGATCGGGCAGAACAAGGCGGGCGTAGTAAACATCATGGATATAGAAATCCCCCTTGCGTTTCATAGGTACGCCCCCCTCAAGTTCACTCATAAAGGGCAGTTCTTTCATGGGGTCCCGGGATTCAAAGAGGATCTTTGATCTGCTTTTTGCGGGGGCTTTCCAGAATATTTCCAGCGCTTTGCCCTTTTTGTCGTAGAAGTTGAAGGGCTCTGCCGAAATACGGTATTCTGCATGTGAATCGAAATATCCTTCTGAAATATGGCGTTTTATCACAGGCTTCTGATCGGTGGGACGCAGAGAATATTCGCTGTTGAGCTTTAATGTTGCGACAGGCGACCATTTTCCTTTTGCCTCCTTTTTGCTGATATTGACCAGATAATAATGGACCTCCGGGGAGGCGGCAGGGATGTTCAGCTCAAAGAATCCGGAGCCTTTCTTTTCCGGCGAAATGGTAAGTTTTGCTCCCGCAGGAAAAACTGGTGTCGCTGATTTTTCTTTGCGGTACTCCGGACGGTAAGGTGCTTTTGCAGGATCAAAGGGCCACGGAATATTCCACACTTTGTGGGTGCAGTACTCTTTCCCGTCAATGAGGGAGTAGCGGCGGAAGAGGATTTTTTCAGGGAAAATTTCCATAATCACCGCTGTTCCTGACATGGTGCTTCCAATGTTGACAGAGGTGAATTGCCCCTGCCAGATTTTCAGTTCATTGAAATTTGAACCGTGAACGTGGCCTGACAGAAAGATTGCCTGAGGGTATTTTTCCATGGTCTCGCGGCGGAAGGTGCAGCCCCAGTTTTTGCTGTGGTAGATGGTATTGTAAGGTGGGATGTGATCGAGGACAAAAAGCGGTTTGCCCGGATATTTTTTTATGGCTTCGGCAATAGTTTTTTTGTAGCGTTCCTGATCAATGAACTGGGGAAAGACCAGAAAGGGATATCCCTTGAGGATCAAGGTGTCATAAGGATCATTGGGGATCTCAAGCTGCTTTTTCAGGATAGCAAAGGCTTTGTTGTTATCGGTGAAGCCGATGCGGTCATGGTTGGCGTAGATATAGAGTTCCTGTGGCCTCTTTTCTCCGGCGCTGAAAAGTCCGTTGACTGTGTTGCGGTAGTGGCGGTATGCCTTTTCATCGGGCGTGTGGGCGATATCCCCCAGATTGATCACCAGATCGCACTTTTCTCTTTTGAAAATCTGCCAGGCAGCTTTTACGCCGCGGCAGCTGGCGATATCCTTTGTGACATGAGTATCGCTCAAAAGTCCCACTTTGGCAAGAGGCTTTTCGGCAGCACTTGCGGCGGAGAGGACCGTTCCCCAAAGAAGCAGAGTTAAAAGAAATATTTTCATCATTTTGACTCTCCCGGCAGAGAAATAAGTTCCAGTTTGATGTGTTGAAATCTGATTTTGCTGCCGTTGCAGGAACGCAGCAGCAAGGTGTAGCGCATTCCTGCTTTGACAGGGAACTCCGCCACATAACGGCAGCGGACATCACCTGCGGCGGTGAATATGCGTCCTGAAAGATTCGCCAGCGGCGCAGGATTGGCAACGGTCATGAAAGCCGGAAGCCGGTCATCTGAAGCCTGAATGGTGTGAAGCGTTGCCACCATACGCACTTTGGTTTCAGGAGGATAGGAGTCCAGCACGTTGCCGGGAAGTTCAAGGCGGGCACTGTAAGTATCGGGGATGTAGAATCCATTTTCTTCTTTGACCTTGGTAACACCCTCATTTTCAGCAAGGAAAGGAAGTTCTTTCATGGGATCGGCAGACTCAAAAATGAGCTGTGATGCCGCAGGCGCAGGGGCTTTCCACAAAGTTGAGATGGGAGACCCCTCTTTTTCGTAGAAGTTGACAGGAACAACAGTGAGAGTGTAATTTTTTCCCTTTTCAAAGCAATGGGCAGGGATAACAAATTCCACGGGGGATTTTCTGTATGAGGCGGCTTTGTAAAAGTTTCCGGGAGTTTCCATGACGGCGCACTGTTCAAAAGTTCCGTCGCTGTTTTTCTGACTGACAAGGATTTTGTATTTGAAAACCTCAGGCGCAGCTTCAGGGAAACGGAGCTTCAGAGCTTCAAACTTTTTGCCCTCTGTACTCAGCTTGATCTTTGCCCGGGGCGAAAAAGCAGGCGCAACGGAAGCGGCTTTGCGCTTTTCAGCATTGTAAGGTGCTGTCGCCGCATCAAAGGGCAGAGGCACACACCAGGGGGATTCCGGGGCATACTCTTTGCCGTTGGTGACACTGAGACGGCGGAAGATGACCTTTTCAGGGTAGAGTTCCATGATGATCACCTCGTAAGACTTCTTGGAACGGGGCGGGGAACAGGCGAAGTCTCCGCCCCAGGTGGCAAGGCATCCTGCGTTGACGGCGGTGAATGCCCCCTGCCAGATGTTGGATTCGTCAAAAAGCGAGGCGTGGATGTGTCCTGAAATGTGAATGGCGGAGGGGAATTTTTTCAGAACTTCCAACCGGGAGTTATCTCCCCAGAGTTTCCCGTTATGGAAGATGCCGTAGGGGGGGATGTGGTCCATGACGAAAACCGGTTTCGCGGGATCGGCGGCAACGGCTTCGGCGATGACCTCCTCAAGTTTTGCCATTTCGATATTCTGGGGGATGATGAGAAAGGTATAACCTTTGATGACCTTTTTATCCAGCATCTCATGGGGAACTTCGAGGGCTTCTTTCATGCTCACAAAGGAGCTTTCAGCTTCGGCGGGTTTGGTCCAGTCGTGATAGGCGGACAAAAAGATCTCTTCCGGTTTTTCAGCGGGGAAAACTTCATTGATGATCTTGCGGTAAAGTTTGTAAGATCCGGGATTGTGGACGTTGGAAATATCTCCGAGATGGACGGTCATATGGACCTTTTCTGCGGCAAAGAGTTTCAAAGCCGCTTTCAAACGACGGCAGCTCTGGGGTTTGTCATTGATATGGGTATCGGTCATGATCCCCGCTTTGAAAAGAGGAACTTGAGAAGTAGGTTTCATTTGTCTTTTTCTTTCAGAATTTTACAGAATCGTTATTAAAGGATAATATAACATGAGAAGTGTATTTTTTCAATCATAATATCTCTGTTTTGAGTTGAAAAAGAGCAAATGCATGTTATATTTTGTGAACAGATTTTTATTATCTTCAAGGAAGGTCGGGAATTTTTATGTTGACAGGTATTCTTTTTCAGGTCGCCGCAGGAATCGTCTGGATCGGTGCGGGGGCTGTTATCAGCCGTTCCGCCAAAAAAGGGTTGAGTATGGATTTTATTCAGGGCATGTCGGCGCTTGCCACCATGATCCTGACTTTGCCCATCTATTTCTTTTGCGGAACGACACTGCATCCGCTTTCTATGATCGCACTGCCCGCAGCGGGTATCGTCAACTATATTTGTTTCATTGCCGCAGAAAAGGCCATGGCAAAAGGTCCCAGCGGACTGACCTGGGCGATGATGCAAAGTTCATTTGTCATGCCTTTTCTCATGGGGATCTTTTTCTTCGACGTGCCATGTTCCCCGGTGCGCCTGACGGGACTTGCTGTGCTGGTGCTTTCCATGTTTATGATGGGGAAATGGGGCGTTGCGGCACAGGAGGAAGATGAAGCTGCTCAGGAAGAAAAGAAACACTCCAACAAAACGGTCTGGCTTTTGTTTACGCTGTTTGCCTTTTTTGTTGCCGGAAGCAGCCAGTGTCTTTTCAATCTGCCCTCTTATCTTATCAGGGAAAGCGGTTCCGCCGGTTTGGATACCATTTATTTCCGGCTGGGCGTGAATTCGACGGGAACCTTTTGTGTCTTTGTTCTTTCCCGTCTCTGGAACAAAAACAGCTTCAACGGCAAAGGGACTTTGGGCGGGATCGTTCTCCTGACGCTCTGTTCATTTATCACCGTCGGATTTCTCTGCGCCGGACTCGATACCCTTGCCGCTTGCGGCGCAGGTGCCATCGCCTATCCCATTTCACTCGGTTCATCCATTGCCGGATTCCTGATCTATACCGCCATAAAGCTGAAAGAAAAACTTTCCCTGCCCGCCCTTGGCGGTGTCATCCTCTGCTTTACCGGAATCATTCTTCTTGCTTTCTGAAAAGTATTTTTTATCAAATAAAAAAGTGCCGCACACCTTTTGAGGTTTGCGGCACTTTGTTTGGTTCTGAAACTTATCAGATATCAACTTCGCAGTTGAGTTCGCTGGATTTGTAGATGGCATCCAGCAGTTTCATAGCGACAACGCCCTGTTCGCCGGTGGCGGGAACTTCGCCCTTGCCCTGGACGGCGTTGCAGAACTTGCGCAGTTCTTCGGCAAAGCCTTCATCCTTGTTGTCATACTGCAAGGTGATGTCGGCGATGCGGTTGTCAAATTCGGTGCAGAGAACGGGATCGGATTCGATATCCATCTTGATACCGCCCTTGTCGCCCAGCAGTTCCACGTAGCACTCATCCTTGGCGTTGCAAGCCCATGCAACTTCAAAGGACAAGGTGGCTTCGGAACCGAAACGGACCATACCGGCAGCATAGTCATCCACGTCAAAGACACCGTCGGCTTTCGGAGGACCTGCCCACATGCTCACATAGTGGTAATCATTGATGGGGTTGCCGAACTTGGAATAGGTCTTGGCGCTGACCTTGGTGGGGTTCCATTTGTTGGAAAGCCACATGACCAGGTCGAGGAAGTGGACCGCAATGTCGATGAGACCGCCGCCGCCGGATTTGGCTTTGGTGGTGAACCAGCCGCCCAAACCGGGAATACCGCGGCGGCGGATCAGTTTGACACGGATCTGATAGATTTCACCCAGACGGCCGTTCTCGATCACTTCTTTGACCAGACGGGCGGAGGGTTTCTGACGCCAGACCATACCCATCTGCAGCTGTTTGCCGGCGGCATCACGGGCAGCGATGATCTGTTTGCCCAGTTCAGCAGAGAGAGTCATGGGTTTTTCAAGCATCACATGTTTGCCGGCGTTGAGGGCGGCAATAGCGATGGGGGCGTGCATATCGTTGGGAACGCAAACGCTCACGGCATCGATTTCGGGATCTGCGAGCAGTTCGTTGTAGTCGGCATAGGTTTTGGCGACGTTGTGGGTCTTGGCTTTTTCGGCAAGACGGTCGGGCAGGATGTCGCACAGAGCAACGACTTCGGCGTTGGCGACTTTGGCGTAGTTGTTGGCATGGACGGAGCCGATGGTGCCGACACCGATAATACCGATTCTGACTTTGTCACTCATAGTCATTTTTCCTTGAACTTTTAAGTTTTTTCGTCCCTGAAACTGCAGGGAACTGATTTGGTTTCTTCATTTAATTTATCACAGCAAAAATGAAATACAAGGGCAGAAGAAGATTTTTTTTATAAAAAGTGATAAATTCCCGGGCTGGATCATGTTTTCAAGGGGAGGAAAGGGGAATTGCGCACTTGAAATTATACCTCCTTCATGGTATATTTTGTCCATGACAGAAGAATAGAAACTTTTTTTATAAGGAAATTTTACCATGACCAAACTTGAACGTCTAGAAAAAATCGATCCGCAGCTGATCCGTATTCCCTGCGGGGCGGGCAATATTCTTGTTTCCAACACTCTGCAGGGCAGAGTCATGGCTGAGATCAAAGGAACGCTCATCCACCGTTTTGAGGCGGATCTTGCAGAAAATCCCGATCCTGACAACTTCAACAATCTGGGGGGCAACTCTCTGTGGCCCGCTCCCGAAGGCGGCGATTTTGCTTTCAACTATCCGCCTCAGGGGGATTGGTACGTTCAGGAGGGGATCAACAAGATGCAGAACACCCTTCTGGAAAAAGGGGACTCCTTTGTGGTCGTCGGCAAGAGCTTTGAACTCCTCAACCGCAAAGGCAACACCATGCAGGTCACTTTGCGCCGCAGAGTTGAAGCAGCAGAAGCCCCTGATTTCGGTGTTGCCGCTTTGAAATATCACACCTCCGAAACTCTGACTCTCGCTGAACCCATGCCCCTTGATGAGGGGGTGATTTCAGCATGGTCCCTCGAACAGCTTCCCGGTGCCGCAGGCATCGTGGGCTTCGGCAAATGCGCCAAGGGGGCTGAAAAGGGGATCAATACCGACTTTTACGGCGATCCTCTGAAACGCATGAGCTTCAAAGGGGAGTGGTTCCGCTTCGATCTGGGCGGTCCCAACCGTTTGCAGATCGGCATTTCCTCCACGGCGGAACCTGAATTTATCGGTTCTTTCGATCCTTCACGGGGTGTTGCGGTGCTGCGCTGGACTCCCGGCAGAAAGGATGGTAAATATATCAATTTTGCCGACAACGATCAGAAAAACGGTGTTTTCTCTGCGGCGGATCAGTTCAGTATCTTCAACGGTTCCGAAGAGCTGGATTTCCACGAACTTGAGACCCTCGCCCCCATGACCCTTGATGCTCAGGGCCGTGTCACCGGAAGCGAACTTGAATCCGACACCCTCATCCTCATGGGGGATAATGCAAAGATCATTGAGATCCTGACGGAGCGTTTCAACGTTCCCGGAGAGTTTTTCTGCTGAAATATGGAATTGCTTGACATTCACGCCCATATCTTCCCACCTCATGTGGCGGAGCGGGTCATCGCCCAGCTCGAAGGCTACTACGGCTTCAAATGGGAGGGGACCGGCGTTTACGAAGATCTGATCAGCTCAATGGATGAAGCAGGTGTCAGACGATGTACCATTTTTTCCTGCGCCACCAAGCCGGAACAGGTGGAAAATATCAATAACTATCTGGCATCATTGCAATCAGAGTTTCCCGACCGGATCCTCTGTTTCGGCACGATGCACCCCGAATATCCGGAGCCTGAAAAGGAGATCGCCCGCCTGAAAGGTATGGGGCTGAAAGGGTTGAAAATACATCCTGATTTTCAGCGTTTCAAAATCGACGATCCGAAAATGCTCCGCATCTATGAGGCGGCGGGAGATACACTTCCCATGCTTTTTCACATCGGCGACCCCTATCAGGATTACTCCGCACCGAAACGGCTGGGGAAGGTCCTTGATATGATGCCTCATCTCAAGGTCATCGCCGCTCATCTGGGCGGATACAGAGCCTGGGAGGAGGGAAAACGCCACCTCGTCGGCAGGGAGGGACTTTATCTTGATAGTTCAAGTTCCATAGGCTATCTCCCGGTGGAGGAAGCGAAAAAGATCATTCTTGACCACGGCTGCGAAAGAGTCCTCTGGGGCAGCGATTACCCCGCAAGACGGCACAACAAGGCTGTTGAAGATATAAAACTTCTCAAACTTACCCTTGAGCAGGAGGAGATGATCTTTTATAAAAACGCTGAAAAACTGCTTTCTCTGAGGCAGGATTGAACCTTTTCGACGGAAAGCTCCGCCACACAGGCACAAACGCCGTTGCGGAGTTTGTGACAGCGCCAGAAGCAGTTTTCGCAAACACAGCTTTCTGAAATCACAAGGGGCGGGACCACCCCCGGGGGCAGGAATTCCGCCGCAGGGTAGGGGAGGAACCAGCCCGGCTGCCCCCTGCCAGAAATGGCAACAGAGGGGATCCCCGACATCGCCGCCAGATGGATGCCGCCGGTATCGTTCCCCAAAGCACAGATGGCGTGAGAGACCACACCTGCAAACTCAGGGAGTGTCAGGTCTGTAACACTCAGGGCTTTCCCCGGGGGGAGCATTTTCACAATGGCTCCGGTCATTTCAATTTCGGCAGGAGTTCCTGTAATAAGAAAACGCTCCGCCTTGAAACTTCGGAGCAGTTTCCCCCATTTTTCCACCTGCCAGCAGCACTGTTTCCCTTTGCCGCTGCCGGGGAAAACGCAAACGTATTTCATGTTTCTGAACCTTTCCGGCACAGGGAAAGGTTTGTCGATCCACGGATTTTCAATCTTTGAGCTGCCGCTGCAAACGGCGGCGAAGCGGGCGTTGCGCTGAAGTTCGTGTTCCCCGGGGAGATAAGGCACCTCGTCAGAACAGGGGGAGGAAAAGAGTTTCAGAACTCCCGGCTGCAAATGAAAAGGGGTCGTCTGAAAACGGTATTGTTCCGGAGAACGGGCGGCAAGGGCAATGAGTTCTTCAACAAGAACTTCCCGGTAAAAACGGGCTTGTATCACCCGCCGGAGCTTCAGGGAGGTGATTTTTTTCAACATGGTGCGGCGGAAATCCCTGTCGTCGAGAAAACGCCGGGGCGAAAGAGGGATCACCTCTGCTTCAGGGAAAAGTTTTTCGCAGAGTTCCGCCCAGAGTTCATTGACCAGAAGATAATTTTTCTCATCCGGCGAAAAGGCACTCCGCACGAAAGGCGCAAAGAGAGCAAAGTCCCCGATACGGTCCAGGCGTATGATCAAAGTTCCGCTTCTGTCTTTTCCGGTGCGATATGCCGCTTTTGCCGCAGCAAGATCCCGGAGCAGCCCCATTTTCTGAAAAAAATTCATCTTTTCTCTCCGGGGGAGGCGGTCAGAAATTCTATCAGTTTTTGAGCATGGAACTCAAGGGACCACTTTTCACTTCTTTGGCGTGCCGCTTCGCCCATGGAACGCCTGAGTCGGGGATCTGAGGCGAGAAGCTGCACTTTGGAACTCCACTCCTCAGGGGTGGAGCAGAGGAATCCGGTAACGCCCTCGGCGATGACCTTGCAGTTTTCGCCCACGGGGGAGCCGAGAGCAGGGAGACCGGCTCCGGCGTACTGGATGAGTTTGTAAGCGGATTTGCCTTTGGCGAAATCATCATCGGGCAGGGGCATGATCCCTGCATGACAGGAGCTGATGAGGGCGGCTTCTGTTTCTTCGCTCCACTCGACACTCCTTGAGGGGACACCCGGCAGGGGCCCCCAAGATTTTTTGCCGATGATAAGAAGTTCAAAATCGCACTGTTCCGCCATTTTTTTCAGTGTGGGGGTGAAGTTCTGCAAGTAGCTGAAAGTTGCGGGCGAACCGATCCAGACCAGAGTGAAGCGGGGGAGCTTTTCTTTGGGAGATGCATCGTAACGGGCAAGGTCGATGGCGGTGGGGATCTTCAGAATATTGCCGTTGAGCTTGCTGAAACGTTCATAGAGCATATCGTTGGCAACGACAACGCCGGAAGCGTGTTGCACAAGGGTATCGTATTTGCCTTTCAGCGTGGGGAGCTTTGCATATTTTTCCCAGACGGGGTCATCAAAGTTGAGAAAAAAACGCCTTTTTTTCAACGCCGCAAGGTCGCACCATGCCCAGAGCATGGGGAAAAGTTCATACTCGATAAAAAGGGGAACATCGCAGGGGAGTGCTTCAAGAGCTTTTATTCTGCGGAAATATCCTTTGGGAAGCGACATGAGTGAGCGCCCTTTTCCTGCGTAAAGCTGTTCCAGATAGGCGGCATCAAAAAAAGGATCGAAAGAAAGTCTGATGCCCGCCTTTTCAAAGAAAGGGCGGTAACGGTAAAAGCGGACCCGGCTCGATGCGCCGTTTTCTGCATAACGGCAAAAGAAAGCAAGCTGTTTGATCTCTTTCATCTGAATTGAGCGAGGGCTTTGGAAAGCTGTTCACGCAGGGCGATCAGGCGTTTCTGCTGGAATGATGCGAACTCAGACTCACTTGGCGCACTTTTGACAAGCATTTCAAGATAGGTGTTCAGATCAAGAAGATCTCCAAGACATCTTTTCCCCAGACAGCGTTTCAGGGATGAAGCGTTGTCGTCCACGTCAAAGAAGTCGGCGCACCGTGCCAGAAGTTTCGCATAGGCACAACTGATGGAAAGAGCCGCATAAGCGATTTCAGGGGTGACGGCACAATGGAGATTCCACTGGGTCGCAAGTTTGTCGATGGCTTCGATGATATGCTCCCCCGGATGTCTTGCCCCGGAAGAAGAGTTTTCCTCATGTTCCCCCTCATCACTGTCAGCAGGAGCAAGATAGCTCCAGGGGGTGATGACACTGCTTGAGTGATGAAGCGCAGGCAGCAGATCGCTTTGGGCGGCGATGGTGCTGCTGATCATCTCTTCTTCACCGGGCAGGTCGAGACATGAGGGGAGCGTGCGGAAATAGCAGTTGATCCGGCGTTCATCCCGCCGGATCTCCTGTTCCCAGCGGAACTCATCCCAGTTTCGGTTGTATGTACGGAACGTACTCATTGATCCTTTTGGACGGCGTTGTCAAGTTTTGCCAGATCATCCATAGCGGGGGCGTCGCCCCAGAGACCTTCCAGATTGTAGCGTTCCCGCATTTCGGGGGTCATCAGATGGACCAGAACGCTGCTGAAATCGATCAGATTCCAGCCCCCGGTGCCGACACCGTCGGTGCGGGTGGGGTGAAGTTTGTATTCGTCGCGGACCCGGCGTTCCAGTTCCGAGCAGAGGGCATGAAGCTGCGGCTCGGAGTTCGCCGTGGCGATAACATAGTAATCGGCGATTGACGAGACTGCGCCAACAGAAATGACTTTTACATTTTCGGCGAGTTTGTCGTCGGCGCATTTGGCGCAGAATTCAGCCAGTTCTTTTGGGGGGGGCATCGTCACATTTTCTTTCGTCATCTTGAACTCCTGTTGTTGGTGTACAAACCGTGGCGCCGGCAATATTCTGCGACCGGTCCCGGTGTCATAGATATAATATTATCCCTGTTTGCTGATTTTTCCATCGAAAAACGCAATAATGTTGAAGATATTTCAAAAAATTCTCCATCCAGCAGGGATTTTTCAAGTTTTTCAGCCAGGTGAGGCGGAAATTTTTCAAGAAGTTTCCCGTAAGTCACTGTGCAGTTGGGACGGGGATAGACCAGCAGTTCAAAGCGTTCCGCAAGCTCCTGCGCCCGGTGCCAGGTGTGGAGTTCAAGAAGGGAGTCCGCGCCGATGAGCAGCTGGAATTTCTCATTCCCCGAACTGTTGAGCTCTTCAAGCAGGTCAAAGGTGTAAGAGGGGGTGCGGCGCCGCCGGTATTCGATATCTGAAACCAGATGCCCCTCACGCCCCGCCGTCAGCAGTCGGACCATGTTATAACGGTACTGAAAACTCTGCCGGTCCCGGTCGAGCTTGTGGGGTGGCATGAAAGCGGGGACCCACATGACCCTGTCGCAGCGGCCTGAACGCAAAGCCCCCTCAGCCACGCCGAGATGTCCGGAATGGGGCGGGTCAAAACTGCCGCCGAAAAAAGCTGTCCGCATAAAAATCCTTTCTGAAATTACCTCTTCCAAGAGGTAATTTCAAAAGTCATTCAAAAAGTGGCAAAGCTGCCATTCGCAAAGAGCTGTAAGGAGTAGTTTGATCCGGCTTCGCCAGATGGCTACGCCGTGACAAGAGCTGCTACCTGTGAGGTAACAGCTGCCTGTCGCGCCGAAGCTTTAAGCGAAGGCGGAAAAACGCTCTCCTTTACAGATCAAAGCGAGGGCACTTTGACGATTTTGAGGAGTTTTGAATTTGCCTCTAAAGTTAAAATAACAGCGTTGTGACAAGTTTTCAAGAGGGAATTTGTGAAAAATGAAGTTTTTTTTGCTTGACTTTTTCAAAATATGCTTTATCTTTTATCATAAGGAGCCTGAAAAAGGCTTGTTTGTAAAAATCATTTATGTCAAGGAGTTGAAAAATGAAACATTTTCTGATTGTGTTGTGCTGCGCTTTTGTGTTTACCGCCCTTTCCGGAGCCCCCGCTGCCAAAGGCAAGGTGAAATGGGGCAATGATATTGCCGAAGCTCAGAAGTCCATCAAAGGAACCAAAAGGTCCGTTCTGCTCTTTTTTACCGCCCCCGGATGGTGCGGTCCCTGCCGCAGACTTGAAAGCGGTGCTGTAGGCAGTTCCAAATTTGCAAAGATCGCCAAAGAGAATGCGGCTGTGAGATTGGATTTTTCCGACCGTAAGAATGTTTCTGAAAAGGCAAAGGCGGCTTTGAGTCACTACAAAGTCCAGGGATTTCCCTCTCTGCTGGTCCTCGACGGCGAAGGTAAGGAAAAAGGGCGTATCGTGGGCGCACTCCCCGAAAAGAAGTTCTTGGCCGAGCTGAAGAAACTGCTCAAAAAATAAGGCAGATGCACTCCCGGAATAAGTGTTGGCTTCTATGAAAAAGTTTGTTTTCTTCACTCTTTGCGCTCTGCTCTCCCTTTCGCTTTGGGGAGCGGAGCCTTTCCAGTGGAAAGCTGAATCCGTCAACGGTCAGCTTGTGGTCTCTGTGGCTGTTGCCAAAGGATATTATCTCAACCTTGACTCTGTTTTGACTGAGATCAAAGATGGCCGGGGCGTGCTGCCTCCTGTGGTCTCGCTGCCGCCGAAACATGAGATCACAGATCCTGAAACGGGGAAAGCCCTGATACTTCCTGAGGGGAAATGGCGCTGGGTTTACGGCGGAACGCCTCCCTATCAGGTCAAAGTCTCCTTTCAGGGGTGTCAGAAAGGCGCCCCCGGCGCCCCCGCCATTTGCCTGATGCCCGCCGAAGTGACATTGATGGGAGCTTCAACGGTTCTCGGAAGTGAGATCAAAAAAGTTGAACAGGATTTTTTCCGCAGCTGGAAGGTGGTGAAAAAACACGCAGGAGCCATGGATAAAGAGGAGTTTCTCCAATTTCTTGCTCAGAAGGCGTCCGGAACTCAGGTCGAAAAAAACATGTTTGCCGACACCGCTTTGTGGCTGGTCATATTGCTGACGATCCTGGGGGGATTGGGACTGAACCTCACCCCCTGCGTACTGCCTATGATCCCTGTCAACCTTGCCATTATCGGCGCCCGTGAGTCCAAAAGGACCGGGTTCCGCCGGGGAATGCTTTACGGCGGCGGCATGGCTGCGGCTTACGGGATCCTCGGAGCGGTGGTGGTTTACACCGGAGGAAGTTTCGGGACTCTCAATGCTTCAAGCTGGTTCAACTTCGGCGTGGCTCTGATTTTTCTCATTCTTGCCGCGGCGATGCTGGGATTTCTGAACTTTGACCTTTCGGCGTTCAGTCATGTTTCCCCCGGTAAAATCAGGGGCGGCAAGGATGTCGCCGCCTTTGTCATGGGGGGGATTTCCGCCTTGCTGGCAGGAGCATGTGTTGCCCCCGTCGTGGTGGGCGTCATGATTTTTGCCGCCGGACTTTATGCCGAAGGCAATGTTTTTGCTCCTTTCATGGGGCTTCTGCTGGGCGTGGGAATGGGATTGCCCTGGCCCTTTGCCGCCATGGGGCTTGCCGTTCTTCCCAAGCCGGGGAAATTCATGGTGACGGTGAAATATGTGTTTGCCGTTTTCATCATTGCCGGTGCGGTCTATTACGCTTATCTCGGCTGGCAGCTTCTCCCCGGGAATTTTTCCGCACAAGCCGAAATGACCCGCCTTGCCGAAGCAGGTGCAAGAGCCAAAGCCGCAAAGAAGCAGGTCGTGGTGGATTTCTATGCCACATGGTGCAAAAACTGTATGGCAATGAAACGGGGCGTGCTGAAAGATCCCGATGTGCTGAAAGCCCTCGAAAAGTATGAGTTCGTGGCGTTTCAGGCTGAAAAACCGGGGGACCCTCTGATCGCACCTTTGCTGAAATTGTGGAATATTCCCGGATTTCCCGCTTTTGTTATTGCTGAGCCTTGAAAAAGATGCTCCTTGATGCTATATTAAAGAGATAACATTCTGTAATAAAAAAATCAAGGAGTTTTTTATCATGGCCGACGATTTCAAGAGTCAGGAGCTGATGGACAAGATTGTCAGTTTGTGCAAACGTCGTGGATTTATTTTCCCCAGTTCCGAGATTTACGGCGGGTTTAACGGTTTCTGGGACTACGGTCCCTACGGTTGCCGCATGAAAAGAGCTGTCGAAGCTCTCTGGTGGCGCGAAATGGTCGAAACCCGTGACAATATCGAAGGTCTTGACTCCACCATCATCGCCAACCCCACCATCTGGAAGGCTTCCGGCCATATCGACCAGTTCAGCGATCTTATGACCGACTGCAAAACCTGCAAGGCCCGTCACCGTGTCGACCAGATGGAAGATCCCACCACCTGTCCCGCCTGCGGCAGCAAAGATCTGACCGAACCCAAAGAGTTCAATCTGATGATGAAGACCTTTGTCGGTCCTGTTTTCGACGATGAACACATCGCTTATCTCCGTGCCGAATCCTGCCAGCCTATCTTTGTGGATTTCCACAGCGTGCGCATCGCCGCCCGTCAGAAGCTCCCCTTTGGTGTGGCTCAGATCGGTAAGGCTTTCCGTAACGAGATCAACCCCCGCAACTTCACCTTCCGCAGCCGTGAGTTCACCCAGATGGAAATGGAGTTCTTTTGCGATGGCGAAGAGGGTATGGAATGGTTCGAGTACTGGAAAGAACAGCGTATCAACTACTATCGCAACAAACTGGGCTTCACCGATGACTTCATGCGCATCTATGAGCATGAGAAACTTGCCCACTACGCCAAAGCCGCTATCGATATCGAAGTCAAATTCCCCTTCGGCTGGGGCGAACTTGAGGGTGTCCACCACCGCGGTACCTGGGATCTTTCCCAGCACAGCAAGTTCTCCGGCAGCGATTTGAGCTATGTCGATCACGACAACCGCCGCACCCTGATGCCCACCGTCATCGAAACCAGTGTCGGTCTTGACCGTACCATCCTCGCTCTGCTGGGCAAGGCCTATGACGAAGATACCGCCGCTACCAAGAAAGAAGGTATGGAAGAGGATGTGAGAATTGTTCTGCACCTGCCTGCTCTCGTGGCTCCCATCCAGGTCGCCGTGCTGCCCCAGTCCAAGAAACTCAAAGAGAATGCTGAGGCTCTCTACAAGACCATCTCCCGCTATTTCCGTGCCGAGTACGACGAAACCGGAAGTATCGGCAAACGTTACCGCCGTCAGGATGAGATCGGTACGCCTTACTGCGTGACCTTTGACTTCGACTCCCTCAATGACAACTGTGTCACCGTCCGTGACCGTGACACCATGCTTCAGGAGCGTGTCAACATCACCCAGCTGCGTGATTATCTGGAAAATAAGATCGGTTTCTGAGTACCGTGACCCTGAGGGGCTGAAAAGATCTTACAAGGTTTTTTCACCCCTCTTTTTCTTTATATATTATTATTCAATGGTTTTCTGAATCATGGCTATCGTGACTTCCGGCAAAAATCAGATGGATATGTGCAGCGGTCCGCTTTTCAGCAAGATCGTTATTTTTGCCATTCCTCTTATGCTGTCAACGGCATTGCAGCTGATTTTTCATGCCATAGATATTCTCGTGATCGGGCAGTTCTCCTCTCACGAATCTGTTGCCGCCGTCGGTGCAACAGGGACTCTCAACGTGATGGTCGTCAACATTTTCGGCGGTCTTTCCGCAGGAGTCGGTGTCTATGTCGGGCGTTTTTACGGCGCCCGGAATATGAAAAAACTGAGCCGAGCCATCCATACCGGCATGGCATTTGCCATTTGGGGCGGTCTGGTCGTGACCATATTGGGGCTTATGGCTGTGAAGCCGATCCTGACACTCATGGAAACGCCGCCGGAAGTGCTGCCCAAAGCCTGCATTTACTCCTGGATCTACTACGCGGCAATGCCTTTTCAGCTGGTGTACAACATCGGCAGTGCCATTATGCGCGCCGTCGGTGATACAAAACGTCCCCTTTATTACCTGACCATCGGCGGAGTCTGTAACGTATTGCTCAATCTGGTGTTCGTCATCCTTTTCAAGATGGATGTCGCCGGTGTCGCCGTGGCAACAGCCATCTCTTACATCGTCGCCTCTGCGCTGCTGGTCCGCGCCATGCTGAGGAATGACAAAGAGATCCGCTTTTACTGGAAAAAAATGCGTATTGACTGGTCGTTGATGAAGGATATGCTTAAAATCGGAGTTCCTGCAGCGATTCAGAGTTCATTCTTCACCTTGTCCAATCTGATCATTCAATCCTCCATCAACTCCTTCGGGACCTACGCCATGGCGGGAAGCACCACTGAAGGGGTGGTTGAGGGCATCCTTCATGTGTGTTCCGTCTCTTTCTTCCACACATCGGTTGCCTTTGTGGCGCAGAACAAAGGCGCCGGAAACTACAAGCGGGTGATGCAGAGTATCTACGGATGTCTCGTTTGTGCCGTTGTCTTATGTACCGTTGTCGGCTGGCTCTTTTATATTTTCGGCAACAGTATCATGGGGATCTTCAATCCGGATCCCCGGGTCATCGACTGGGCGATGCAGCGGGCAAAAGTCATGTTCACGACCTACATGCTTCTGGGCATCATGGAAACGCTCAACGGAAGTTTGCGTGCTTTGGGATTTGCTTTCAGTTCCATGTTCATAACTCTTTTCGGGGCGTGTGTGTTCCGTGTTTTCTGGATCTGGGCGGTCCTGCCCCACTGGCGCAGTTTCTTCGGACTTTTCATCTCCTATCCCATTTCCTGGATCATGGTCTCACTCATGAACTGTCTGGTTCTCGCCTACGGGATGCGCATGATGAAAAAAGAGGCGAAGAACAAGCAAAAAAAGGCACTGTTGCATTGATTTGTGCCGCATCTTGAGGGAAAAACGAAAAATTGTCATTTATCAGCTTGAAAATTTCCGGTTGAAGTGTTAAATTACTTTCAGTATTGTTTTTTATGTTGATATCCGAAAAATTCAGGAGTCTGACCCATGAAAAAGTTTTTGTGCCTCTGTGTTGTGATGTTGACGGCGTTGAGTCTGAGTGCCGTCAAGTTTGAACGGGGACCCCGCCATGTGCGGATTTCCGGTCAAAAAGAAGCTGTCAAAAGTGTTGAGATCGTCATCCCTGTCCAAACGCCCCTGCTTTCTTTTGCTGCAGGGGAACTTGATTTCTTTCTGAAAAAGGCGGGGGGCGTCTCTTGTACCGTTGTCTCAAAGCCCTCCGGCAAAGCCCTTGCCCTGGTGCTTGGGGAAAATGCCTTGAGCCGTGCCGCAGGACTGGATGTAAAAAAACTTGCCAGTGAAGGCTTTTATATCAAACGCAAAGACAATATGATCTTTTTGCTGGGTGAGGACTCTTCTGATGCCGATCCCGGAAAAAACAGATGGCGGATGTGGATGAGAAGAGGTACGCTCTCTGCGGTCTAC
This sequence comes from Victivallaceae bacterium, assembly GCA_045654705.1. Classification (GTDB taxonomy): domain Bacteria; phylum Verrucomicrobiota; class Lentisphaeria; order Victivallales; family Victivallaceae; genus UBA1784. The sequence goes on from JAZONY010000082.1 coordinate 19,361, forward strand.
GATTTTCTTGAGCGTTTTGCCGGAGTCCGCTTCTATTTCCCCGGTGAAATGGGAACCATTGTCCCCCGGAATTCAGCTCTGCAGCTGCCCCGTGAGATCGACATCCTTGAGCGTCCCGACCTGATCAACCGTGAAAATTACAGCGGACCCAACTCCAAATGGTACGAGAAAGACTGCACTTACAAGGGTGCTTTGAAAGGCGCCAATCTGAGCTTTCTGCGTCAGCGTTATTCTGACCGTCCCATGCCTTTCGGACACGGTCTTGCCTATCTTGATCTGATCAATCGTTTCGGTGCAAAAAATCCTGAATTCTTCGCCCTCATGCCCGACGGTCAGCGTTACAAAGAACCCGGCATGACCCACCCCGGACACCTCTGTTACCACAGCGGCATTACCGAAGAGATCTACAAGGATGTCACCACCTACCTTTCAGGCGGCAGTGCCGCTTCCCGGGGAATTAAAAACTGGAGTGTCAACTTCGGCAGCCGTCCCTATGTTTCCGTCATGCCCCAGGATTGGCTTTACTGGTGCTGCTGTCCCAAGTGCGCCAAAGTCGCCCCCGGTGCCCGTGTCTATCAGAACGACCCCAAAGCCGCTCAATCCATCAGCAATTTTCTCTGGAAACATACCGGAGATTTTGCAAAACGGCTGAAAAAAGATAATTTCAACGCCGTCGTGACCCAGATGGCTTACGGATGCCTCGACAATCTGCCTGAGTGTGACATCCCTGAAAATGTCGCCATCCAGCTTGCCGTCAAAGGCATGGGCAAACCTGAATATTGGGCTTCCGATGTTGCGCTGCTGAAAAAATGGTGTGACAAAACCGGCGGGAAAATTTCCATCTGGACCTATCCCGGCAAGCACATGAGCAAGGCGGAAATGAAAGGCATCCCCGCCATGATGCACCGTCAGACCGGCAGATATCTGCAGCATGTGAAAGATTACATCTACGGCGTCTTCCTTGAAAGCGAAACCGATTATGAGATCTTCAACTATCTCAACTACTATACCTTCGCCAAAGTCGCCTGGGATCTGAATACGGACCTCGACAAATTGCTCGACGAACACTATCTTCTTATGTATGGCGCAGGGGCAGCCGGGATGAAACTTTTCTTTGATGAGCTGGAAGATCTCTGGTGCCGCAAGATCATCGGCAATATTATGGATACTCCCCTCGGTCCTGTGGTCAAACTGCCCAATGAATTTGAAGTGTGGAGCAAAATCTACTCCCCCGCCAGACTTCAAACTCTTGAAAAGTATCTCGATCAGGCCAAAAAAGCCGCCGCCGGAGACGCCCTTGCCGTCAAGCGTATCGAATTCATGCGCCAAGCCATGCTGGGCCCCATCAAAGGTGCCGCCGCAAAGTTCGCTCAGTCAAAAGAGCTTATGGGCAGCTGGCAATTTTTTATGCCCGGCAGTGTCGGACTGCGTCCCTACAAAGGCGAAGTGTGCGATGTGACCACCACCGTTACGGCAAAAGAAGATGCAGGGAACTTTATCTTTACCTTTGAGTGCGAAGAACCTCTGATGAAACATATCATGGCAGCCTGTCACGGGGCGGACAATAAGGAAAACTTCACCGACTCCTGCGTGGAACTTTTCCTCAATCCCTCCGGCGACCGCAAGAATTATTATCACCTTGTGGTGAACACCAACGGTTCCGTTGCCGATGCCGCATGGAAACGGCTTGGAAAAGGAGATTATAAGTGGAACTCCGGCGCTCAGGTCAGTGTCGTCAAAAAAGCTGACGGTTTCGTGATCGAAGTGAAGATCCCCAAAAAATCCATCGGTAAATACGATACCAGAGGATTTCCTGTCAACTTTGCCCGCCACCGGGCGATCAAGGGGAGCGAGGCCAAAAAGGTCAAAGAGATCTACTATCAGTGGAGTCCCGTCCCCGGCAGATCGTTCCACGCCACCGAACGCTGGGGCGTGATGAAATTCGGAAATGAAGAGAAGAAAAATCTCCTCAAAGACGGAGACTTTGAAATCACCAAAACACGTTTCCCCTATTACGCCGGAGCCTGGGGATTGTGGAGTTCCGAGGGCTACAAGGTCAAACGCGCCGAACTCGACAACAAGGTCTTTATGACCGGCAGATCCTCGCTTCACCTTATGAACAAACTCAATCAGCGCATTTCCGCCGGACAGAAATTCAAGGGCATGAAACCCAATACCCGCTACCGGCTTTCCTTCTTCCTCAAAACCCGGGGGCTTACCGGAAAACTGGGGGCAGGGGCATATATCAGCATGGGGAAAAAACAGCTTGCCTGTCCCACAGTCAGGATCTCCGGTGACACCAGCTGGCACCGCCGTACCTTTGATCTGATGACCCCCGATTATATTACGCCTGACACCGAGTGCATCCTTGGACTCTGGATCTGGAGTGCCGGAGGAGATGCGTGGTATGATGATGTATCCATCGTTGAAGTAAAATAAAGGAAACAAATCATGAAAAACAAATTCACCCTGATCGAACTGCTGGTTAAGAGGTCACATTTCTGCTGTGATCGGAAACACCCTGCCCATGGGCAGGGGAAAGCATGCTTTACCCTTGTAGAGCTTCTCGTTGTGATCGCCATCATTGCCATTCTGGCGGCCATGCTTCTGCCAGCCCTGCAGCAGGCACGGGACAGGGCAAGAAAAACCGGTTGTCTTTCCAACTACACCCAGATCGGCAAGGCTTCACAGATGTATTCTGAAGACAACTCCGGCTACCCTGTTCTTTTCAACAACGGCGGTGCTTCTTCCCAATCCACCCGCCGCTGGTACACTTCCAGCGACACAGGCGGCATGGTGACACCTTATCTCGGCTTTACCCACAACTCCCCGCTGGGCGGTTTCGGAAAGTATGCAAGCGGCTTTTACACCAACCCCATGGCCTGCCCTTCACGGGATGCCCGGAGCAAGACAGGTGATATTTTCGCTTTGGGGCTGAACAACCAAATTCATGTGGAAGGGGTCGCCAAAGGCCAGTCAGGCAAGCTGAACTCTTTGAAGTATCCTTCACGGGGATGTTATTATGCGGAAACACCTCTGGGCGAGAAGCAGTCATCATACACCAAAAAAATGTGGCCCGCATTCCCCCACGAAAATCCCCTTGACGGCACCGGTGACGGCGCCGGAACAGACACGCCTCTGCTCGCCGGAGCCGGCAGCTGCAATGTGATCTTTCTGGATGGTCACGTGGCTTCAGTCAGCAGAAAGGCTCTTCCCAATCTGGTGCGTGACGGTAAGGAGACCCGCTTCTGGCTTCCCTGGAACTCAAAAGCCGCCCCCTGGTAAGTTCAGCATTCGATCAACTCATAACTCCGGGAACCGAGACCGCATCATTCAGCATACTGAAGCTGTTCGGCACCCCGGAATTTTTTTTTCTGCCTTTTCAGCCGCATCCAGGCAGGCCTGTTCAATAGTATATTGTAAGGCTCGGTTTGGTTGGCTGATGTGAAATTGTTTGCACAGTTAATTTGTGCAAATTGTTTGTTGTTTGTAAAAAAATCCCCCGGCGGCGTGAGCTGTTATTGCTTGGGGGCGGGGGGAGGATTGGTGGCGAGGGCAGCTTTTTGTTTGACTTCGAGAAGCTCTCTGGTGGCGGCAATCCCAAAGCCTCATCCATCTACGCCGACGGACACGCTGAGATGCGGCACAAAAGCAAGTATCCCGGAGACTGGTCACTTGGGGCTGTTTCCAGTTATTACGGCAGTTTCTACCTGATGGTTTCAGTTGCGGAAAAAGAACTTGAAAAAAACAAGATTAGATGATATATTATCTAAAAATCATAAATCACTTCTGTTTACAAAGGAGATTGTTATGAAAAACTGCAAAAAAAATATTTTCACCCTGATCGAGCTGCTAGTCGTTATCGCCATCATTGCCATTCTCGCCGCCATGCTGTTGCCTGCTTTGAATCAGGCGCGGGAACGGGCAAAAGCGACCACATGTCTCAACAACTTCAAAGAGATCGGTCTTGCTATCAGCCAGTATGTTGCTGACAACAAAGATTGGTATTTCAACTATTGGAACGGCGGTCCCAAATCCTCTTACAACACCTCCAGCGGCTGCTGGAATCAGGGGGCAGCACTGCAATACGGGCGTATCGGACTTTTGAGTACTTACCTCGGCAGTGACAGAGCCAATTATCTGGGCGGGATCTATTACGGGAATAACGGGGTGGTCCAGCGAAGCCGTTTTCTCTGCCCCTCCATGGGAACGCCTGTGAAATCTGCTTCAGCAAACGGCTGGCTCAGTTGGAACATGAATAGCTTTTTCAGCTCCAATGCTGTGCGGTTGGGAAGACTCCTGAGACCCTCTGTAACAACGATCATCGCTGAAACCGATGCCCCCAATGATTATTTGAGGTATTACCATGAAAATACCAACGATACAAACTATCTGCGCGCAGGTGTCGTCGGAAGACACAATACCAGCGGCAACTTTGTCCACACAGACGGACATGTTTCTGTCCGCCGCATGTCGGCTGTGCCTTTCAACAGCCGTTCTCCCGGCGGCTACTACTACTATATGAATGCTTTCTGGATCGGCTGGCCCGACAGCGGCGATACCAGAGGCAAAAACTTTTATTACGGAATCTGAAAATGAACCGAACTCTTTTGAACGAATTTGCCGCCGTTCCCCAGCCCCCCAGAGGGCAGGAGCATTTTATCAACGCCCTGAAAGCTGCCAGAAGAGAGTATTTTTCGCCGGATGAAAAATGTGACGGCGTTTCTGTTTGTTTCTGCAACGGAAAAATCGTTCCGGAAACAGCCCTTTCTTCTCTGCGCCGTGTCCTGGGCGCTAAAAATGTGAAAGAATCCGGCGAAGGCGTTCCCGTTACTTTTGCTCTGGAGCCTGCATGGGAAAAAGAGGAATTTGAACTCAACGCCTCTGAAAAACAAATCCTTATCACGGCTGCCGATGAAGATGGCTTGCGCCGTGCCGTCTACTTTTTTGAGGCAAGAATCAGAGAGTGCGCCAAACAACTCTGCACCTTCGGCACCTGGCATCGTAAAGCTCAGGTGAAGATCCGTATTTCCCGCTGTTTCTTCGGTCCTACGGGGCGTCCCCCCTTTTTCATCGACGAGCTGATGAACGATGTGGACTATTATCCGGAAGAATATCTCAACAAACTTGCCCACGAAGGTATCAACGGCTTGTGGCTGACCATGTATTTCTTTGACATGCCCTCAAGTGTTTTCCCCTCACACGGCAAGGATGCCCCCCGGCGCTTTGCCAAGCTGCAGCAAACTGTGGAGAAATGCGCCCGTTACGGTATCCGGATCTATGTGTTTTTCAGCGAACCCAAGTTTTTCATGGACAACTTCAAGCCCCATGCGTACCCCTGTGACTCCGCCAAAGAACATCCGGAATTGCGGCAGCTTCACGACCGTTTCTGCATTTCAACGGAAAACGGCAAAACCTTTATCAGGGAGTCCATTGAAGCACTCTTTTCCAACGTTCACGGTTTGGGGGGCTTCATTAATATCATGTTCGGCGAGGACAACGGGACCTGTCCGGGGCTTTTCAGTTATGAATTTGCCGAACACTGTCCCGAATGTTCCCGCCGGGGCGGTCCTGCCGTGTTCCGTGAACAGGCGCAGATCATGTATGAGGCAATGAAAAAATACTCGCCTGAAAGTGAATTTCTGGGCTGGTTCTACGCTCCCGGCAGCCGTGACGGCTCCAAGACCGCAAGGTATATGGAAGAGATCGAAAAAGCATGGCCTGAAGAGTGCTTTTTCCTCTACAACTTTGAATCCGGCGGCATGGCGGAACAGCTGGGCAAGGTCCGCACGGTCTTTGACTACTCCCTTGCCTTTGTGGGCCCCTCTGAACAGTTTGCCTCCATGACTGAACGATGTGCTAAAAAGGCGGCAAAACTTCAGGTCGGGTGTTCCCATGAAGATGCCTCTGTTCCCTTTATTCCTGTTCCCTCCAACTTGTATGAAAAGTACAAATTCCTTCATGAGCGTGATGTGACTGCCGTCATGCAGTGCTGGTATTTCGGAAACTATCCGGGGCTGATGAATCAGGCGGCGGGCGAGCTTTCTTTCGCACCTTTCCCTGCAACGGAAAAAGAGTTTCTGGAATCTCTTGCCGCCCCCGACTGGCGCAGCAACGCTTCTCTGGCGGCTCAGGCGTGGAGTCATTTTTCCGCCGCCTACCGCAAGTTCCCCATGAACATCTGCTTTGAATGGTACGGACCTCTGCACCACTCTATCTGCTGGCCCTGGCATCTTTTCCCTGTTGACGAGCCTCAGGCGCCCAGCTGGCTGATCAATCAGTTTCCGGCGATTTCCGGCGACCGGATCGGCGAATCTCTGGGGCTCCACCACAATCTTGCCGATGCCATTGCCATTTGCCGTGCCATGGATGAGGAGTGGAGCAAAGGCGCGGAGATCATGAAAAATCTGCTGCCCGAATATCAGGGGAATCCCGACCGCTGCGACGATATCGGCGTGGCACTGGCTGTCGGATTGCAGATCAAAAGCGCCCTCAATACATTGCTTTTCTACGATGCCCGTGAAAGAATGTTCCGGACAGGTGTCAGTGAGCTTGAAGCAATGAAAAATCTTGTGGAGTCTGAAATCGTCAATACCATGAGGATGAAGGAACTTTGCCTCAAAGATCCCCGTTTGGGATATCACTCCGAGGCTGAAGCCTTCCTCTTCCACCCTGAACGGCTTGAAAAACGCAAAGAGCTGCTGGTCCATCTGCTTGAAAAAGATTTCCCCGCTTTCGATATCAATGCGCCCTTTGTCAAACGCTGGACGGGTGAGATCCCCACCGGCTTGACCGCTCAGGCGGGCGTAGTCTATCCTATCGGCAAAAGCGGTTCATCATGGTGTATTTTTGCTGAAAACGGCAAAATGGTCTTTGAGATCCGTAACCGCAAAGCGCTGAATTATGTTTTTTCCATCGAACCCCGTCGGTTGTGGACCAGATTCAGTGTGAATTTCAACGCCGATGGCGGCAAGACGGCAAGCTATTTTATCTGCCGCGAAGTGCCTGAGATCCATTTCTCCGAAACGGAAGAGACTTTGCGTGCCGAAATGCCGCTGGATTTCTGGGATGAGTTCCGTGAGCCGGGACTTCCCATGCGGGTCCATGTCAGTGCCGCCGGAAAGGATGGCATCGAGACCTGGGGCGGCAACCACCCCTGGAAATCCCGCCTGACCCACGCCACATACAACCCCGCCGACGCTGGTTGGCTTCTCGGCATTTGAAAGGAGTCCTGCCATGATCAACGGAAAATTCGGATGCGCCCTCTGGGGCTGCGGCTGGGTGGCAAGCGGTCACATTGCCGCTTACCTGAAAAATAAAGATTGCCAATTTGTGGGATTGGGCAGCAGAAATCCTGAAAGTGCCAAAGCCAAGATCGCTGAATTCGGACTCCATGATGCAGTGATCTATCCCACATTTGAAGCTCTGCTCAACGATGAGCGTGTAGATGTTGTTTCCATCTGCACCCCAAACGACCTTCATGCCCAAGAGGCGATAATGGCGGCGAAAGCAGGCAAACAGATCTTTCTGGAAAAACCTGCGGCAATCGATGCCGGTGAACTTGACGAATTGGTCAAGGTCATCGAAGAATACCACACAAAAACTATCATGGGACTGGTGCTGCGCTTCAATCCTCTGAGTGTCATGCAGAAGCGGCTCATTGCCCAGGGGGAACTGGGAAACGTCTTTCTCTGCAATGTTGACTACTGGTTCGGGCGTAACCGGGGCGGCTGGATGCGTGAAGGCAAACGCACCGGCGGCGCATTCGTACTGGGGGGATGTCACAGCGTGGATTTGGCAAGTTACCTGTTAGGCTCTGAGATCGCCGCCGTGCGCGGAGACAGTGTGCAAATCGGGGATTGGTATGATTATCCCCCTGTTGAAACGGCGCAGGTCCGTTTTGCCAACGGGGCGAAGGGGGTATTTTCCTGTTCTCTTACAGGCTTTACGCCCTACACGGCAAACATCCACATTATCGGAGAGGACGGAACGATCCTCAACGATCGTTTTTACCTGCGCCGTTTTCAGGAGCAGAAGGAGTTTTTCACCGTTGACACCGGCGTCAAAAAGGGCGGCGACGTCTACGGACATCCATTCCCTGCCATGGTCACATCATTCATCGAGTGCCTGAAAGAGGGCAGGGATTCTGAACACAATGTTGCTTCAGCGGTCAACAGCCACAAGGCGTGCTTTGCCATTTGCCGCAGTGCCGCCGAAGGGGGCAGGTGGATCGAACTCTGAAACAGAGACCAAAAAAAGGGCTGAACTTTTTACGTTCAGCCCTTTTGCATTTTGCACGGAACTCAGTGGAACATGTACCACAACCCCACGGCGAGAAAGAGGAGTTCTGCTGAGATGAGGAAAATTTTCCACAGCAGATGAGACTCCTGTTTCGCCAGACTGCCGGGGGCAGTTGATTTGCCCTCCAGGCGTTGGAACCCGCCGCTGTCGAGATAGCTGCGCAGTTCCCCTTTTTTTCTGGAAACGGGGCGTTTTTTCCGTTCAGGAGAAGCGCTCATTTCTTACAGATCTTCTCCGGGGATAAGGTTTTCGTTGCCTTTAAGGGCGGCGATGGTTTCGGTCAGGATCTTGACAGCGCCTTCGGCATCCCGCAGGTCGCACATTTCGACCTGGGAGTGCATATAGCGGTTGGGGATACTGATAAGAGCCGTGGCGACACCGCTCCGTGTCAGCTGGAGTTTTGCCGTATCCGTACCGCCGCTTGCGCGATGAGCGGCAGACTCCTGATAGGGGATCTTCTTGGCATCGGCAGCTTTTCTCATCAGCTTGCCCAGAGGGATATTGTTGTCGCAGCTGCGGGTAAGGATGGGACCTGCGCCGAGGGTGACATCGCCCAGCTGTTTCTTGGGGATATCGGGAAGATCGGTGGCAAAGCCCACATCGAGAGCGATACCGATCTGGGGATCAATGGCGAAAGCGGCAGCTTCAACGCCGCGGCAGCCCACCTCTTCCTGAACGGTGCCGACGCCATAGACGGCGACGTTAAGTTTCCGTTTGGAAAGGGCGCGCATAGTTTCAGCGATGATGAAAGCGCCGATCTTGTCGTCAATACCTTTGGAGCAGAAGCGGTTTTTCCCCAGGAATCTGAAATTGGAACGCATGGCGATAGGATCGCCCACAGAAACGAGTTCAAGGGCTTCGGCTTTGGATTCAGCACCGATATCGATCCACATATCGCTGAGTTCCAGAGCCTTGCTGCGTTCGCCATCTTTGAGCAGGTGGATCGGTTTTTTACCGATGACGCCGGGGACTCTGCCGGAAGCCGTCAGGATCTCGACTTCGGAAGAGGGAACGTTAAGTTTATCGATACCGCCGTTGGGGCGGAAATAGATAAGACCATCCTCAGAGATATAGACCACCTGGAATCCGATTTCGTCGTAGTGACCGGCGAGCATGACCCGGGTTTTTGCCTGGGGATTGAGCACTGCAATGGAGTTGCCCAGCACATCTGCTTTAACTTCATCACAACAATCTGAAAGGTAGGCACGGAAAACTTTGCCCGCTTCCATTTCGTAACCGGAGGGGCTTGAAGTCATCATAAAATCTTCAAGGAATTTCAAACTTTTGCTGTTGAACATAATGATTTTTCACTCCATTTTTTTTAGAACATTGATATAGATAAAATATAGCACAAACTATGTTAATTTCAAGGAACTGATTTTAAAAGTTATTCAAAAAATAATATTTTGACAACTTTGAGCCGTTTTGAAACTGTTTCAAAAGAAAAGGCCGCCGTCAAAACGGCAGCCTCGAAGTCGTAATTCAGTCCAGAGGAACACGCCCCTGAACTGTTTGGGGCTTATGCCTGAGTAGCGAGAGCCACGGAGTAGTTGATTTCCTTGCCGTAGCCTTCGATGCGGAGATAGACATCCCCGGCGGCGACGTTGAGGTAACGGGTGTAATCGACACCGGTTGCCTTTTCGTCGAAGACCCAGAAGGCAGCGCACTGTTGCAGTTTGTCGCCATTCTTGGTGTAGGCGATGACAGAGAAATCACCGTCACCGGTGAAGTCGATTGCGTTCACGCCATCAGCTGCGGTGAACTTGAACCAGTCGATAACGTCAGTTGCTGTGAATTCATCCGAGACAGTGGTTCCGGCAGTGGTGCCAACACCGAAGAGATTGGCATTGTTCCAGGTGTCGTCGGTGACGACGACCTCTTTCTGATTGAAATCGTAATCGACCTTGCAAGAGACTTCGGAGGGGATTCCTGCGGCGGAGATTGCCACTTCATAAGAACCTGCGGCGAGGTCTTTGAAAGTGACCTTGCCGTCTCTGATGACCACATGTTCTTTCACAGTCTTCTGGGTTGTTTTGTCATACAGCACGACCCAGGCCGCACCTTTAAGACCGTCAATATCAAGCTCAATGGCACCTTCCATACCGGTAGCAACGGTAAAGCCGATATTCTGTCTGCCGGTGAACTCGTTGACATCGACATTAACAGTTCCGCTTGCGGAGTTGCTGCCGGTTCCGGGTTTGACAGTGACAGGATCATTCGCCTCAATTTCCTTGACGGCGAATGAGTAGTTGCCCTGTTTGAAGTCGAAGATGTAGGTATTTCCCTCCTTGTGAGCGAACTCATGGACATTGTTGCCACCCACAGAAGCGTAGACCTGACCGCCAAAGGTGTAGATCAGAGAAGCTCCGTCATCGTTCTTGACGGTGATTTCCAGTCCTGCGGCATCACCGTTGTAGGTGAACTGGACCTGACGGGCGCCCTGAGAGAGGGCGGTGGTGATATCCGTCAGAGAGGCAAAGGCGTTGATGCCGAAGAAGAAGCCTGCGCCGCAGTCGCTTTCAGCGGTGAAAGAGGTATCGACCTTGATGACTGAAGTGTTGACCACATAGAGGTCTTCACCGTCAGAGATTGCCTCGAATCCGGCGCCGAGACCGTTGATGGTGACGTCGCCGTAGTTGGAGTCGTCGGCGGCATCGATCACCAGACCGCCCATGTACTCTTTGGCAGCCTCACCGCTCACGGTGAAGTTGATGGTGCCGGTGTTCTGCATGGAACCGACGGTGATGGTGGGGAGCGTGGTGGCGCAGTTGATGTTGAAAACACCTGCGTTATCAAGAACTCCTGCGACTTTGAAAGTTGAACCGGTAACAGAAACAACACTGTCGGCACTGATATTGACATTCATTTTGCCGCCTTCTTTATCACCGTTGTAATCAATGGCTTCGAAGAGAGCTTTGTTGGTAAGGTTCAGTTCGCCTTTGCCGCCGTTGTAGCCGATGAGGAACGTATCAGCAGGAACCGTATACCCTGCACCGGCACCGCAACGTGTGATTGTGACCTTGGCGTTATCGATGGAGATAGCACCTTTAGTGCTTTTGCCAAGGATAACAACACTGTTGGAACTTTCGCCGAGAGTGACTTCCGCACCGTTTCTGACAATCATTTCGGCGTTGTAATTGGCACCGCTGCCGATTTGGACTTCGCCGGAAAGTTTTGCGTTGTCAACAATGACCTGTCCCATGACATTCATGGTGTTGATTTTGTTATCGCCGGTGGTATTGGCAATGGTAAGTGTACCGTCTCTGCGGACACTCACATCGGCAGCCTTGAACACCTTGTCGGTAACGACTGCGCGCGTAGTATCACCGAAGACAACATTGTTATCCCCCATGGCGGAGTAGTCGTGACCGATGATCATTTGTCCGCCCACATTGACGTTGGAATTAGTTCCGAAATCAATGTTGCCGGTATAAGTTTCATTGGTCCAATCACCCACAAAAGCGTAACTGGCATTAAAGTCACCGCTGAAGCTGTTTTGACCCTTGAAGTTGACGGAACCTTTGCTGATTGCGGATTCAGTCAAAGTGGCATCTGCCACCAGGATCGTTCCAGTCAAAGTACCGATATTGAGGGTGCTTTCGCCGGAAACGGTGAAACTTGTACCATCAGCCACAGAGATTTTTGCAGCGTCAAGGGTTGCACTTGTGACAATCAAATCACCGGTACGACCACTGTAACCGACAAAGATTTCCCCGTCCGCATCAACTTTGGCGCCGTTGCTGATGGTCAACTTGGAGCCACCGCCAGCGAGACCGATTTTCATGGCACCGTTGCCGCCGGTACCAGTCAGATTCAATTGTGCATTGGCGCCGGTCACGGTTACATTACCTGCCACCTGCAGATAGTTGGCGGAAACGGTACCGGAAATGTTGAGTTCGCCGTTGTACTTGTTAAAAATGGAAGTGGCAGCCTTAAGTTCGCCTTCGACATTGAGAACGTGTTTATTTACAGCACCGGTTTCGGAAATGTAGACTTGGTGGGCGGTCACATAGGCGCCGGAAGCAACAGTGACGGTGGTGGCTCCGACATTCACATCGCCGCGGATATCCTGATTATTGTTGTTGTAAAGTCCGCTGATCAGCATGGGAGCCAGACCGAAGCTGCCTTCAACCATTTTACCGGTAAGAGTGACAGTACCATTCATTGCGGCAAAGTCAACCTGAGTCCAACCGGTCACATCAACTGTTGCATTGACACTTTTTTCAACAGAACCAAGGACAAGTTTTGCACCGCTGATAGAGCCTTTCACGCTGGATTCGCCGAAGACATTGACCTGAGAACCGGCAGTACCGGTAATGTCCATAGTCAAATCAGCATTGTCAGCATCAATCTTGCCGGTGAGGGAAGCGATATTGAGGGTGCTTGCGCCGGAAACGGTGAAAGTGCCTTCGTTAGTGACAGTGCGCGCACTGAATGTTCCGCCATTGATGGTCACTTTGCCAGAGGCATTAACTGTGAATTTTCTGGTAGATTTAAATGTTCCGCCAAAGATGTTCAATTCGCCTTTGCGGGCAGCATTGCTGCCGTTACCAACGTAAGATACGGCTTGATCAACGTCGGGGGTAACAGTTAATGATGAACCGGCATAGACATTAACGACAGCCGTTTCGTAACCTTCTTCGCCGTAGATATTGAAGTCTTTGCCAGTCACAGTACCCGTTTCGCCGTTGGCATTGCCGATGTTAAGCGTACCGCGGATGGGGGCGGTGGGGAAGGTGATTTTGCTGCCACCGGTAACATTGGCAACAGAGCCGGAGTCAATGCGGAAGTTGCTTGACCAAACATTGACAATCACTCCTCCGACAAAATTGACGGTCACATCATTTGCAGAGTCAATAACACCGACATTGATTTCTGCCCCAGTCAATGAAGTTCCGCCGACTTCGATAACTGTATTGTCAGCTGCAGAATTCAATGCCTTTTGGTAGTTGGCAAAGGCGTTGATGCCGAAATATTTTCCGGTTTCGACTTCGGTGCCGACCTCTGTGCCAGCCCAGGTGGAGTTGACGTAGATGGTGGAAACGTCGAGGTTGCTCAGGACCACGTCGCCGTCGGCGCCGTAGATCACGTTCACGGTGCCGTTGGCGTTGTTGACGGTGACTTTGCCTTCGAGAGAAGTACCATCCGTCTGGTCGATGACTTTGACAACACCGCCCGCAAAGTTCGCGGCATCAATGGTGATGACTCCGGTACTGGTGATCGAAGCTGCAGTGAGTTTACTTGTGGCATCGATACTAATAGTTCCGGCATTCTCAAGAGTGGTGAAAGTGGCTGTTGCTCCGCCGTTGATGGTGACAGTTTTCTTGGCGACAATGGAGCTTGCAGCTTTGAAGTTGACTTTTGCAGAGTCCTTAACAGTCAAGGTGCTGATAGTGGCACCAGCAGCAAATTCAGCAAGAGCATCTGCGCCCACCACTGTAAGAGAAGTTACCGTATCAGCCTTGTTGCCGACGAAATAGGCTTGGGAGTTGTTAAGAGTCAGGCTTTTGAGCGTATCAGCAGTAGCAGTTCCGCCGGTTCCGGAAGTCAATGTGGAGTTGGTCAGTTTAACATTGCTGAAAGAAGCTCCCAGTTTCGAGGAACTGGATACGCCTCCACGAACTTCAATATTTGAGTCTTCAACGGTAACATTCTGCCAGTCAAGAGTGAGACCGGCATAAACTTCACTGTGTTTAACTGTGGCACTGTAATTGCTGAACCAATAACCAACATTGATATCAGCGTAATCAATCAAAACTCCGCTTGCTCTGGTGTGGAGATCGCCCCATGATTTTGTTTTTTCAACGTAACCATAGAAAGAAACTCTCTTATCTGCAGTACCCTGCATGGTGAGTTTTTTCTTGAAATAGTAGTTGCGTCCACCGCCAGTACTGACAATTTTTCCTCCCGCTTCAACAGTAACTCCGGTAGAGTTAAATTCAATGTCCGAAGTGTTAGTTGCATTCAAAATCGCTCCATCACTGACGATGATTTGAGCAGATTTTGACCAAGGATCTTTGTTGGTGACAGCTTCGCCATAGATACGAATGGTACCGCCTGTTGTTACTGCATCGTATGCAGCATCAATGTTGTCAAAGGCATTGATACCGAAGATGTAGCCGTCGACGGTTGCGCCGATTTCTTTACCTGCCCAGGCGGAGTTGACGTAGACGACGGAGGTGTCGGCATCGGTCAGATAAAGGTCGTTGTTGATGACTTTGTAGTTGTCGTGCCACTGATTGTTCAGAATTGCCTTATAATCGGCTTCTGTCATTGTGCCGGTTCCGGTGTAGTCCAAAATCTTATTGGTGTCGGAAAAACCAGTGGTGGTGATGGAAATAGAGCCATTGTTGGTAATGCTGTTAAATGCAAGGGTAGAGGTGTAGTCCATGGTGAACGTTCCGCCTGCGCTTGAAAGATAAAATTTGTCAACGGTCAGTGTGGAACCGTTCTCAAGCGTAACATTGGCGTTGTAAATATCGAAATTTGTCGCCGTGAAATCTGAATCATTCAGAGTCAGATTAGCGAAAGTGGTGGTCAAGGTGTTCTCAAATGCTTTGCTGTAAACTGTGTCACCACTGCTGTTATAGACAACTGCGGTGTATTCGCCGGCAAGTTCATATTGGAAGGTGTAGCTGATGGCAACAGCTGTATCTTTGTTAGATTGTTCGATGCTTACAGAATAAACCTCGTTGCCGTCATTATCCAACAATACTGCACGATAAGTTCCTTTAGCTAACTTGCCTGTTGTTATTTTCATGGAATTGCTGTTAAACAATTCAACATTACCGGCAGTAATAGTTGAAGCGTTGACGGTGACAGTGCCAATAACTCTTACTTGGGTGCCTTCCTCAACTTCAAGGGCTGAACCGTCTTTCATTGTGAGAGAGTTGAGAATGACCCGCTCGGCGACAGTTGTGTCAACATTGTCATCAACGGTGATGGTAGATTTGGTCATGGTCAATTTGTTGAGCAAAATACCTGCATTGCTGTAATAGGTATTTTCATTCATTAAATTGTGACCTTTTACCGTCATTGTAGTATTGGTCATGGTCTGTGCGTAAAAATTATTCTTTCCGAAAGCAACGATGCCCTCAACGGTAATTTCGCAGTCATCGAATGAGGCATTGCCGGTAAATCCAAAATCACCAACCTCAATGTTGGCATTGTTGGCGCTCAAGGAGCCGTTGTAAAGAACGGCAATGCTCATGGTTTTATAAGATACGCCGGGACCAGTGATGAATTTAATCTGAGCCTTTTTTTCGGAACCAGCTTCACCGATGGTCAACTTATTCTTTACATGTGTATTGCCGTATCCGGCACTGCTTGGACGGGCACTTTGGAGAATGCCGCCAGCCTTAACAGTGACAGCATAGGTCATGTCCCACTTGCTCAAAGAATTGCCAAAATAGGCTCCATCGTTGATGACAACTGCCAAATTAGAGTAATTTTTGTGGTTGTTGTCAAAAGTATTGCCGCTCAGAGTATTGGTTTTTTCGATAATAATAGTTGAATTTTTTGCTTTAGCAGTTGCATAAGCATAGGCGCCTGAATAGGTACTGAAATGCGTAACTCCCCACCCTTCGGTGGAGCTGTTGTAATCAGAGTTTACGTAAAGTTCTGCCATAAATCTCTCTCCTCAAATTAATTTAATGATTCTTTATTCTTAAACACAAAAACACAACAGGAACTCTGCCCCGGGAAGTGTCGGCGGGGGAAGAATTCTTGTTGTGTCTTTATGGTTTTGTGTTTTTTCATTTGTTTTCCGTGCAGAAGTTTTTTTTCTCTGCACGCCTCTTTCATAGCCGCAGGATCGTCCTGCGGGCAAGAGATGCCGACGGGGCGGTCTGCTTGCAAGTTGGGGGCAAAGAACGTTTCTGCACAGCTTTGGGGCTGCGCTCCGACAAGGTAAGGTGCAAAGAAAGCTGGTGGGTAAAGTCCCTTAAAGCGTTGATCGTAAGGGTGATGTCTGTGGTGTTTGTTAAAACAAATGCACTGACTCCGCAGGTGTTGACCGTAAACGCAACCCCGGTGTCAGTATATGAGAAAGGAATAGAGAAAATGTCTCCGACTTCAGGCATAATGCCTGAAGTCAAGAGATTAATCTCTTGACTAATAATGTATTCGTTGTCAATAAAATACACGGATCAATGCTTTCTCTTTTTTAGTAATTTTACACACCTTACGCATTTAATATAGCACTGAAAAATAGTAATGTCAAGCCTCTATTGCAATTTTTTAGTGTTTTTTTTAGCAGTATTGGTACTCCCCCTGGTCTGCATGAGCGGCGCTTGGTCGGTCGAACGTCGACACCGAAGTAACTCGCAGCTGCTTCTAGCTGCGAGGGTCGCAAAGTGAGGTTTAGCAGGGGGAGCCATCAGCCAACCACGCCGGGCAGACGCCACGGAAGTCAAGGTAATCACCAGCCAATGCCTATAAGACTTATAAGACTTATAAGACCTATAACCAGCCACCCATGGCAAAGCGAGCGCCAAGTGATCGCCCCAATCGTAAGTTTGCGGTGGAATCTCTCACAACCTCAAGTATGACCGATAACAAAACCTCTCAGTACTGGTAAACGCTCTGTTTGTACAAGCGTGTCTGGTGCGGCGCTTTTTTGCGGACTGAAACAGACAAAAACAGACTTTTACGGACTCAGGCGGGTGCCGCCCCCGTGAATTAGCGGGGGGCGGTGGACGAGCGTTTGTTGGCGGCTCTCGCAGTTTTGACAAATAAAATCCCCCTTGCCTTGGGGGCAGGGGGGATTTTTGATCCGCAGAGGGATTACTGCATGAAGCTGGTCAGATCTTTGACCTGTCCGTCCATGATGGATTCGTAAACAGCATCGCCGATGGAGATGGCACGGAGTCCGTCCACGCTCTTGGCGAGGATGTCGAACTTGCGGGCGGGATCTTCACCGAGGAAGATGTCTTCGTGGATGGCACTGTCGCCGCCGCCGTGGCCGCCTTCGCGCTTGACAACGTTGATGCGCTCACGTCCCTGGAAGATGGGGAAGTAGTCGATGAACTGAACTCCGTTGGGGTTGGGGTTAGGCAGAGCTGCGCCGCCCGCACCGCCGAATTCCATGGTCTCGATACGGCCGTGGGTACCGTTGAATGCCAGACGGTAACCTTCGTAAGGAGTGGAGAAGTTGGCAGAGTAGTTCAGCAGAACACCGTTGCGGTATTTGATGTTGGCAATGAATGTGTCGTGGATGTTGATCTCAGAGTCGAACATACACATGTCAGGACGATAGGTGGTGAAGAGCTTTTTGGGACCTTCAAAGGCGTTGATGTGGTCGTCCTTGGCGAAGATGGAGGAGTTACGGGTGGACCAGCGGGCCTTGTAGGGACACTGCATCTTTTCTTCGCACTCGTTGCAGTGACGACCGTCCTTTTTGGAGGGGTTGAAGATACCTTCAGGACCATAGTGGTTCAGCGCACCAAAGGCGTGGACGTATTCCGGCACGCCGTCAACCCACCAGTTCACCAGGTCAAAGTGGTGGCTGGACTTGTGGATGGAAAGACTTCCGGAGTTCTCACGCATACGGTTCCAACGATGGAAGTAGCTGGAGCCGTGCTTGATGTCAATGTACCAGTTCAGGTCAACATGGGTGACTTTACCGATCTTGCCCTCAACGATCATTTCACGGATCTTGGTGTGGACAGGATTGTAACGGTAGTTGAAGGTGCAGATGACTTTGCCTTTGGAGTTCTTTTCAGCTTCCATGACCTTGAGAGCATCAGCCGTGTTGGTGGTCATGGGCTTTTCGGTGATGACGTCGATGTCATAAGCAAGGCCGCGGGTGATGTATTCGACATGGAATCTGTCCATGCAGACGACGATCAGGGCATCGGGTCTGGTTTCGGCGATCATCTTGTCGAAGTCGGCAGCCATGTATTCAGGCACATCCTTGGCTTCGGGCACTGCATCTTTGCAGACTTCAAAGCGCAGAGGGTCAATGTCGAGGATACCCACCAGCTCAGCACAATGCTTGAACTGACGGAGCATGGGGCCGATGTACATGTAAATGGCCCGTGAGGAAACACCGCAAACAGCGTATCTTTTCTTTTGCATAGTAAAAAACTCCCTTGATTTTACTTATTCTGGGTTGCTCCTTATAATATAACATCCAATTTCTTTTCCGTCAAGGCTGAACAATAAAAAAAAGAGCTTTTTTGTTTTTTTCCTTGTAAAAGATATCTTTTTGTCCTATATTATTAGAGATTCAATACACCATCTTTGCAAGGAAACTGATCTTTATGGAACGCCCTGAAATAACATGGTCCCTTATGCATCCCACGGAACTTAACGTGGAATACATGAAACGGGTCGTCAAGGAAGCTGAAAATTACCGCGTGGATTCTTTCGAGATCTGCGCCGCCTGTCATACACTCCTGGGAGGACTCGACGGTCTCTGCCTTTACGAAGATTTCCCCGAAGTCGCCCGGAGCATCGACAGAGAGGGCATCATCGCCAACAGAAAAAAATTGCAGGAGATCCTCGATATCGCCCATGCTTCAAAACGTCCGGTCTACTACTGGCACCGGGAAGTTACCGTGTGGCCCGAGTTCCTGAAACAGGTCCCCGGTCTCATGGACCCTAACGGGGAATTCGATCTGCTGGGCAAACCTTTTGCCGATCTGCTGCGCTACAAACTGACCAAAGCCTTTGAGGCACTTCCCGATCTGGACGGTATCGTCCTGACCCTGACCGAAGCCGATTTTTCGGCGATCCACAACTCGACTCCCGATGTCTATCCCCCCGCAAAGGTGGTGGACCACATCGTCAGGATCTTTGCCGAAGAACACGAAAAAAGAAATAAACGCTTCATTCTGCGCTCTTTCGGCTCTATCGCACAGGACTACAAAGATATTCTCGCCGGTGCTGAACTTGCCGCACCCGATCACGCCTTTGAAGTGGAAACAAAAATCACCCCCTACGATTTTGTGCCGTTTCTGCCGGATAACCCCTTTTTCTGCACCATCCCCAATCTGACCGCAGGCGCTGAATGCGACAGTCTGGGGGAATTCCTCAGTGCCGGATTCCTCCCCGCTGAAAATGTGGACCATATCGTCCGCTACGTCCGGCACGCCCAGCGCTGCGGCGTGACACGCTATGCGATCCGGCTCGACCGCATCGGCAACAGTGTCTTTGAAAGTTGTCCCATCAACCTTTATGCCTACGCCCGCGCTATTGATGATCCCGGGATCACCGCAGATGAAATCCGCAGGGAATATGCCCGGAAAAACTATCCGGAATCTGTGGCGGATGAACTGATCGAACTCGGCAAAAAAGGCTTTGAACTCGTTTCCAAAGTCCACTATATCAACCGCAATCTGATTTTCCACGGCTTCCCCCCGAAACCCTTTTTGAAGTGGCTCAAGGCAGGAGGCTATTTCGCCCTTTTTGCGGAAAATAAACCCCTCGCACCCCTCGAAGGTGTCTGGTCCATCCAGTACAAAGAAAATTCCCCCCTCCATAAAGATATCATCGCCGAAAAACAGGAGGCTGTGAAAATCGCAAAGGAGGGGCTGAAAACCGTCAACCGTATCGCTCCGCAGCTGGATGAAGCCTTGAAAAACAGATTGTTCAGGCTTTGGAACAATGGCGTAATGGCAGCTGAAGCACTCCTTTGCATGACGGAAAATACCGTCGATTATGTGGAGTTCATGGGAGAACTCAAAACGCCTGAAACCTATGCCCGCGCCGTCGCCGCAAGAGGGGATGTCCTTGAAAAGGAAAAAGGCAAATCCTTTGTCAACGGCGAAGAACATGATGTATTCCCCTTGCGGGCTGTCCCTGTGGAAGAGGTCTATCCCCGGGGGATCGCCGGTGTCAATCAGGTCCTCGTCGAAGAGTATGCCGCAGAGTTCAACGCCCGTTTACTGTGGCAGAAAAGAGAGGATGTGTCAGACTTCATTCTCCCCGGAACGATCTGCGACGACTGGCGCTGCGCCCGCAATATGCACGCCGCTCACGGTGCCATCGAGGAGGATATGCCCGTCCGCTATGTGGGCAACAGCGTTTTTCCCAACGGATTTCTTGAATTCGATCTGGCAGGTGTGGGCTGCGAAATCGAACTCCGGGGTAAGGGCAAACTCAACTTTGAAGTCAATGGCGAAAACTTTGGCGTTACCCTGAATGAAGGCGTAGCAGTACGCCTTGAACTCCACCCCGCCGCAGATCATAAATATCATTGCAAATTGACTAAATCCGGGGCGGAATATCCCTATATCCTGGGCGTTTCCCTCTTGAAGTAAAAGGATTTACACAATGAACGCCGCCTCCGGAAAAGAAGCGGCGTTCTTTTTTATGCCTCTTTGAAAAATACCTGGCAGTTCTTTTTTCCGGAGGAACGGAACTCTTTGTAAGTGAGAGTCTGCCCCGGATCCGGATGGGGGTAGGTGGCTTTGTACCACATTTTTCCATCCTTGAAGCAGGGGCGCGCCCCGCCCAGGATCTCAATATACTGGCGGTTGATGATGTAACGGTCAAAGTCACTCAGCACATCGCAAACCCGTGCCGGGGAGTTGACGGCGTTGGAAATGTTTTTGCCGAAAATGACAGGGAATTTGTATTCTTTGCCGCAGGTATCAGTGAAAACATGTTCGCCGAGAAGAAAATCCTTTTCGTCAATGAAGTTGCCGTCAAAAAAGTAAAGAAATTCCATGTCCGTCTCAGCTGTATGACAGATTTCAAAAGTTGGTGTGTCGGCATTTCTGTTTTTTTGCAGCTGGTTGAGTTCTTCGGTGACGATTTGCAGAAGTTGGGCATAATCTTCGCTGCCAAGTTCTTTGTTCCAGCAGAGATATGAGCTGCATATCAGGTCAAAAATGATCCCGTTGCGCCGCATGGTTTCGTAATCGCTGCGCCCCCAGTTGGAAACACAGACCCCCTGAAAGGAGGAACGGGAGGAACGCTTTTTCCACTCCGGCAGTTCCAAAGCTCCGAAGTTGCCGAAAAGAAATTTTCTGTTTCTGCGGTCGTATTCCAGATCAAGCTCTCTGTCGATGCTCCAGTACCAGTGGAATATCTCTATGTCGGGAGCGATCAGGTCAATGGCGGGAAAGGTGGCGGGAACATGGTCAAGCTCCATTTCGCCCCCGGCGGGGAGTTCGGCACCGCCGCAGCCCCCTCCGGAACGGAAATGGGCGTCGAGAAGTTTGTCGCCCCAGATGATGGTCGCAACTCCCCGTTCTCTCAGAAATGCGGCAGTACGGTTGATATCCTCCGCATAGATGACCGGGGCGGATTTTTTGCTGCATTCGGGACAAAGTCCGATGGAGTAATATTCGTCGTGACCGATGTTGATGCATCGGGGATGGAAAAGATCAACGGTTTCCTGAAGCAGATCAAAAAGGATGTTGTAATACTGCTCCTGCGAGGGGCAGGCGGTGTCGGGATAGGGGTCCTCTTTGCGCTCCGCCAGATGAGGATGGGCGGCAAGAATGTAGTCGCAATGAGAAAGAGAGGGGACTTCGGGGATGATCTCAAGGTTCCGGGCTTCACAGTAATTGATGATCTCTGCAAGGAGCGTTTGCGGGAGGATCAAGCCGCCGCCGTTGTCGGTGTGGATGGAGTTTTTGCGCCATTTGAAGCTGTTCTGGAGCTTCATCGCCTTGGCGGGGTATTCGTTCATGAAAGAGGCATACTTCAAATAGGCGGTGTTGATTTCCGGGTGGCTTTTGTACTCCATGGCACCCCCCAGTTCCAGCATGATAAAGTTGTATTTGTAACGCACCGCAAGGTCGATGATGGCGTAGAACTCTTTCATGGAGTCTTCATCGGGAGGGGGCAGATAAAGTTTCAGTCCCCGGCGGGAGGCGTGGGGGGTGTCCGTGATGGTGCAGGCAAATTTTTCCTCAAGTTCACCGAAGCGAAGCAGAGTCGAAACCGCATAGAGCCACCCCTTTTCAGAAGCGGCGGAGATGCGGACACTTTGTTCCGTGATCTCAAGGCGGCTCGACTCGGGATGGGGCAGGGTGCTGTCGATTTCAAAAGAGACCGTGACAGCCCAGGGGAGTTGAGCAAGACAGTTCCGCAGAACAGCAGGAAGTTCCTGTGGCCTGCCGGACCGGGGCGTTCCTTTCTGCCAGGTCAGGGGCGTTCCTTTTTCAACATTTGTGAAACCGGAGGAAAAGTAATCGAATGTCATCATTTTTTTTCTTCAATCAGCAAAGGGGACTTCAGGGAAAACGATTCCGCATTTTTCAGCGAACTTCATGGCGAAAGTGAAACGCTCAGGCTTCAGTCGGTCAGGGGCATGGGCATCGGACCCCAGATGGAATTTGCATCCGCACCCCCGGGCAATGGAAAACATGCGTTTGTATTCAAGGGGGAGTCCGTCACTGTCAAGGGCGCATTCCTGATGGATGGCGCAGATATTTACTTCGATGGACTTTCCTTTTTCAGCGGCAAAATCAAAGACCTCTTTGAAGCGGCTGTCCGGAATGGCTTGCAGGATCTCATCCACCCGCCCCGGATATCCCAGAACCATGAAGGGATGGGCGATGCCGGAAACAAAACTGATGTTGCAGCACTCGGTGAAACGCGCCAGCATGAGACGGGCAATGGCGGCAGATTCTTCAAGTTCCACCGGGCGGACAAAGTTTTTCATGTGAAAGTGGTGGGGCGGCACAAGGACAAAGTCAAAAAGCTCCGCAGACTCTTTTTTCAATGCGACTCTGCCCTGACCCACATACTCTGTTTCGCAGCCGAAATAAAGTTGGATCCCGGAGCGTTCCTCATCTGAAAGAGCATCATATTCCTTGCGGATCGCAAGGACATGCTCCACATTCTGGGGCGCATACCATGGTGAACTGCCGGGAACTTTTGAGTCCCAGAGGTGATTGGCGACACCGGCGGTGGTGACACCTGCTTTTTTTAACGCTTCAAGCATGACTTTAAGAGTTGAATCTTTTGCCGCACAGGCGGAAAGATGGGTGTGAAAATGAAAATCGTGCATTCTAAAAATGCTCCTTTCGTAAACTTGAACTGGGAATATTCATGATATCCCGGTATTTAGCCACAGTTCTGCGGGCAACGGGATGCCCCGCCTTACTGAGAAGCTGAGAGAGCTTGTCATCTGAAAGAGGATGTTTTTTATCCTCCTCATCGACCAGTTTTTTCAGCAGTTCCATATCGGCGGTGCGTGAAACTTCATTGCCTTCGTCGCTGACATAACCTGCTGTAAAAAAGTATTTGAAAGGAAACACGCCGTGGGGCGTTCTGACATATTTGGATGCCGCCGCCCGGCTGATGGTGCTTTCGCTTTTGAAATCAAGATATTCCGCCGCCTGTTTCATGGTGAAAGGACGCAGTTTTTCAGGACCCGACTCCAGAAATCCCTGCTGGACATGGATCAGCATTTCCGCCATACGCAGAATGGTCCCTTTGCGGAACTCCAGAGCTTCGAGAAGATTTTTTCCCTCCCTGGCTTTTGCGGCAAAATCAGCTCCCGCATCGGGGGCGGCGGCAAATTCTGCATCTTTTGAAAGTTTGTAACTCCGCCGTTCTTTCAGCATGAAGGCTTCAAAACCTCCTTTGCCGTCGGGGCGTATTTCGACTTCCGGCGTAATGACAGTTCCCGCCGCCGCTGCTGTTGAAACGGGGGGGAAGTTCAAGATTCTTACTCTTTCAAACATATTTTTCAGCTCATCCATGGAAATCCCCAGTTTTTGAGCTGCAATGTCAGGACGGTTGCGTTTCAGCTCATCCAGCATCCCGTTGAGAAGTTTTTCAAAAAGGGGCGTTTTTTCCCCTTTGCGCTCCAGCTGAAGCAGCAGACACTCACTCATGGAGCGTGCCGCAACGCCGGGGGGATCGAACTGCTGGATCTTTTTCAGGGCGGTTTCAGCTTCTTCCATGGAGCTGCCGCTGCTCATGGCGATATCCTGCAAGGGGGTGTGGAGCAGTCCGTTGTCTTCCAGATTGAGGATGATCATTTCGGCGGCTTCTCTTTCGGCAGCACTCAGATCACGGCAGAAATTCAGCTCAGTCTGGAGCATTTCACGCAAAGGGCGTTCTGCGGCAGGGGTGTAAAGGAGAAAGTCCGCAGGATTTTCCGGCGCAGAGGCAAAAGCCGGTTCCGGCAGGGGGAGTGCCTCGCTCCATTCGTCGCTGTTTTCGTAGAGTTCCGCTTCATAGCCGGATTCATCTTCCGTGGGGGGAGCTTCCTCTTTGTTTGGGGCTGAGGGGAGTTCCTCTTCATACTCCACCGCCTCGATCAGAGGATTTTCAAGAAGTGCCTGAGAGAGTTTTTCATCCAGCTCCTGCCGTGAAAGAAACAGCACATCAAGCGCCTGACGCTGTTTCACTGTCAGGTGCTGGGTCTGGGTCTGTTTTGCATCAAGCTGCAGACTGTTGTTGTGAAAAAACTCTTCTGCCATAAAAAAAACTCAGTTTTTTTGTAAATTCCTGAAAAATTCATTTGAATTTTACATAAATAGAATTTACATTTATAAACGTGATTTTTCCAGTGAAAAATAGAATTTTTTTTGTTTTTTTTCCGTTTTTGAAAGAAGTTTCTGAAATATGTTGAAAATAGGTGTATTGGGCAGCGGGAGCAAAGGCAACTCCCTTATCATTTCTTACGGCAGAGAGTCGCTGCTGATCGATGCGGGATTTTCCCGGAAAGAGCTGTTGCGGCGGTTGGAAAAAATGGAGTTCGATCCTCAAACGATCCGTTGTGTTCTGCTGACACACGAACACACCGATCACTTGAGCGGAGCGCCCGTTTTTTGCGACACTTTGAATATCCCCCTCTGCGCCGCAGGCAGTGTCCTTGCCATGAAAAAAAGAAAGAATGCCCGTCTCCCCGCCCAGCTCTGGAGCTTTGAGCCGGGGGAACAGTTTTCTGTCGGCAACTTCAAGATCGCAAGTTTTTCTGTGCAGCACGATGCCATCGACCCCGTTGGATTCGTCATCGGCTGCGGCAGTGTGAAAATCGGTATCGCAACCGACCTCGGGGAAGTCGGCCCCATGGTGAGACGGCACCTTGCCAACTGCCAAGTGCTGATCCTCGAAAGCAACTATGATGTGGATATGCTGAGGAATTCCGACCGCGCCCTCTCGCTGAAAAACCGTATCGACGGCAGACACGGACATCTGGATAACCGTGCTGCCGCCGCCGCCTTGGGGAATCTGCTGGGGGAACGCAGTGAACTGCTGCTTCTGGCGCACCGCAGCTCCCAGTGCAACACCCATGAACTTGTCCATGACAATATCCGGTGTGAATTGGAGAAACTGAACCGCCGTGATCTTCCCTTTGCTGTTCTTTCACAGGAAAATTGTTTCAAGGTCTGGCGGCACACCGACGGAACCATGGATATTCAGGAGATCGTCTGAAATGCAGGAGTTGAAAATCAATTGCAGAGGATGCGGCGCAAAACTCGATTTGAGCGAGTTTGAACCCTTTTCGCTTCTTCCCTGTCCGGAGTGCGGCGCAACCTTGCGTGTGCCTATGCGCTTTGAACGGTATCTTCTTGAAAAGATATGCGGCAAAGGGGGGAACTCCGTGGTTTACCGCGCCCTTGAGCCGGATCTCGCCCGGCGGGTCGCTGTCAAAGTTGAATCCGGCGACGAAGCCAATCACGACGAGATCGCCCGGCAGTTTGTCAACGCCGCCCGTATCAGCGGCAAAGTGAAGCATCCCGGCGTGGTCCCCGTCTACAACTGCGGTACATGCGCCGGCAAGACCTTTCTGGTCATGCGTTACATGGAGCATGGAGATCTGGAACAGATGATGAAACAGGGGAAACTCCCTGAAAAAAGAAAGATCCTGAGCTGGATAGCTTCCCTTATTCCTCTCCTGATCGAAGCCCGGCGTTTGAATATCGTCCACCATGATATCAAGCCCGCAAATATCATGCTGACCGCCGATGACGAAGCCAAACTCGGGGATTGGGATATCGCCGAATGCCGTGACGGCAGCGGCAGCGGACCTTCCATGTGGGCAAGTCCCATTTACGCAAGTCCTGAGCGTATTTTCAGCGGCTCCGAGGATTGGAAAGGGGATATTTTCAGTCTCGGCGTGACGATCTATGAACTTTTTTCAGGTGTTGCGCCTTTCGGACTTCACGGTTCTCAGGATGATATTTATGCCAGACGGCAGAATATGCAGTTCCGTCCCCTTGCGGCACTTGCGCCTGAAACGGCTCCGGTCCTTTCGCTTCTTGTGGGGGGGATGCTGGAGTTTCTTCCGGAAAACCGTCCTGATTATGAAGAGATTGCAGCGATTCTTGATGCTGTGATTTCTCAAAGCCCTCTGGAAAGTTCTGCCCAATAAAAAAGTTAAGGAGTACAATTTGCTATGAAATATATTGGAGCTCATGTCAGTATTTCAGGCGGCGTGGAAAATGCCCCCCGCAACGCGGCAGCTCTCGGAGCATCCGCATTTGCCATGTTTACCAAAAATCAGCGTCAGTGGAATGCGCCCCCCTATAAAGATGAATCTGTTGCCGCTTTCAAAGCGTGCTGCGCTGAAAACGGTTTCAGTGCGGAACATATCCTTGCCCACGACAGTTATCTTATCAATCTGGGGCAGCCTGATCCCGGAAAAAGAAAAAATGCCGTTGCCTCCTTTATCAATGAACTTGAACGCTGCCATCAGCTGGGAGTGAAACTTCTGAATTTTCATCCCGGAAGTTCCCTGAAACAAGTTTCCGATGAAGAGGATATCGCCCTTATCGCCGCCAGTGTCCGGGAAGCACTTGATACCGTTCCCGATGTAATCGCCGTCTTTGAAAATACCGCAGGGCAGGGCAGCAATATGGGGTGGAATCTGGATCAGCTCGCCGCCATGATCGAACAAACGGACCGTCCCGGCAGATGCGGTGTCTGTGTCGACACCTGCCACGCTTTTGCTTCGGGATATGATATCGTTTCAGAAGAGGGATATGAAAAATTCTGGTCAGATTTCCAGAGCAAAATCGGTCTCGGATTTCTCAAAGGAATGCACCTCAACGATGCCAAAGGCGTTTGCGGCAGCCGCCTCGACCGTCACGACAGTATCGGCAAAGGCAACATCGGACTTGAGACTTTCAAGCGTCTGGTCAGAGATCCCAGAACGGATGATATCCCCCTGATTCTGGAAACTCCGGATGAAAGTTTGTGGAAAGAGGAGATCAGTTTGCTGAAATCCTTTGCAATATAATCAACAAGAGGAGAAGAAAAAATGAAAAAAGTGATGATGTTGGCTGTTTTTTCTCTGGCCCTTGCCTTGAGTGCAGCCGAAAAAAGCAAGAGTATCGTGCTTTATTTTTCCTGGTCAGATGCTGAAAATACCCGGATCCTTGCCGAAGAGATCGCCCGGAATACCCATGCCGTCGTGGAACGGATCATCCCGGAGACCCCCTATCCCAGAAAGTACGCCGAGATCCTGAAAATGGGACGCAGTGAAATCAAACAGAAAGCTTCCCGCCCCATCAAAGCTCTGAAAAACGATTTGAAAAAATTTGATACCGTTTTTGTCGGTTCGCCCATCTGGTTCGGAACATACGCCCCCCCGGTCCGCAGTTTTTTGCAGAAAAACGATTTGAGCGGCAAAAAGGTCTATTTCTTCTGCACCCACGGTAAAGGCGGTCCCGGCGTGTTCTTCAAAGAAGCGGCTCTTCTCGCCCCCCGTTCAGTTATCGGAAAAGGCTTCAACTGTTACGGGATCCATGTCAAAAAAATCGCTCCCAAAGTCACTGAATGGTTGAAAAAGGATGTGAAATAATGAAAAAAATCGCACTTTTTACAGCGGTGTGCGCTGCGGCATACCTTGCCGGAAATGACGGTGTTTTCCGTTACGACTTCGGCAGTACCTCTTCCCCCCTCAGAAAAGGATTCCTCCTCGTCGCTCCCGGCAAAGGGCAGGGGTATCAGTGGCAGACTCAGGGAAAACTCAAATCCTATGGCAACAAGATCATCGACTCTCTGGAAAATAAAAGACGGCAATCCATCGAGCCGCCGCCGACCTACTTCAATGAGGTCAGCTGTGACTATGTTTCCGGCAGCAAAGATGCACTCCTGACGCTCAAGGTCCCCGCCGGGCGTTATATGGCATGGGCGCTCTGCGGTCCTGCCGGTCGTCCTGCCGGTGATTTTGTCTGGAACATTCAGATCGATTCTGAAAATATCAACAATCATGGAAAGTTTTCGGTAACTGAAGTGACTTTCCCCGTAACGGCAAATGAAAAAGGTGCTACTATTACCATAAAAAGTGCCAACTCATGGCTGCTCAACGCCTTGATCCTCGTGC
Source organism: Victivallaceae bacterium (assembly GCA_045654705.1). Taxonomy (GTDB): domain Bacteria; phylum Verrucomicrobiota; class Lentisphaeria; order Victivallales; family Victivallaceae; genus UBA1784. Next base: position 47,907 of record JAZONY010000082.1, read on the forward strand.
CTGAAAAGCAATGGACGGCGTTCAAAAAGAGTGAAGAGTTCTGTGCGCTTCGGCAGGAGATTTTTATGCTCCCCGCCGATAAGTTGAAGAAGTGGAAAGAGATCCCCCAGCCCATCATCCGCAACTCCACCGGAGTCAAGTGGAGCGCCCAACACAGGAAAGATGGCTTCGGCATTTTCAGAAGAGGTTTCAACGATCCCGTGTTTCCTTCTGAACTTCCCAAGCAGTATGAGATCGGCACTCCCCTGAGATGCTTTGCCGCAGGCGGTGAACTTGAAAGTCTCACCTTTACGGTCCACGCCCTGAAAAATCTGCAAGCGGTCTCGCTCAAGGCTTCTGCTTTGACCGGCCCCGGAGGAAAAAAACTGGCAGCTCCCGAACTCAGATATATCCGCTACATGCTGGTCCGCCCCCACTACACCGTCCTGGACAAATACTTTGAAGCCCCCGATATCGTCATGCCTTACAGAAAAGCCATGGCTCTTGAAAAAGGACGCAACTTGCGTTTCTGGCTCACGGTCAAAGTGCCTGCCGGTACAGCTCCCGGGATTTATAAGGGGAACGTTGTTCTCAAATGCGACAATGTGGTGAAAAATCTCCCCCTGACCGTCAAAGTTCTGGGATTCGATCTTAAAAAAGATCCTGACAAGATCTATTCCATTTACTACAATATGCCCATGCCCGAAATTGGAAAACTTGACCCTCATACCGCCGCCTGGCTGAAAAATAAACGGGAAACGGAGCTGGCGGGCTTGAAAGAAGCGGGATTCAACGGCATCACCCTGGGATTCTGGGCATCCAAAAGAAAAACAGGTGACATTTTCATCCTCTTTGACCGGTTCCGTCACTCCGCAAAATTGCTTCAGAAATACGGCATCACCGCTCCTGTCCCCGCCAGCTACGGCGAAGGCAGACTTTATGCCGACAACATGAAAAAGCGTCTGCCGCCCCATCTGAGCGGTATGACTATGCCCAACGAAGCGTATTTCAAGGATTTTGAGCATGTCATAAAAAGTATTTTTGCCGAGTATAAAAAGAATCCCGACTGGCCCGAACCCCTGATCTACCTCACCGATGAGCCTGACTGTATGCCGACGGTCGTTGCCTATCTGAAACGGCTGGGCGAAATCGTCAAACGCAACGGCGGCAGAACCTATGTGACGGCTGATCCTGCCAATAAACTTTTCGCTCCCCTCTTTGATGTGGTGGATGTCTGGGCGCCCTCGCAGTTCACCCTGAAGCCGGAACAGATGCGTGAGTGGAAGAAAAAACGCCCCGGAACAGAGTTCTGGTGTTATCCCAACTCTGTTTGCGGCTCCAACAACCATGTGACCCCTGCCGGTGCCCGTATGACTTTCGGCTACGGTTTCTGGAAATCGGAGTTCAAAGCTCTCATCCCCTGGATGTACCAGAGCATCGGCGGCAATCAGTGGAACTATCTCGATGCCGCCCGGATGGACTTTCTCAACCGGACCGACAACGACGGCTCCCCCATCCCCGCCATGAACTTCCTCTGCTATCGGGAGGGGATCGACGATGCCCGCTACATCTACACCTTGCAGACCCGTGTTGCAGAGGCAGAGAAAAAGGGGCTTTCCCAGGTTGCCGCAGAGGGTAAAAAACTTCTCAAGGAACTCTCTGATGCCATTCCCCAGCAGAGACGGTACAAAGACCACAATGACGGCGTGTGGGATACCGGCACCATGGATGCCTGGCGTTGGAAAATGGCTGAAACTATTACAAAAATCGATAACGCTCTCAAGAATAAAGGAGGCAGAAAATGAAAAAATATCTGCTCTTTCTCTCAATCGTTCTGGCTTTTGCCGCCTCTGCCGTTCCCCTGACTGAGGAAAAGCCCCTCGATATCGCTCACGGCAGATGGAACCGTGCTGTCGCAACTGCCGCCAAGGGGCAGATGTTGACTCCCCAAAAAGGAAAAACGGCATGTTTTATCTATCCCATCATTTACGATGAAAGCGGCAAACCCAAGGGGACTTCATGGCCCCGCTGCAATATCGCACTCTCTCAGAAGCTGCGGGACTGGTCCAGATACGACTACCTTGAGTTCTCGGTTTACACCACCTTCAACCGCTCCGATGAAGAATATCTGCCCGCCACCGTCAATATCGGCGGCGTGAAAACCCGCACTCTTGTATCTTACCCCATCAGGAATCTGGCGCAGAATCAATGGGTCAAGGTTTCCATTCCCCTGCGGGGCGTGAAAAAAGGCGAAGGTGTCAAAACGATCCAGTTCCACCTGAACGCCAGACTTTATTTCCCCAATGACAAACTGGTTCTCCATGTGGGGGACTTCAAGCTGGTCAGGCTGATCGAATGGCAGACTTTGAGCTTCAAGATGACAGCTCCCGCTGTTTTTGCGGACCGTACAACGCTGCCTGTTGAGTTTGAACTCCTCGGACCCGGCGAAAAATACAATGTGCCTTTCCGCATCAGCGACAGCAAAGGCAGAAAAGTCAAAGATATCCTTTTGCCCTCCCAGCGGGGATTTGCCTACCGCACCCTTGAAACAGGTTCCCTTGCCCCCGGAAAATATACCCTTGCCATCTTTCCTGATGATAAACAAAGACGGAGCGAAACCGTATTTCAGGTCGTCGCTCCGCCCTGGGGGAAATAATAAGGATTTAATCCTTATCAACATGACTGCGTGAAAGCAGCAGAGCTTCACGGTAGTCGATGATCTTATCGGGTTCGCCGTAAGAGGCGGCACGGGTGAAACGGGCTTTGGGGTCGATCTCGCAGCGCAGAACTCCGGGGAGTCCCCCTGCATCTGCGATGATCTTCCCCTCAGGTGAAACGGCCATGCTTTTGCCCCCGATACCGGGATCGGGCATGGCAGGAGCGGAACGCAGGACTGTGCAGCCGGAGTCAAAGGCACGGGCGCGGGTGGTGAATTCAAGGATCTCAGGCCGTTCCTGACGCTGGTGGCTCACCATGACGATCAGATCGACACGCTGTTTGGCATAAGCGACAAACAGTTCCGGAAAATAGTGGTCGAAACAGATGGCGCCGCCGATGCGGAGTCCTTTGTATTCGAAGGCGGTGGGGGCATCTCCGGGAACGATCCCCTTGGCAAGTTCAGGCTCAACGAGGTGGACTTTTGTATAGGGGGAAAACTCCTCCCCCTCCGGCGTAAAGACCGTCAACTGGTTGCGCAGACGCTCATCGCTGCCGAAGTTGAGGAGTCCGCTCATAATGGTACAGTTGACCCATTTTGCCGTGCGGCGGAGTTCTTCGACATATTCTGCCCCGGGACCTTTGATCAGGGCGAGCATATCGTTCAGATCGGTGTACCCGGTGCAGTTGGAATTTTCGGGGAAGATCACAAGATCATTTTCTCCATTCCGGAGTGCTTTCAGAGCATCGATTTGCCACTCCAGAACTTTGAGCGCCTCGCCCTTGCGGGGGTAGGGAGGCTGCATAATAGCAACTTTCATTACAAAAAACTCCTTTTTGAGCTGGTGGTGTGAAAACTTCTTTCAATATAGCACCAAAAGAAAAAATGTCAAGTTTCCACCCCGAATTTCAAAAAAAAGCTTGAAAGAAAAGGAATGCGGATGTATATTCTGCTGTAAACCTATTGAAAGGATTTTTTTATGAAATTTGTGAATCGCTGCAATAATTGGCGCGAAGGCGGAAAAGAAAATTATTCTGTCCTTTTTGCGGGGGATATCTGTCCCCGTGCCGCAGGACTTGATGCCCTGATGGAAGGAAAAGTCGCTGATGTTTTCAAAGAGGTCAAACCTGTCTTTGACAGTGCCGATTTGCGTGTTGTCCAGTGGGAAACCACCGTGACGGACTCCGAAACGCCCATCGACAAAACCGGTCCCAACCTCAAAGTTCCTCAGAAATGCACGGAAATCATCTCTCACCTCAAGGTCGATGTGGCTCTTCTTGCCAACAATCACATCGGCGACTTCGGTCCTGATGCGGCGCTGGAAACCATTGCCAACCTTGAAAATGCCGGAGCAAAAACCGTCGGTGCCGGTAAAAATATGGCGGATGCCGCCAAAGCTCTTGAACTTTCATGCGGAAATATCCGCATTTCCATCATCAACTACGCCGAAAACGAATACGGCGGTGCCCGTGAAGATCGTGCCGGTGTGGCAACTTTGGCGATTTTCAAGATCCTCGATCAGATCAGAGCCGAAAAAGCCAAAGGCAACCTTGTCTTTGTCGCCCTCCACGGCGGACATGAAACCAATCCTTTCCCCTCTCCCCGCATGGTCGAGATGTTCCGTGCCTTTATCGACGCCGGAGCCGATCTGCTGTGGAACTGCCACACCCATTGCCCCGAAGGGATCGAACTCTGGAACGGTAAACCCATTGTTTACTGCCCCGGCAACTTCTTCTTCCCCTCCTCACGGCCTGAGTGGGCGCTGCCCACCTGGTTCGGCGGTTATCTTGTCAAATTCAAATTTGATGCCCAGGGTGTTTACGGTATGGAAGTCATTCCTTATCAGCAGGTCCAGACCTCTATTGAACTGCTGGAGGGGGAACGGGAAGAAAAGTTCTTCTCTTACATGGAAACCCTCTCTGAACCTCTGAACGATCCTGCGGCACTCCAGCACTGGTTTGACATCTGGTGTTCCGGTTCCGGACTTGCCCATCTCCGGGGCCTTGGTGCTGTGAAACAGGAGACATGGGAACCCAACTGGCGCAACCGGGATGTGGTGAAAAATCATCTGGGCGTCAGAAATATCAACACCTGCGAGTCCCATCACGATATGGTGAAGCGGACTTTGATCCTCATCGAGCGTTATGAGATCAGCGACTTGAAAGAGGAAAAAGAAAAGGTGCTTGAACTTCAGAAACCGGATTGGATCAATCCGGTCTGTTGATCATCTTCTCTTCAATTCCGGCGGGAAATTCACTGTGAGTTTCCCGCCTTTTTGTATGGCTTCGATATTGCCGTAAGGAGTGGGCTGGATGCAGTGGAAATCCCCTTTGAAAACCGGCGTGCAGCTGAACTCTTTGAAGCCCGGGGCCAAAGGTCGGAGCCCCGCAAGGACCCGGCGGGTATACCACATGGGAGCCGCCGAAAACGCATGACAGCAGCTGTTGGCTGTGTTGGAGTCAGGAACGGGGCCGTACTTTGAAAGTTCCCAGACCGTGGGAGAATCTGAATCGACCATGTTTGCCCAGATCCTGCGGATTTCAGAATCACACTTCTCCAACTGATTGGTTTTCAACGCAGCTTCAATGGCAAAACGCTGATAGTAAGGCTCAGGTTGAAGAACACCGGGGGCATAAAGCTGCCGGGCAAGGGCATCTTTTTTCTCATCCATAAGGTCGTAGCAAAGGAGAATTGCTGCGGGATGGGCGCTGTAAAATTCATATCCGTGTCCGGGGTGATCGCTGTCACGGAGCATATCTTTTTCCTCATCCCAGAGGAGCTTCACCATGTCGTCGCAGATCTTCCGGGAACGCAGTTCTGCCTTTTCAGTTCCTCCCATGACCGCAACGCAGTGCCATGCGGCGGCAATAAGGGTGTTGAGAACGGCAGTATGGCCCTTGAGATCAGATTTGTTGTTCACATAGGCAAGATCGATGAAGTTCCACCAGGTGGGATGTTCAGGGACAAGGCCCGTTTCATCGGTGAACTGCTCATAATCGTTGAGCAATTCTTCCGCCACAGGGAGCATTTGTTCCACAAATTTGCTTTTGCCGCAGTGCAGATAGAGATCGTAAAGCACGATGACCCAGATCGCCGGGATGGAAAGAAAAGGCATGGAGTCCCCTGCCGGATAGACGGCGGGCATCCAATTGTACTTTTTCCTTCCGTCAAGTGCCACAAGAAGAACGTGTTCCACAAGTTTCGGGTCTGACGAAAGAAGAAAATAGTAACGCGCCGCCACCTCAAGATCATTGATCCAGAATGCCTGCTCACGCCAGGGACAGTCCACAAAAGTATCGGAAACACAGTGGCTCACCGTATGGGCGCACATGGCATCAAGGCGGTCAAAGAAGGGATCGTCACACTTGAAAAGAGACGCTTTGACCGGGTAGACACGGTCAACGTCTGTCACTTTCAGAAGTTTGATCTCGGACGTGTGGTTGCGGAAGGCTATTTCAAGAAAACGGCCGCCACGGTCGGAAAAATTAAGGGAAACGGTCTGTTTTCCCGGAGCAACGATGCGCCTGTCTGCGTAACGGTAGGAATCCCCCGCATGGCGGGCGCGGGGAATCCATTTGCCGAATGGATAACGGCTTTTGACCCGTGAGAAAGTCAGAATTTCGCTGTAAGAACGGTCGATGATGACAGACTCTTGAGTTTCAACTTCGATTTCCACTTTTCCGTAGAACTCTCTGCCAAGATCGAAAATGACAAAAGTTCCGTGACATCCCACCCGGGGCGGGGCAATGATGCCGTCCTTAAAGGCTTCCGGGGCAGGCAATTGTACCTCTTCGGCAAGGCGGCGGGCGAAATCATCTTCTTCAGGTGAATATTCGGGAAGAAAACCGCAACGGACCACCTTTTCAAAATCATAAGCGTCACAGGTCAGGGGCGGAATAGGGCGGGGGACGATCTCAACATGATTGGGATCGACGACCTTTTCCGGGGGGATGAAGACAAAATCCTGAATGCGGTCATCACGATTTTCGCATTTTCCCAGCTGAAAGGTGAATTCATAGCTCTTTTTATGGCGCAAATCGGCGGCACAGCTCCAGGGGGAATCGGGGACACCTTCAAATTCTGACCAGACAGCAGGATCTCCGGCAGGAACAGTTCTGTAACTGCTGCCCGGATAGTGGAGTTCAAGGGTAATGATATTTTCGCCCCTGCAGAGGATGCCGGAAAGGTCGTAAGAGTCAGCAAATATTCTTGAATCTGTTCCGCGCACAGGTCCAAGACCATAGAAATCGTTGATATAAAAGGCATAATGACCGTGGACGGCAAGGTGGAAAAGTATTTTTGAAACGCCGTCAAACTGGATCTTGCGCCGGAAGATGACATGCACATTATCGCTTTCAGCATCGGTTCCGGGGAACTTCATGAAAACAGGTGCGGAGGGAATTGGAATAGCAGGAGCAGGATAAAGGGGGGACAAAAGAGTACTCATTTTTATTTTTTCCTTGTCAGGTTCATATATTCACGCATGGCATATTCAGCCAGATTTCTGTCGCCTGCCATCCGGGCGGTAATGGCAGTATTCCGCCAGAATCCGGCTTCCCGGGGCTGCAGACGTGCTGCATGTAAAAATTTTTCAGCCGCCCCTTTGAAATCCTTTTTGCCGGCGGCGATCAAACCGCTTAAATTCCACGCCATAGCATGATTTATGTCGGTTTTGAAAGTTTTTTCGAGCCACTGTTCCGCTTCAGAACTCCGTTTGACGGCGTGGAGAAATTTGGCATAGTTATAGGTCAGATCAGCAGAAGGGGAGGGCGCTGAAACTTCAATAGCTTTGGTGTAACAGCGTTCTGCTTTCAAGGGATCGGGGGTGATGTTGGCAAGGTTCATCCAGCCTTCAGGCATAAATGGTTCTTTCTTTGTCACTTGGGTATAATATTGCCGTGCCAGATCGAAATCTTGCTCCTTTTCAGCGATGTTTCCCAGCATATTGTCGATGCGTGAAGTGTCTCTGAAACGCTTTTTTGCAAAGAGAAGCAGCTCTTTTGCGTGAGGGTAGTCCCCCTTGATGAAGTATCCTTCGCCGAGAAGCGCCGTTCCTTCCCCCTTGTCGGCGCCCATAAAACCGTAATTCAGCACCGCCGAAAAGAAAATCAGAATGAGCAGGAACCCCCACCATTTTTTGATATTAAGATAAATCAAGCCGTAAGCGGCGAGAAAAAGCAGGGCTGGAAACATCAAAAGCCTGTAACGCCCCGATGTGACTGTGAGCATTTGCATCAAAAAGAGAGAGAATGCCAGTATGAGAAAGGGCGGAAAAACATATTTTTTTTCACGGAAAAGTTTGAAAAGCCCCCAAAATGCCAGCAAAATAACAGGCAAAGTCAGACAGCGTAAATAATTCATCGTTTCAGTACGGCAGAAAAGAAAGCCGCCGTCAGCACCGGCGATATGTTCTCTGCCGCTGAAAATGAGGAAGATTTTCTTCAAATAAAGCCAACTTCCTTTAAGGGGATGGTCTTTCCAGAAGCTGTAAACTTTTTCAAGGAAATAACGATTGGTGGAAATTTGGCGTTTTTGAGCTGTTTTTTGAGCTTCAACATGGGTTTTTCGCCACAAATCCCCCGGACGCATGTAACATAAACCGGTGGCTCTTGGATTGTTGCCGAGAAAAATATTGAATCCGGAATTGGCTTGGAGTCCGGAAAATTTACCGTAATGACAACTTTTGACCGCCAGAAAGGGGGTGATCGTAACGATGAGACCTGCTGCAAAAAGGGCGGCGTTCAGATATTTTTTTTGATACACAAGAAAGAGTGAAAACAGGACCGGAAAGGCGGAAATCATGCCGTGTGTCAGAAGTGCCAGGGCTGAAAAAACGCCTGCCAGAGCGGAAAAAAGAGCTTTTTTTGCTTTTTCGACAGAGTCCGCATAGTGCAGAAAATAAAACACAACTGTGAAAAGAGGCAGAAGAAGAGTTTCCGAAATAAGTTCCGCAGGATGAAATATCAACGGCGCAAGGATCATGGAAAGTTCCAGAAAAATAAAACATCCCTTTTCAGGAAAATCTCTTTTCCGCAGCAGAAAGAAAAGCGCAAGGTATGACAGATAGTTGAGAAGTGTCTGAAAAATGCGGATTTGAGGGATGTTGAAGCCGATTTTTTGCAGCAGGGCAAGGAAAAAACTGTACAACGGGGCGTGGATCTCAGGCGTGACCGGGAAGATGATTCCCCTGATGATTTCCCCGGCACGGGTGTGGTATTCGCCGATGTCGGCTCCGATGGCAAGATCGAAGTTGACAAGATGGGAATATTCAAATAAATACAGCCCCCGCAAGAAAATTCCTGTGAGGGCAAGAAGGGAAAAGAGGATCAGATTACTTTTCCGGGAAATCAAACTCGTATTCAAAAAGATCCCCGATACGTTTGATGGCTTTTTCTTCATCAACACCTTCAACCTGAAGGATCGCCTGAGTACCGCAGCTCAACCCGAGAGAAATGAGAGCCAGAATACTGTTCAACTCAGTAACGGCACCCTCAAGGATCACCTCAAAACGGTGGTCGGGGAACTCCTTTGTAATGGTATTCAAGATAACGCTTGAGGGGCGGCAATGGATTCCCGCCTTGTTGCGGATTGTGACCAGACGTTCCTGCATTTTTTACTCTCCTGTTGCAGTAAAAGTTCCAACACCTGAGAAGCTCACCTGTTCCCGGTTGACCGACTTGACCTGAAGCGTTCCGCTGCAGTTGATGAGAGGCGTCGCTTTGAAAGCGGGGGAAAAGGTGAAAACACTGTTGTTGGCGGTTCCGCTGACACAACGCTGCCAGTTGGTGTTGGAGCGGTTATCATAGGCATAAACACCCATGATGGTGACAGGCGCTTTCACCGCTTTCAGCGTGATCGTGTGGGAACCGTAAGGAATACCGCAGATACCTTTGCGGTTTTCGATAAAAAGTTTTTCTTTATTCTGCATCACAAAAGGCTGATTTGCAGAAACTTCAAAACAGTTTTTGCCGTCGATCGCAGCTTGCAGCGTGCCGCCTTTGGGCGTATCGACCCAGGCGACGGCGAAGGCGCTGCCCACAAGATCAACGGAACAGCTTTCGCCGGGATTCAGAACCGTTACGAATTTTCCGTAGGGGAAACCGGTCTGCGAGTTGAAAGGCTGAGCTTTTTTGACCCCTTTGAAAAGAGGAGACTCCACACCCGCATAGGTGCGGTTGGGGGAAAGCTTCGTATCAATAAAGGTGAATTTGAAATCATCTGAAAGTTCGACGACATGACGGTCGCCCAGAGAGAGGCGTCCATGACGATAGAAAGAGTTACGGACATTATACCACGGTGAAGCACGTCTTGCAGCACCTTTCGAATCACCGTTGACAAAAACCTTGCCGAGAGGGGATTTTTTGCCGGGGGCGGGCTTGACTTTGTAAGTAGCCCAGGAGTTGAAGGCACTGTCATCAATGATAAAGGCGTTGGGGCGGAAGAAACGCTTATCGCCGGCACGGTAGGTTTTCATTTCACCCTCCCAGTTATAGGAAGTTGCCATGACCCGTTCCGGCAGATGAAGTTGGGGGAAACCTGAAACAACGGGACCTGCACATTCAAATGCCCGTTCCAGCTGTTTGAACCAGATATAGTGGACCGCCGCCTGGGGGTGACCGTCGTTGTTGCCGATGGCGTTGGGGTTGATCAATCTTGTCAGGCGGTCGTTGACGATACCGAAATCAATGAAGGGGAACTGATAGCGCATGGCAAGTGCCTGCATATCAGCGGGATTGGGGGTGTAACCACCTTTGTTCTGATACATACATCCCAGAAACTCGACGCCGGGATAATTTTTCTGGATATAGCGGATCATGCCCTCAAATACGGCACATTCATCGGGAGTGTCGGTTTTTTCATTGGCTCCGCTGCCGAAAATCACCAGGTCGGGGCGGGGACCTTCGGGACGGGAGAAAAGTCCGGGGTAAAGCTCTTTCCAGCTTTTACCTGTTTTGTGACCATTGGTTCCGCCCTCGGGAGGAAGCAGCAGTTCGCAATACTGTTTCAAGCCGGAGTGGGCTTCGCCGACACAGGAGCCGTCGCAAGCCATGAAGTTCATAAGTATTTTATCTCCGGTAAGATCGAACTTTTTCATCAGTTCGACTTTCAATCTTCCTGCGTAGCTGAAATAGTGATTGGACCAGGCAAAATAGGGTTCAAGATCAGGTCTGCCCACAAGTTTTGTGGAAAATCCGCTGTGACTGTCGCTCAAAGGCTGTTTGAACTTGGGGGACTTGGGATTTTCATCGTAAGGATAAAGAGGCGGATTGGCACTGCCCCGGTCAATGCTGGACCCCATGAGGAGAATGTGGATGGGTTCACCTTTCCACAATTTCTGCATGGTGCGGGGGATATGACGGTAATATTCAGGAATTTTACGGTAATTGCCTATGGCTTTGAAGGCTTTTGCGCCCCTCAGCAGACTGGGGGCAAAGATCCATACTTTGTCCTTTTGGGAGTTGTTGGTGAAGCGGACTTCGATACCGACCGTGTTGTTATCTTTGGAATAAGATACTTTCCCGGGTGTGAAATTACCGGGAATGACAAAGTTTTCGATTTTGTACTGAGTGGTCTTTCCGGCAACAGTTGAGACTGCTTCGGCTGCCGAGGCGACAACAAGTTCGCCCCGTGCCATTTTTGCAAAGGTGCGGGTGTCACGGAATTTGAAATCTTTGCCGGGACTCCATGTGCCGTCTGCACTTTCGATCTTCATCGCCCGGATCTCGCCTTTCAGGGCGTTGGGAGTTTTCTGCCAGCCGTAGAAGCTCAAACTGACTTTATCGCCGTAAAGCAAATTGGCTTCGGGGAGGGTAAAGAACTGATGAAAACTCTGACCGGGGTTGAGTTCCACGCCGCAGGGAACGGAAAAAGGCGGAAGAACGGATGCCGGGATATGGGAGTCGCGGAAGACACGCAGAGACTTTGCGGTATCGGCGTTCCAGAAAGGCACATAGTCAGCAACATAGCTCGTGGCTTTGCCGTAACGGTGGGGAATCAGGGAGTGGAATTCAAAATCGGCGTTGACCAGCAGGTTGCGGGCATCGACGATCTGAGGTTCAGGCGCACAGACGGTACGGTTGGTCTGCATACACCCGGCTACGGTCAGAAGTGTCAAACCTAAAGCAAAAAGAGCACTTAACTTCATCGAAAAATTCTCCAATGGCACAATAATACAATAATACTTTGCCATAATATATTTCAAATCCCCTCAAAATGCAAATCGATTATGGAAAATTTTTTCAAAATAGTGCGACAAAAATTTTTTCAGGGTGTTTGGGGATTGCAATTTCCGGGGATTCAGTGTATATTAACGCAAAAGTCATGTTGCTTTATCAATCTTAATGGTGAGGTTTTTTTATGTCAAAAGTCGGTATCGGTATCATCGGGCTCGGTCCCCGGGCGGAAACACTTCTGGCTTCTTTGAAGTTTATGACAGATGTGATGGAAATTACTGCCATCTGCGATTTGAATGACTCCCGCATCGAACTGCTCAGAAAAAAGATCCTTGAAGCAGGGATGGCTGCGCCGAAAGAGTATCGCAACTACCGTGAGCTTATTGCTGATGATGCTGTGGATGCGGTTTTGATCCCGACTTCGTGGAACTCTCATCTGCAAATCGCCGAAGAGTGTCTGGCGCATGGAAAATATGCCGGTATCGAGGTGGGCGGAGCCGCTTCTCTTGAGGAGTTGTGGCAAATCGTCCGTGCCGCCGAAAAAACGGGCGTTTCATGTATGATGCTCGAAAACTGCTGTTACGGCAGAAATGAGCTTATGGTTCTCAATATGGTCCGGCAGGGGCTTTTCGGAGAGCTGATCCACTGTGAGTGCGGCTATGAACATGACCTTTCTGAAATGGCGTGGGAGACCCCTGACAAGGAACGCGCCATCCATAACCGGTTCCGGAACGGCGATCTTTATCCGACACATGGTCTGGGACCGATCTCAAAAATATTGCGTATCAACAGGGGCAACAGGTTTCTGACCATCACTTCCACGGCCTCCAAAGCCCGTGGCTTTTCAGCCGCTGCCGCCGCTCATGGTATCGATGTCGTTTACAATCAGGGGGATATGGTGACTTCCGTCATCCGCTGCGCCAACGGTGAAACCATTATGCTGCGCCATTGTATCTCGCTGCCCCGTCCCTATTCCCGTGACTGCCGGGTCCAGGGAACGAAAGGCATCTGGCTCGAAGATGTGCGGGGGATCTATGTGGAGGGCATCAGCAAGTCCGAAGTTCTGATCGATGCGGCAGGCAATCCTTACACCACCCACCACTGGTCCGGCGTCAGTGATTTTTACGAAAAATATGACCACCCCATCTGGAAGGAGTTTTCCAAAAATCAAATCGGCGAACACGGCGGCATGGATTATCTTGTCCTGAGTGCTTTTGTTGAGGCTGTTCAGAAACGCCAGCCCACCCCTATCGACGTTTACGATGTGGCGGCGTGGATGAGTGTTACGGCTCTTTCTGAGCAATCGGTTGCTTTGGGGGGGCAGGTGCTGCCTTTCCCCGACTTCACCAATGGCAAGTGGATCGCAAGAGAACCGGAAATGCCTTCCAAATGGGCGTTGAACGAAATTTATGAAAATTACTGAAAATGAGTTCCGATAATATAAAATGGTATTCGGCGGATGATGAGCATTTCAGGCTGAGCGGCTTTGCGTTCCGTAAAAAAGGAGAAGCCTTTTGCCGATTTGAAGAGGGTGTTCCCCTGCCGGAAGCTGTGGAACGACTTGCCCGTCATACTCCCGGCGGACAGCTGGCGTTCAAGACCGATTCCCCCTTTATCCGCCTGAAGTTTTCTCCGGCGTCGGAATCCTATCTGGCGGTCAATACCCGTATCACCACGGCGGGATTCGATCTCTACATGGGAAAGCCGGGGAGCAAACAGTATTTTTGCGGCGTGACACGCATGAAAATCGGGGAGGAACACTTCGATCAATGTGTGTTAGACCTGCCTGAAAAGAAAATGAGGGCATTTACGCTGCATTTCCCTTTGTATTCCGGAGTGGGGGAACTCGCTGTCGGTCTTGCAGAGGATGCTGTCGTGGAATTGCCTCGGCCCTGGGATAACGATCTGCCTGTCGTCTATTACGGCACCTCCATTATTCACGGCGGCTGTGCCAACCGTCCGGGGATGATGATGACCAATATTCTGAGCCGCCGTCTGAACCGTCCTTTTCTCAACTTCGGATTTGCGGGCAGCGGCAGAGGGGAGTTCGATGTCTTTATGCAGCTGGCCCGGGTCAGAGAGAGTGCGCTTTTTGTGCTGGATTACGGCCCTAATGTTAACGCTGACACCATGAAAGAGACTCTGGGGCAGGGGATCGATGTCATACGAAGCCGCCACAGCACAACCCCTATCCTTGTTGTGGGAAAGATGCATTACATTTCAGAGTTCCTTGAAACCGGCTCTTTGAAGCAGCGTTCACAGGAAGTGCAGCGGATGACCCGTTTTCAGCGGGAAGAGGTCAGGCGCAGAAGGCGCAAAGGGGATAAAAATCTCTTCTTTACCCCCGGAGACTGGGGCCGCGAACCGGATTGGACCGAGTTTACCGTTGACGGTGTGCATCCGACGGATCTCGGATTTATGTTTTTTTCAAAAATCATGGAAAAAGAAATAAGAAAATATATCAATTGATTCCGTAAAAAGGATGGCGACATCCTTTCCGGAAAACAGGAAAATACAGGAGTTTTGATTATGAGCAATGAAAAAAAACTTGCAGTCGAAAAATATGACCGCAACATGGCTGTTGAAAATGTGACACAGCAGGAACTGCAGTGGTTGACGGCAGATGATGCCCCTTTGCGGTTGACGGGATTTTATTTCCGCAAACCGGGTGAAGTTTTCAGACGCCTGCCCCTGGATGATAAACTGCCGGGAGCTGTGAACGGTCTTTCATGGCATACCGCCGGCGGACAGCTCAGTTTCATCAGCGATACGAAAGTAGTCCGTATCAAGGTGACTCTGGGACATGAATCTTTGATGGACCACTGCACCAAGATCGGTTCTTCGGGGTTCGATATCTACATGGGAAAACCGGGGAAACAGCAGTATTTCTGCGGTTCCTCCCGGATCAAAGTCAACTGTGACTCTTATGAGGTCGATCTTTTCAAATCTGACCGTGCCGAGATGCGTGAGTTCACCATCAATTTCCCCCTGTACTGCGGTGTGGATTCCTTTGAGATCGGTTTTTCAGGAGAGGCTGAAATCAAAGTTCCCTCCCCGTGGAAAAATGATGCCCCTGTGGTCGTTTACGGCACTTCCATCACTCAGGGGGGATGTGCCAACCGTCCTGGAATGGCTTATACCAATATTATCAGCCGCCGTCTGAACCGTCCTTTCCTCAACTTCGGATTTTCCGGCAGCGGCAAAGGGGAAAGCTATGTGTTTGAACAGCTGGCAAAGGTGGAAAATCCTGCCATGTTCATCCTTGATTACGAAGCCAATGCCCACAAGGAGGGGATTTTTAAGACTTTGAGCAAAGGCATCGACATTATCAGAGAGAAACATCCTGAAACGCCGATCATGGTGGTTTCCCAGTTTCACTTCAACCGTGAATATGTGGCAACAGGCAGCGTGACTGCCCGTGCGAAAGATGCGGAAGATACCTGGCGCTTTGAACGTGCCGAAGTCGGCCGCCGCCGCCGTGCCGGAGATAAAAATATCACCTTTGTCTATGGCGGGTGGAAAAATGAACCGGATTGGACCGAGTTTACCGTTGACGGAGTCCATGCCACAGACTTGGGATTCTATATGTTTGCAAAAATGCTGACTCCTAAAATCGCAAAGGTCCTTGACAAATGACAAAAGTTCCTGAAACCCTTTATTGTGTCTCTTTTGAAGACTTTTCTCTTGACGGCGCATTGGCAGCTGAGATGCTTTCTGCCCTTGAGGTGGAGTTCAGCACCTGGATCGACAGAGAGAACCGCCGGGTGATCCACACCGTTTACAGCCTTGATCTTGCGGGCGCGGATGAGGCAGAGGAACAGATCCGCAGCCAGATGGATTTCTGGAAGGAGATCGGGATCAATATTGATAATATCCAGCGTTCCGTCCTTTCGGGGATCGATTGGAGCGAGGCGTGGAAGAAATATTTTCACCCCATCGAGATCTCTGAAAGACTTCTCATTCTGCCCAGCTGGCTGGAAAATCCTGAACGCCCCGGGCAGAAGGTGCTGACCATCGACCCCGGCATGAGCTTCGGAACAGGACAGCATGCCACCACCCTTTTCTGCCTGAAAGTCATTGATAAACTGGGCGCTGAAAAAGCCGGGATGAGTCTGCTGGATGCCGGATGCGGTTCCGGTATCCTCGCCATTGCGGGGAGCCTTTGCGGATTTTCCCCCATCGATGCCTTTGACTTCGATCCTGATGCGGTGATGATCACCAAAGAGAATATGGAACTCAACAAGGTTGCCGGATTTGAACCTGTGACCGCCGATGCGGCAGACTATCAGGGACGGGCGGAAAAATATGATCTGGTTTGTGCCAATATCCTTGCCCATCTGCTGAAAAGTTTCAAGACCAATATCGCTTCATGGGTGAAGCCTCAAGGATATCTTGCGCTGGCGGGGATCCTTGAAGAGGAGTTCCAATCGGTCGTGGATGCCTATACGGCACTGGGATTTGAACTCATCGAGGCGGAAACTCTCAAAGAGTGGCGCAGCGGATTGTTCCGGAAGAAGTAAGCTCTATGGAAAAGACCAACGTTTTGCGTCTGCTTGATAATGCGGGCATCCCCTACCGTGCGCTTGAATATTCAGGCGAAGACGGCAGGATCGATGCCCTTTCCATCGCAGAAAAAACCGGGATCCCGCCGGAGCAGTGTTTCAAGACTCTGGTAACAGAAAATCCCGCCCATGAACACTTTGTGTTTGTCATTCCCGCCACTGCCGGACTTGACCTGAAAAAGGCCGCCCGGGTGTCGGGATCAAAAAGTATCGCCATGATTCTTCAGAAGACACTTCTGCCCCTTACCGGCTATATCCACGGGGGATGCTCCCCCGTCGGCATGAAAAAACAGTTTCCCACCTTTATAGAAGAAACCGCTCAACTCTACGATACCATCGGAGTGAGCGGCGGAAGGATCGGTTTGACCGTGGTCATCGATCCTCTTGATCTGGCGACCTTTATAGGCGCTCAGTTTGCGGATTTGGAAAAGTCTGCTGAATAATAAGCCCTCAGCTCAGCAAAGGTCCCTTCCTCAATGGATTTGCGGATCTTTGCTGCCAGATTGAGGAAATAGTGCAGATTGTGCAGTGTCAGCAGCCTGATTCCCAATATTTCCCCCACATTGAAAAGATGGCGGATATAGGCTTTGGTGAAGTTGCGGCAGCAATAGCAATTACATTCCGGATCGACGGGGGTGAAATCCCTTGCATATTTTCCGGCTGAAACATTGATGGTCCTGCCGTTTTCAACAAAGGCTGCCCCATGGCGGCCCAAACGGGTGGGCATGACACAGTCGAACATATCCACACCTCTTGCAACGCTTTCCACGATCTGTCGCGGCGTTCCGACCCCCATAAGGTAGCGGGGAGCATCCCAGGGGAGTTCGGGGGCGGCGGCATCGACAGCTTTCAGCATTTCAGGTTCGGATTCTCCCACAGAAACACCGCCGATGGCATAACCGTCGAAGTTCAGTGCCGTGATCTCTCTTGCGGAGCGTTTCCGCAGTTCGGGAAAGGTGGAACCCTGCACGATACCGAACCGGAGCTGTCCGTCATTGAGGGGCTGTTCCCGTGACATGGTTTCCCACCTTGTGGTCAGTTCAAGGGATTTCAACGCCTGAAGTTCCGTTGCGGGGAAGGGGGTGCATTCGTCAAACGCCATAACGATATCGGAGTCCAGTGAACGCTGGATCGCCATGGATTCTCTGGGCCCCAGAAAGAAACGGCTCCCGTCAATGTGAGAGGCGAACTTCACGCCGTCAGGGGTGACTTTGCGCAAGGTCGCCAGACTGAAAACCTGAAAACCGCCGCTGTCGGTCAGAATGGGGCGGGAATAGTTGATGAATTTGTGCAATCCCCCTGCGGCTTCGATGATCTGGCATCCGGGACGCAGAAAGAGGTGGTAGGTGTTCCCCAGAATGATTTGCGCTCCAAGCTCTTCAAGTTCGGCAGGTGAGACCGCCTTGACACTGCCCCGGGTCCCGACAGGCATGAAGATCGGCGTCTGGATATCCCCCCGGCGGGTGTGGACAACACCCCGGCGGGCATTGGATGAGGGATCTTTTTTGATACAGGTGAAAACGGACATTTTCTTTTATGCCTCCCGGACAAACATACCTTTGAAAAGCTCTTCCACTTTGGCACCGGCACCTGCGGCTTCTGCGATTTTTGCTGCAAAGGCAAAGACAGCTCCGGGACCTTTGCCGGTGACAACGTTCCCCTCTCTTTCGGCGGGGGCATCGGTGTATTTGAGGCCGTTGAGATAGCTGTCGAAGCCGGGATACATGGTGAATCTGCCGTCGGTAAGGATTCCTGCTTTGGCAAGCACGATGGGGGCGGCGCAGATGGCAGCGGTGATTTTGCCATTGCGGTTCATCTCTTTGATCCAGCTGATGACCGGTTCGGACTCAAGAAGATTGGTGGCACCGGGGAGACCTCCGGGAAGAATGACGCCGTCGTAATCGGAGCAGACAAGTTCAGCAAGTTTGCAGTCGGCGGTGATGGTCATATTATGGGAGCCGGTAACTTCTCCGGCTTCCAGTCCGGCGAGGGTGACTTTGATCCCCAGACGGGCGAGGACATCGGCGGTGCCGACAGCTTCAAGCTCCTCAAATCCGGGGGCAAGGATCATAACAAGATTCATGGAAAGGATTCCTTATTTTTTCAATCGTAAAGGGAGTTCCCATCGGCGTCGATGGCGACCACCAGGGGGAAATCTTCGACATAAAGTTTGTGGATGGCTTCAGTTCCAAGTTCCGGGAAGGCGATGACTTCGCAGGATTTGATCTTCTTGGCAATCAAAGCTCCGGCTCCGCCGGTGGCTCCGAAATAGACAGCTCCGTACTGTTTCATGGCATCGACTACGGCGGCGGAGCGCCCCCCTTTGCCGATCATTCCGGTCAGACCGCAACGGGCGATCAGAGTGGGGGAGTAGGCATCCATCCGTCCGCTGGTGGTGGGACCGGCACTGCCGATGGGACGGCCCGGAGGTGCAGGGCAGGGACCCACGAAATAGATGATCTGATCTTTGAGATCAACGGGGAGTTCGGCACCTGCATCAAGGAGCGCCACAAGTTTTTTGTGTGCGGCATCCCGTCCGGTCCAGATGAAACCTGTCAGACGGATCTCGTCACCTGCTTTGAGGGTGCGGACCGTTTCAACGGTCAGGGGCGTTTTAAGTTCTTTGATCATAATACCACCTCGGCGTGTCTGGCTGCGTGACAATTCAAATTCACCGCCACAGGGAGTGAGGCGATGTGACAGGGGAAATACTCCACATGGACCGCAAGGGCGGTGATATCGCCCCCGAGTCCCTGGGAACCGACTCCGGTTGCGTTGATTTTTTCCAGAAGTTCCTTTTCAAGAGCGGCATAGCGGGGATCGGGATTGGGGTCGCCCACTTTGCGGAGCAGGGCTTTTTTGGCGATCTGGGCGCATTTTTCAAAAGTTCCGCCGATACCCACACCCACGATGACGGGAGGGCAGGGATTGCCGCCTGCGTTTTTCACGCTGTCAACAACGAACTTGACCACCGCCTCTTTACCGTCGGAGGGCTTCATCATCTTCAGGGCGCTCATGTTTTCAGATCCGCCGCCTTTGGGAGCGAGGACGATCTTGACCGAATCTCCGGGAACGGGGGTGAAGTGGATCACCGCCGGGGTGTTGTCTTTGGTGTTGACACGCTCAAAAAGAGGTTCTTCAACGATGGATTTACGCAGATAATATTTGGCGTAACCATCTCTGACACCCGCATTGATGGCAGCTGCAAGACCTTCGCCGTCGACCTGGACATTTTCTCCGTATTCGACGAAAAAGACCGCAAAGCCGGTGTCCTGACAGAGGGGCATGTTTTCTTTTTCAGCGATATCGGCATTTTCAAGGTACTGGGCAAAGAAACTCTTTGCCAGAGGGCGGCTCTCTTTTTCTGCGCCGCAGCGGAGTGCGTCAAGGACGTCCCCCGGCAGCTTGACGGCAGCTTTGCCGCAAAGGGCGCTTACCGCTTCCACGACAGTTTGAAAAGGAATGATTCTTTTCATTGAATGAACTCCATAACTTATTTACAAATTGACATATAGCACCGAAAGGGGGATTTTTCAATGCTCTTTCAGATAATTGAGGGCAGCTGCGATACCGGCGTATGCGCCGATGGAGCGTTTGAGTTCGCTGGGAACGATCTGACACGCTTTGCGGGGTTCCTCCCAGCAGAAACGGGGCAGGTATTTGAGGATGGGATCGGTGAAAAGATCTCCGATAGCCCATGCCATGGTGCCGAGAATCAGTTTTTCGGGGTTGAAAGCGTTGATGAAAATACCGAACGCCTGAGCGTTGCGCAGAGCCATTTCGTCCCAGAGTGCCAGAGCGTAGGGATCGTTGGCACGGACCGCTTTTTCAAGAGCGATCATGTCGATTTTTTCAACTTCGCCGTTGACGATCTGCATGATCATGCTGTCGGGTTTGTCTTTCAGCTCCTCCTGCATCCGCAGAGCGAGGGCACGGCCGCCGCAGTAGGCTTCGTAACACCCTCTCTGACCGCAGCCGCACTGTCTGCCATCCAGCTGGATACAGAGGTGGCCCAGCTCACCTGCGCTGAGGGCTTTCCCGCCGCGGACCAGCTGATTGGCGCAGACCATACCGCCGCCGATACCGGTACTCATGGTCAGATAGATGAAGTCACGGCAGTTTCTTCCGGCGCCGAAGAACCATTCGGCAAGGGCGCCGCAGTTGGCATCGTTTTCAAAGCAGCCGGGGATGTTGAGTTTGGATTTCAGATAGTCCAGAATGGGGACGTTGCGCCACTTGGGATTGTTTGGGGGATTGGTCATGATGCCTTTTTCAGCATCCGCAGGGAAGGGGGCAGAAATGCCGAAAGCGGCGCAATCGCTGACCTTGATCCCGGCTTCGGCGCAGAGGCGTTCCGCTTCAGAGACCATGAGGGGCAGAATATCATTGGGATCGGTGTTGACATTGTCGATTTTTGCCATTCCGAAAATTTTTCCGGATTCATCACCCACGCCGATACCGAGTTTGGTACCGCCGATATCAAAGCCGATTACAGTCGTCATAGTTAAATTTCTCCATTTTTTTGCATATTGCACTTGCAGAATATAATACATGAACTATATTTTATAAAGGGCAATATTGAAAAAAAACTGATTTTTTTTGAAAAAAGTGCAAAAATCCTTTTTCAAACAATGTAAGGAGTGTATATTTTATGGATTTTCTGGTTCCCATGGCAGCGGCTTCCCCCGGAGTGTATTATGCCTTTCAGCACAGCGACAGTGTGGGTAAAGGGATAGTGCTGCTGCTGCTCATAAGTTCAAGCATCACCTGGACCGTCATGGTGGATAAGGGACTCATCCTCCGGAGGGCAAAACTTCTTTCCCGGCGTTTTCTGCTGAAATTCCGTTCTCATCAGGGCAGCATCGCCTCCGCCTCGTTGAGCCGGGGCAAGCCCGAAGGTCCCATCGGAGAGCTTTATGCCGCAGGCGTCGATAAACTCAACGAATTTTATGAACAATCCTCCAACGGAAGAGATCCCTGGCACCGGGAGTACTGCAAACTTTCCGAAGCCCAGCTCAGCGCCATTGAAGCTGTCCTTGAACGTGAGGTCTCTCACCAGATCGAACAGCTCGAAACCCGTATCGGTATGCTGGGAACGATGGTCAGTTTGAGTCCCTTTCTCGGACTTTTCGGAACCGTCTGGGGCGTTATGATGGCTTTCTGCGGTATCGCCGTTGCCGGAAAACCGGACTTTTTCGCTCTGGCTCCCGGCGTGGCAGGAGCTTTGCTGACCACCGTCGCAGGTCTTGTGGTGGCGATCCCCTCTCTTGTGGGGTACAATATGCTCAACGGCTCCATCCGTCATCTGACCAATATGATGGATAACTTCACCGAAGAGTTCATGGTCAGGCTCAAACTGGAACAGCTGGAGCTTGAAGAAAATTCCCGGAACATGCGGGACGGAGAGTGACCGATGCGCCGCCGCCGTCAACGCAACAACAGCCGTCAGGCGATTGATGAGATCAACGTGACACCGCTCCTTGACCTCACTTTTCTGCTGCTGATCGCTTTTATGATCACCATGCCCCTTATGGAGTACGGCACTCAGGTTTCCCCCCCTGAAATGAACAGTGCTGAACTGCCCGACAACAATTTCAAAAGCGTCTCTCTCACCGGAAAAGGAACGATCCTCATCGACAGTGAAGTCGTTTCAGAAGCGCAATTGCTGGAAAAACTCAAAAGTTTGAAGTCTGCCAATCCCAAATTGCAGCTCCTTTTGCGTGCCGACGGGAGCTGTTCATACAAAAGCGTCATCGAACTTATGGCGAAGATCCGCAACGGCGGATTTTCTGACATCACATTGGTGACTCAAGGGGAAAGCTCCAAATGACCACTTCTTCCCGGCATATCTCTCTGTCAAACTCAGGCGGTCGCCGTGCCGTCACCTTTTTTCTGGTGGCGCTGCTTCATGCGGGACTCGTTTTCGGTCCCTTGTGGATGTTTGACCTTTTTGAGAAACGCAAGCCGAAAGAAAATATGTTCCGGGTGAAAATCGGGGGCGCAGAGCTTTCCCGAGGTCCCGAAACGGGGATGCCTGAAAGAACGCCCCCGCCGCCTCCTGCGCCGCCGAGACCTGCTGTGCCTGAGCCGGGCGTTCCTCCGCCGCCTCAAAAAAGGATCCCGGCGGAACCCCGTATCCCCGTTGTGAAGCCGAAGCCCGTGGTGAAACCGAAACCTGTGGTCAAGCCGAAGCCCGTGGTGAAACCGAAACCTGTGGTCAAGCCGAAGCCCGTGGTGAAACCGAAACCTGTGGTCAAGCCGAAGCCCGTGGTGAAACCGAAACCTGTGGTCAAGCCCCGGCGTGATCCTCACGACGATGTTTACCGTGACCCCAATCCCCCCAATCTGAACCCCAAAGTGCCTGTCGGGTCCAGAAACAGGGCGCAGCAGTACGCCCCCAAAGCCGACAACAAAACTCCGGGAGGGGGCAAAAAGGTCGATGAAGCTGCATGGCGCCAATACGGAACTCGTGTGGAGCGTTACATCTATTCCCGCTGGGTCGAGCCGCCGCGCTCGCTTCTGGGGAATTCTTATCCTGAAAACGTGGTCGATATCACTATCGAAGCCGACGGCAAAGTCAGTGCTGCCAAGATCGTCAAATCCAGCGGCAGCCGTCCCATGGAGTCTTCGGTGGAGCTTCTGCTCAAAAATCTTGATCTGCTCCCCCGCCCCCCGGAAGGACCTACGGTTTACAGAATCATTCTGAAAACAAGGTGACGGATGTTGAATTAATGACCTTTCCGGTGTATATTATATAGTCCTCATGTTACGGAGGAACTGAATAAAAAGAGAAAAGTTGTCATGAATCTTATTTTTTTAGGCGATGTGGTCGGTAAAGGCGGCAGAAGTGCCGTCACCAAACTGCTCCCGGAACTGAAAAGGGAGTTCAATGCTCAATTTGCTGTTGTCAACGGCGAAAACTCTGCCGCCGGAGCAGGCTTGAGTGCTTCCTGTGTCAAAGAACTGCTCACCGTTGCAGAGGTCGTCACCGGCGGCGATCATACCTGGGATCAGAAAGAGTTTCCCCGTGAGATCGCGACCCTTGACCGCATGGTGCGTCCTGCCAACTTTTCAAACCGTCACCCCGGCGTAGGCATGGGGATCTTTCAGCATCCCGGCAGCGGCGAAGTCGCCGTTATCTCTCTTGTGGGCAAAGTCTTTATGAAAGACTCCGCCTACTGTCCCTTTGAGACTGTGGAAAAACTTCTGACTCAGATCCCGTCACGGGTCAAGACCGTCGTGGTGGATTTTCACGCCGAAGCCACCAGCGAAAAACTTGCCATGGGACACTTTCTCGACGGCAAAGTGACCGCCGTTTTCGGGACCCATACCCATGTGCAGACCGCTGATGCCAAAGTACTGCCCTCCGGGACCGCCTATATCACCGATGCCGGAATGTGCGGCGCCGAAGCAAGTGTGCTGGGCAGAGAGATCCCCGCTGTTCTGGAAAAATTTACCATCGGACTGCCCAACAGGCTGCCCGTTGTTGAAAAAGGCACTTTCCGGGTGGATGGTGCCGCCGTTTCTTATGACCACCTTACTGGAAAGGCTTTGAAAATCACCCCCTTTTCCAGATTGATCGAAATTTGATTTTTTCAAGGAGTTTTTTATGAGTGAATTTCAGTTCAATACACCGGAAGAGCTGATTGCCGATATCAAGGCAGGCAAACTGGTGATCATCGCCGATGACGAAAACCGGGAAAATGAGGGCGACCTCGTCGGTGCCGCCGAATTGATCACCCCCGAACAGATCGCTTTTATGGCAACTCAGGGATGCGGACTTATCTGCGCCCCCATCACCGCTGAACGTGCTGCCCAGCTCAATCTGGTGACACCCGCCAATCTGGGCGACCGTTTCGGAACCGCTTTTACCCAGAGCGTGGATGCCCGGCACGGTGTGACCACCGGCATCAGTGCTTACGACCGTCATGCGGCGGTCAAGGTGCTGGTTGACGAAAAGAGTACCCCTGATTCACTGGTTTCCCCCGGACACTCTTTTCCCCTGATCGCCCGTCCCGGAGGTGTCCTGCGCCGCGCCGGACACACCGAAGCCGCCGTCGATCTCCCCCGTCTGGCAGGTCTCAAACCTGCGGGTGTCATCTGCGAGATCATGAATCCTGACGGGACCATGGCGCGGATGCCCCAGCTGGATGAGTTCAGAAAGAAACACGGTCTCAAATGGGGAACTGTTGCCGATTTGATCTCCTACCGCCGCCATCATGAACAGCTGATCATCCGGGGCGAAAGTGCCCGTCTGCCCACGCCTTACGGAGACTTTACCATTACCGCTTACAGAACCAAAGTGGACTCCGAAGAGCATCTGGCGCTGGTCTACGGCGATGTGAAAGATAAGGAAAAGGTCCTTGTGAGAGTCCACAGCGAATGTCTCACCGGCGATGTTTTCGGCTCATGCCGCTGCGACTGCGGCGACCAGCTCCACGCCGCCATGGCGCAGATCGCCAAAGAGGGAGCGGGTATTCTGGTCTATCTGCGTCAGGAGGGCAGGGGCATCGGCATTTTCAACAAGGTCCATGCCT
Source organism: Victivallaceae bacterium (assembly GCA_045654705.1). GTDB lineage: Bacteria > Verrucomicrobiota > Lentisphaeria > Victivallales > Victivallaceae > UBA1784. Next base: position 72,814 of record JAZONY010000082.1, read on the forward strand.
ACAAACTTCAGGATGAGGGGTGCGACACCATTGAAGCCAACGAAAAACTGGGATTCCCCGCCGACTTGCGTGAATACGGTATCGGTGTGCAGATCCTTCTTGACCAGGGGGTCAAAAGCATCCGTCTTCTGACCAACAATCCCTGCAAACTTGTGGGGATATCCGGCTACGGTCTTGAAATCGTCGAGCGTGTCCCCATCGTCATTGAACCGGGGAGCGACAACGCCTACTATCTGCAAACCAAAAAAGAACGCATGGGACACATGCTCTGATGAATACCGGTAATCTGGTCATTTACAAAGGAAAAGCCGCAGTTATTACTGCGGTCAGTAAAGATAAGATCGATATCCGCACTCAGGAGGGGAAAAGTGCCTCCGTGCGGATGAAAGACCTTGAACTGCTCCACAGCGGGCAGGTCGTGTCTCTCAACTTTCCTGAACCGCCGCAGGTCGATTGGGCGGAGTTGACGGAACTTGCTGATGAAAACGGTTTTACTTTCGCCGAATTTACGGAACTTGCTTACGGCGAAAGCACTCCCGCAACGGCATGGTTCGCCTGGAACGCTTTGAAAGAGGGCGTTTTCTTCGTGGGGACTCCCGCTTCAGGTGTCAAACTGCAAACCCCTGAGAAGCGGGAGGAACTTCTGCGGAAAAAAGATGAGAAGGAATCGAAAAAGAAAGAACGGGATCAGCTCATCGAGCGTATCAGAAATAACGCTCTTGAAAAAGATGATTTCAAATTCCTCCGCGAGATCGAAGCAGTCGGCAACGGCGAAAGCGAAAACAGTTCCCTGATGCGGGATTTGAATGTGGAACTCCTGCCCCAAAAGGCTCATGCCCTTTTGCTCCGGCTGGGGGTGTGGCGGGAACTTTACGACCCCTGGCCCCGCCGCTTGGGTGTGGAGATCACTTTCCCCCGGACGGAGCTTGCTCAGGCTGAGGAGGAGGAAAGAGAGGATTTGACCTCTCACACCTGTTACGCTATCGACGATGCTTCAAGCAGCGATCCCGATGATGCCATCGCTTTTGCCGACGGGCTGCTCTATGTCCATGTGGCGGATCCTGCTTCAGCGGTACAGCCCGGAAGCGATGTGGATGAAGAGGCTTCATGGCGGGGCGAAAGCAGCTATCTGCCTGAGATCCTTTCCCCCATGCTTCCCGCAGGTTCCATTGAGCGTTTCGGTCTGGGGCTGGCTGAAAAAAGTCCGGCAATGACCTTTGTGGTCAAAATCGCCGATGACGGCACGCCGCAACTGGAACGGATGTGCCTTTCGTGGATCCATTGCGAAAGACACTCCTATGAAAGTGCTGCCGCCTCTCTTATGGAAACTCCTGAGTTCACCGCCATGCGCGATGCCCTTGAGAAATTCCGCAGGAAGCGTGAGGAAAACGGGGCTCTTTTTATCCGGTTGCCCGAAGTCAAGACCCGCTTGAAAGATGATGAGATCCAAATCACCCCCTGTCCTGTCACCCCTGAAAGAGAACTTGTCGCCAATGCCATGCTCTGCGCCGGGGCGGCTGTGGCGGCGTTTATGGATAACGAGGGGATTCCTTTCCCCTTTGTGACCCAGGCGGAGCCTGATATCGATGTTTCAACTCTTTCTGACAGTATGGCAGACATGTTCCAGCTCCGGCGCAACTGTTCGGCCGGTGTTACGGGGATCATTGCCGGAAAGCACTCCGGCTTGGGGCTTGAACCCTATTCCCGTGTGACAAGTCCCCTGAGGCGTTACGCCGACTTGCTGGCGCACCAGCAGATCAGGCGTTTTCTGAAAGGGGAAGAACTGCTCGGCCTTGAATATATGGAGCAGCGTCTTTCCCGTGCCGATGCCGCAGGCGCCATGAGGCATAAACTTGAAAAATATGCCAATGAATATTATCTGCTCTGGTATTTGAAACGGAATCCCGGATGGCAGGGCAAAGGCATTGTTGTGGAAAAACAGGGCGATCGCCTGACAGTGATGATCCCTGAGTTTGCCTATTGCTACAAGTGCCGTCTCAACGGCGGACTCAAAGAGGGGGATGAGGTGGAACTGCAATACAATGCCTCAGATCCTGTGGAAATGAAACTTCATCTGCAAGTCAGAAAAATTCAGGACAACGGCTCAAGTTCCGGATTGTAAAGGTAGGGGAGCGAACTCAGTGCTTCAGCTGTTTCGCACCCCGTAAAGGTCTGTGAAAGGGTCAATATATACCTGAAACTGTCGCTGTTCACCGCTGCCGAAAAAAGGGTCATGACAGCAAATTGCAGCAGATTTTTGAACTCCCAGAATTGGAGTTCTTTTTTTTCTGGCATGGGGGAAACTTGCCAGTTATCCTCAGGAATAAGCATGGAACTGCCGTCAACGACTGCAAAACGCCCCTGATAACAGACGGTTTTCAAGCCATGGACCTTGTAAAGCTCGCAGATCAAACCGCACCAGAGGGGCGTTGAACCGCATTTCTCATCGAGCATGATGCCGATACAGGATTGTTCCACTTTCAAGGTGGTTGCGGGCAGAGGTGAAACGGCACAACCGGCAAAGGCTTCGCCTATTTCTTCGAGATTGCCGCAGGGGTAGGTGCTTAATTCCTTGCAGAAACTTTCAAGTTTGTGCGCGAGGGAGACCACAGAGTCGCGGTCAAACCATTGAAGATGTATTTGGACAAGTCCGTCAACAAAATTGATTTCATCTTTGTTGATAAGTTCCGCCAGATAACGTCTGCGCCGGATCATGGTCAGGGCGCTTTGCAGCTGGTGGACTCTGCGGCGCATAAGGGGATTGGGATTTTCCTGAAGTATTGCAGGCAAATCTCCCAGTTCAAATTCCCGGTTGAGCAATTCAGCCATTGCGCTGATCGCCACAGCCTCATCGGGATCATCCAGCAGTGATGCCAGACGTTTGATATCAATTGGAGTTTGATCCGCCATCTTGCTGTTTCTTGACCGGATACTTTCCCATAAGGGCATCTGAAGCGATTTTCTGCACTTCTGCCGGGAAATCGCTCCGCATGATCCAGCGCAGGAATCCGGGTTCGTTCTGGGCAATGTCTTTAAGCTGTCTGCCGGCGAATTTGCCGAAGTTCACCACCACATCATCACCCATCCAGCGGAAACGCCGTGTGCGGTCCACCATATCCGGCTCGCTTTGTTCGCAGAACGCCGCAAGTCCAGCCACATCACGGGGCAGTTCGGGGTACTTCTCAAGTTCCCCCTGAAGAACCTCCCAGGTGGCAGAGGTGTCAGCAGCGGCACCGTGAGCGCCCTCAAGGTCTTTGCCGCAGAAAAATTTGTATGCTCCCGTCAGAGTACGGGGGAACATCTTGCAGAAAATATTGTAGGCATCAAGGACTCTGCGCCCTTCAAGGTCGAAGTCATACCCCGCACGCTTGAATTCGGTCGTCAGCATGGGGATATCAAAAGAACTCAGATTGTAACCGGCAAGGTCACAGCCCTCAAGATAGTTGTAAAGTTTTTCGGCGATATCCGCAAATGTGGGGCACTCCGCCACATCAGCATCATAAATACCGTGGACCGCAGAAGCTGCGGCAGGGATAGGCATTCCAGGATTGAGACGGCGCACCGTGGAACGGCTTTCCCCCTCCGGAGTGATTTTGAGGACCGCAATTTCAACGATACGGTCACGGGTCGGCATGATACCGGTACTTTCGATATCAAACACAGCCAGAGGGCGATCAAGTTTCAACAAAGTTTCCATGGTGCACAGCTCCTGAAATCAGTGGGTGAAATCAGTCAACAACAAGCTCGCCGCCGTTTTCGGCGTGTTTGCGCAGGATCTCACGTTTGACCTTGCCGGAAAAGGATTTGGGCAGAGCCTTGACAAACTCCACCTGACGGGGGTATTTGTAAGGTGCAGTTTCTTCCCGGACAAAGTGCTGGATATCTTTAACAAGCTCATCGGAGCCTGTATAACCGCTTTTCAGAACGATATAGGCTTTGATGACCACACCGCGCAGGGGATCGGGAGCGCCCACAACGGCAACTTCCTGCACAGATTCATGGCGCATGATGACCTCTTCGACTTCCAGAGGTCCGATACGGTAGCCGGAACTCTTGATGATATCATCGTTGCGGCCGCAGAACCAGTAATAACCCTCTTCATCCAGTTTTGCCTTGTCGCCGGTGTAGTAGTAGCCGTTGATAAAGTAGCTGGCGTTGTCATCGTCAGCACCGATGTACTGATCGAGAAGTCCCACGGGACGGAGTCCATCGGAGATTTTGACGGCGATCCTGCCGATCTCGCCCTGAGGCACTTCGACACCGTCGTCGTCGTGGAGTTCGATGTGCCAGTTGGGCGCAGCTTTACCCATGGAACCGATCTTCTGGGGGGTGTCGGCAAAGGTGGCGATCAGTGAAGCGGTCTCAGTCTGACCGTAACCCTCACGAATGGTGATGCCTGTGCCTTCACGCCAGATGCGGCAGGTTTCCGCATGGAGCGGCTCACCGGCAGCCGTACAGCTGCGGAGCTTTTTGAAGTTGTATTGTGTCAGGTCGTTCAAGACCAGCATACGGTAAATGGTGGGGGGCGCACAGAATGAGGTGATCTCATATTTTTCAAGGAGCGGGAAAAGCTCCTCGGCGTGGAACTTGCCGCGGATATCATAGATGAAAAGGGTCGCACCCACCATCCACTGCCCGAAGTAGTTGCTCCAAACATTCTTGCCCCATCCGGTATCGGAAACGGCGAAATGGAGATCTCCGGGGCGCAAACCGTGCCAGAGACCGCCGGTTACCAGATGTCCGAAAGGATAATCAAAGGTATGCTGCACCAGTTTGGGGTTCTTGCTGGTGCCGGAGGTGAAGATGAGAAGCATGGGTTCTTTGGCTTTAGTCGCAACCTTGCCGCAGGAAAGTTCAGCTTCTGAATAAGAATTTTCTTTAACGTCAGCATAATAGTCCACCCAGCCCTCTCTGGCACCTTCGACCATGACAAAGTGTTCGAGTTTGGGGCAGTTGGCTTTGACTTCATCCACCTTTTCGGCACCGCCGAGATCGGCAATGACAGCCTTGAAGTTGCCGTAGTTGATACGGAACTGGATATCATGGGGCATGAGAAGCGTGGGGGCAGGGCAGGAAATGGCGCCGAGCTTCATAATGGCGGCGGAGAAGATCCACCACTCAGGAATACGGGGCAGAAGCAGAAATACCCGGTCGCCCTTGCGGATGCCCTTGGCATAAAGCATATTGGCAGCCTGATTGGAAAGGCGGGAAAGGTCCGCAAAGGTGAAACGCTTTTCCTCTCCTTCCTGATTTGCCCAGATTATGGCAAGTCTGTCAGGATCTTCAACCGCATAACGGTCGATAACATCGTATGCACAGTTGCAATACTCAGGTATGTTCAAACTCCATCCGCCGATGGTCAGCGGGGATGCTGTCTGGCGACAGCAACAGTCGTCACTCATCTTCTGCTCCATAAAATTTTGTTGATCTTTATAATAAATCATTCTAATATACACCAATATTATAGTTTTTTCAACCTTTGAAGCAAAAAAATCCTGACAATATACCGTTTTTTTTACAAAAGAGGGGATATTGGCAGGAAAAATATAAAAATATCCGGGGGAATTTCAAGAATCTCTCATTTTCAGGCAGTTGAAGTGAAAAATCATTTCAACTCAAATTTGGCTCCCAGATTTTTGAAGGTTTCAAAGAATCCCGGGTAAGTGACTCCGGCACATTCCGCTTCGCTGATGACGCTTTCGCCCTCGGCGCCGAGGGCTGCCACAGCAAGGGACATGACGATACGGTGGTCGCCGTGACTGTCGAGGTTTTGCGCGCCTTTGACCTTGCCGGTCCCGTGAATGACAAGTCCGTCGGGGAGTTCCTCAACGGCAACGCCCATCTTGGTCAGTTCCCGGGCCATGACGGCGATACGGTCAGTCTCTTTGATCCGTGCCTGAGGCGCATTGACAAGGCGTGTCTCGCCTTGCGCAAAAGCGGCGGCGACAGCCATAACAGGGAGCGCATCCGGCGTGGCGTTGAGATCGAAAACACCGGGTTTGAGCTTGACACCTCCTCTGACCGTCAGGGTTTTGCCGTATTCCAGCTGGGCGCCCATGGTTTTGAAGTGTTCAAAGACCGCTTTGTCCCCCTGGCAGTCATTGAAGTCCAGATTGGTCATTTCGAGGCATCCTCCGGCGATGACGCCTGCGGCAAGGGGGAACGCTGCCGTGGAAAAATCGGCAGGGATCGCCCGTTCAAAGGCATTGATCTTCTGATTGCCTTTGATGTGCCAGTGGAGCCAGTCGGAGGAAACTTCGTACTTGATCCCCAGAAAATCCAGCCACGACAAAGTTATGCCCACGTAGGGTTTTTCGTTGAGAAAGGGCAGTTCGAGTTCAAATTCGCCATCTGCAAAGGGCAGGGCGAAAAGCAGGGAACTCAAAAACTGAGAGCTTTCGCCGTCTACCTGAGCCTTGCCGCTTCTGACCGGACCGCAGATGGAAACGGGACACTTGCCGTTGACAGAGGTGCAGCGGCATCCCAGAGACTCAAGAGTTTCTATGAGCGTCGCCATCTTGCGGGTGCGGAGCGAGGCATCTCCGTCAAAGGTGACAGGGAAATCCTGTCGGGCGGCGCAGGAGTAAAAAAGACGCAGGGAAGTCCCGGAGTTGAGCATGTCGATGGTTTTTTCGGGGGCTTGAAAAACGCCGCCGCATCCGGAAATTTCCCAGAAGTCATCATTCTGCACAACTTCGGCGCCCAGAGCCCTTGCAGCACCGATGGCGGCGCGGGTGTCATCGGATTCAAGGGGATAGCGCAGAATACTTTTTCCGTCAGCAAGGATCCCGCAAATCACACCGCGGATGGTGTGGGATTTTGAACCGGGAACTCCGAGAGAACCGTTGATGCGTGAAGGTGTGATATGAAGATCCATCACTCATTCTCCGTAATAACTTGAGTATAATCGCCGCCGGGAGGGATGATCGGCAGCACTTTGCACTCGTAAGGCGTGTGGATATCAAGGAGATAAGGACCTTTGGAGTTGAGCATTTCTGCAATAGCTTCTTCCAGTTCTTCTTCTTTCCAAACATGGCGTCCGGGGATGCCGTAGCCTGAGGCGATAGTCACAAAGTCGGGGTAGGGCCCTCCGCTGCACCGGGTTCCGTCGCAACTGCCGCATTTCTGCTGGCAGAGCGGAGTGCCGCCCTTGGCTCTTCCCAGAACCGTGTTGCCCCGGCGGTGGTTGTAAAACAGGTCTTCCCACTGCGCCACCATGCCCAGGTGCATATTGTTGATGACCACCATCTTGACATCCAGTTCCTCAATGGCCAGAGTTCCCAGCTCCTGAATATTCATCTGGAAACTTCCGTCACCGTCGATATTGATGACCGTTTTTTCCGGCAGGGCGGCTTTGGCACCCATGGCTGCGGGAAGTCCGAAGCCCATGGCTCCCAGACCTCCGGAAGTGAGAAGCTGACGGGGGAACTTGTAGTCGTAGAACTGGGCACTCCACATCTGATGCTGTCCCACGCCGGGGACGATCACAGCATTGCCCCCGGTCATCCTGGAAAGGGTCTTGATGACCTGCTGGGCATGAAGTCTGCCCGGCTGCTTTTTAAATGTAAAAGGATACTTTTTCTGCCACTCTCTGATTTTTGCAAACCAGGGGGCGCGCTCCTTGTACTCAGGCTTGGCGTTCATCACTTTGAGGACCTCTTTCACATCGGCAAGGATCCCCAGATCGGCGACTTTGTTTTTGTTGATTTCAGAATCGTCGATGTCAACGTGAATGATTTTTGAGTTCCGGGCAAATTTTTCAGCGTTGCCCGTCACACGGTCGTCAAAGCGGGCGCCCAGAGAGATGAAAAGATCGCTTTCGTTGGCGGCGTAGTTGGCTCCGACTGTTCCGTGCATACCGAGCCACCGGAGCGACAGGGGGTGGTCGTCAGGGATGGCGCCGACACCCATAAGAGTGGTGACGACGGGCAGATTGAACTTTTCGGCAAATTCAACAGCTTCTGCGGCGGCGCCGGAAGAGATGATGCCGCCGCCGAGACAGAGACAGGGGCGTTCAGACTCTCTGAGCATCCGGCGAAAAGTTGCAATGTCGCTTTCGGCGGCTTTGACCGGGGGCGTGACAGAGAATTTGACCTCGGAAGGGTCAAAGTCGTAAATCGCCTGCTGGATATTTTTGGGGATGTCCACCACAACCGGACCGGGACGCCCGGAGGCGGCGATCTTAAACGCACGGGTCATGATATCAGCAAGTTCTCTGATGTCGAGGACAAGAAAACTGTGTTTGACGATAGGACGGGTGACACCGATGATGTCTGTTTCCTGAAAGACGTTTTTGCCGATGAATCTGGTGGAAACCTGACCGGTGATAAAAACTGTGGGAACAGAGTCCATATAAGCATCCGCAATGCCGCTGACAAGATTGGTTGCCCCGGGACCGCTGGTCGCCATGGCGACACCGACTTTGCCGCTTGCACGGGCGTAGCCGACAGCGGCGAAGGCTCCCCCCTGTTCGTGGCGGGGAAGAATGACCCGCAGTTTATCGGAGTGACTCAAAGCCTGATGCAGTTCAATGGCTTGTCCGCCGGGATAGGCAAAAATGATTTCGACACCCAGTTCTTCAAGACACCGGATGACGATTTCACTGCCTTTGAGTCCTTTTTCGATTGCTCCCATAAAATATCTCCTGTAAAAAAAGCGGCTCTGCCGGAAATTTTTCCGGAAAAGCCGCCTTGATTTGTTTCTCAAGGAACGTTTTTTATTTTTCGTCCATCTCTTTCAAAGCAGCTTTGCGGCTGAGTTTGACCTTGCCGGAGGCGGGGTCGATGTCGATGACTTTGACAGTGACCAGCTGACCTTCGGAGCAGATGTCGGTTACTTTGTTGACACGGTAGTCTGCCATTTCGGAAATGTGAAGCAGACCTTCAACGCCGGGGATGATTTCAACGAAAGCGCCGAAGTCTTTGATGGTGATGACTTTGCCGCGATAGATCTTGCCGACTTCCGCTTCAGCGGTGGAGCCGAGAACTCTTTCGACTGCTGCGGCGAGCTGTTCAGCATTGGCAGCCATGATCTTCACGCTGCCGTCGTCGTCGATATCGATAGAGGTTCCGGTTTCTTCGGTGATGGCACGGATATTTTTACCGCCGGGACCGATGAGGGCACCGATCTTGTCGGGGTTGATCTTGATGACTTCAAGTCTGGGAGCTCTGGGGCTGATTTCAGCACGGGGAGCTGCGATGCAGTTTTCGATGACATCGAGGATCTTCATACGGGCAATGCGGTTGCGCTCCATACCTTCGCAGAGCAGGTCGATGGGGATACCGGGGAGCTTGAGGTCGAGCTGGAATCCGGTGATACCGTCACGGGTACCGCAGACCTTGAAGTCCATATCGCCGAAGTGGTCTTCTGCGCCGAGGATGTCGGTCAACAGCAGGCGTTCGCCGTTGTCGCCGGTCACAAGTCCGCAGGAAATACCTGCCACAGGGGCGGTGATGGGGACACCGGCATCCATCAGAGAGAGGGTGGCACCGCAGACGGAAGCCATGGAGGTCGAACCGTTGGAGCTCATGATCTCAGAAACGCAGCGGACAACATAGGGGAAATCTTTGGGCATGACTTTGGCAACGGAACGCTCAGCCAGATTGCCGTGACCGATCTCACGGCGTCCGGGACCGGCGATACGTCCCACTTCACCAACGCTGAAGTTGGGGAAGTTGTAGTGCAGATAGAAACGTTTGAACCCGACACCGGTGGCGCTGGAAAGATCATCGAATTCCTGGGCATCTTTTTCGTTGCCGAGGGTGGTGATGACCATGGCCTGAGTTTCTCCGCGTGAGAAGAGGGCGCTGCCGTGAACCACAGGCAGAACGGCGACTTCAGCGGAAAGGGGACGGATATCGGTGATGGAACGACCGTCGGGACGGAACTGTTTTTCGAGGATCAGACGACGGGTCACATCACGGACGTAGTCGTCAAAACCTTTGGCGGTTTCGATCTTGAAATCTTCATCGCTCATATCGGCGAAGTCGGCACGCAGAGCCTCGCGGGCGGCGGAAAGCAGGGCGTCAAGAGCGTTGATGCGATCCTCTTTGCCGGGGGTGGTGCAGACGGTTTCGATGTTACGGGCGGCGCAGAACTCTTCGAGAGCCTTCTGGAGCGCTTCGGGAACGAGGTAGTAGTGATACTCTTTCTTGGCGCGTCCGGCTTTTGCGGCAAGTTCGATCTGGGCCTGGCACTGTTTTTTGATAGCTTCGTTGGCGACATACATCGCTTCACGCATTTCAGTTTCAGAAACGAACTCAGCTTCACCTTCGATCATGATGACCAAATCGGGGGTACCGGAGTAGATCAGGTCAAGGGTGCTGTGCTTCATCTGTTCACGGGTAGGGTTGACCACATATTTGCCATCGACCTTGCCCACGCGGACGGCACCCACAGGGCCCTGGAAAGGCAGATCTGAAAGCATCAGACTTGCAGAAGCGGCGACCATGGCGAGAACATCAGGTTCATTGACACCGTCGGCACTGAGAAGCAGGCACTGGATCTGGACTTCGTTGAAGAAGCCTTTGGGGAAGAGGGGACGCAGGGGACGGTCGATCATGCGGCAGGTCAGGATCTCCTTGGTGGAGGGACGGCCTTCGCGTTTGATATATCCGCCGGGGAATTTGCCTGCGGCACTGTACTTTTCACGATAGTCGATCTGGAGGGGGAAGAAGTCGGCACCCTCTTTTGCTGCGCCGGAACAGGCGGCGGCGAGAACAACGGTGTCGCCCTGACGGACCAGACAGGAACCATTGGCGAGACCTGCGACTTTACCGGTGGAAATTTCCATGGTTCTGTTCAGATCGAACTCAAAAACGATTTTTTCTTCAGCCATTTTTCTTTTCCTTTATGTTTTTGGCAGATGCGGCTGAATGGATCAGACCGTTGCGGCGTCCGCAAGCGGAATCCCGTTGCCATTTCCCGGAAGATCGGAAGATTCTGATTTTTCGGACCAGGGCAACGACTGAATTCCACAGGTGATCTGATGGATCCAGCCTAATTTATTTCTACATAATATAACGCCTCTTATTGAAATTGTCAAGAAAAATATCATCCGGGAGCCGCTTTTAGTCCTGAAAAAACAGAAAAAAGTGGAAAATAATGAAAAATTCTCTCTTTTTCTCTTGCAAAATTGGTGAAACGATATTAGTTTATAAAGCGTGCATTTGTCCAACAAACATATCAGAAAGGATTTTTGAAAGATGAAAAAACTGTTTCTTGCGGTGGCTCTGCTTGCCGGAATGATCTTCTCCGCCCCCCTCGGCGCTGCCGAAAAATCAGCTTCTCAGGAGTTTATTGACCGTTTGCCCGAAAAACTGGTCTTTTACGTTCCCAACCGTCTGCTGGATGCCCTTGATATGTTCACCCTCAATCTGGGCGCAGGTGTTGTGGCTCAGGCACGTCTGATGTGTACCCGTGCCATCGACGTCGGCGCCGGATGGGGAACCACCGCAAAACTTTACAAGGCCCACAACCGTCAGTATGGCGTGGGTATCGAAGAGATGTGGTACTACTCTCTCATCAGCATCGGCGAAGAGCATTTTTCCATGCTGTCCAACTCCCCCTGGGTGGATAACTATGTGGAAATGCGTGCCGGTGTCCCTGATCCCACCGTCCGCACCTATGATTTCTTCAAAGGTCCCCGTGACTACTGGGCGATCGGCGGTTCTCTCGGATTCCTGATCGACGGCGATCTCTACATCCACCCCATGGAATGGGTCGACTTTGCCCTCGGACTCCTGTTGATCGATATCAAAAACGATGATTTGACTCTGGACAGCTTCTGATCGTGAAAGAATTCAAATGCCGCCGTTGCGGCAACTGCTGCCGCTGGCCCGGTGCCGTAAAACTGGAACCGGGCGAAGCTGAGAAAATTGCGGCATTTCTCAATATGTCCGAAATGGAGTTTTTTGACGCCCATACCCGCCTCACCCCTGACCGCAGACATCTGAGTCTGATCGAGAAAGCCGACGGCAGCTGTGAATATCTGACTGTCGATGAGACGGGGCTTGCCTGTTGCTCCATAGATGTGGTAAAACCGGTCCAGTGCAGAGATTTTCCCGGAAAGTGGAACTTTCCTGACTGGCAGAAATTATGCGGAGCTTTTTCAGATGAATCAATTTGAACGTTACGGCAATCTGATCGTTATTTCAGGTCCAAGCGGCGTGGGGAAATCCACGCTGGTCGGCAAAGCAAGAGCTGTTTTGCCGGATTTGCAGTTTTCCATCTCATGCACGACCCGTTCTCCCCGTCCCGGAGAACTCCACGGCAGGGAATATTACTTCCTTTCGCCTGAAGAGTTTGAAGAAAAGGTGAAAAATGACGGTTTTCTGGAATACGCCGGTATCTTTGCACGCCGTTACGGCACTTTGAAAAGCGAGACCCTGTCACGCCTTGAAAAAGGGGAACAGGTTTTGCTCGATATCGATGTGCAGGGAGCAAAACAGATCCGTGCCGCAGCTGAAAAGTCTCCTGAAATCGCCCGGTCTGCCCATTTTATCCTCATTGCGCCCCCCTCTCTGGAATCCCTTGAGGAACGTTTGCGGGGCAGGGGCAGCGAAACGGAAGAACAGCTCCAGCTCCGTCTCGGTGCTGCAAAAGCAGAGCTTTCAAACTACAAACTTTACGACTACATCATCGTCAACGATGATTTGGAACGTGCCGCCGGAGAGTTGACTGCGGTCCTGCGTTCTTTGCGTTATCTTACCAAAACGCTCAAGAAAGAGATCTTTTAATGAGTAAAACTCTTATCGCCCTCGGGGTTACAGGCGGTATCGCCGCCTACAAAAGCGCCCAGCTTTGCAGTGATCTGGTCAAAGCCGGATTTGAAGTGCAGGTCATTATGACGGAAAATGCCGTCAAATTTGTGACGCCTCTGACCTTCAGGACTCTCTCCCGCAATCCGGTCATCACTTCTCTCTGGGAGCTTCCCCAGTGGCAGCCGGAGCATGTCGCCCTCGCTCAGAGTGCGGAGCTTTTTATCACCGCTCCTGCAACTGTGAACTTTATCGCCAAATATGCCAACGGTATCGCTGACGATGCTTTAAGCACCTTTGCCGCAACTTTTAACGGCAAGGCTGCCATTGCTCCCGCCATGAATCCCAATATGTGGCGCCACTGGACCTGTCAGGAAAATATTGAGAAGCTGGCTTCACACGGCATCAGGATCATCGGCCCCGCCGCCGGACGTGTCGCCTGCGGCGATGACGGTATCGGCAGAATGAGCGAAGCGAGTGAGATCCTTGCCGTCATCAAAGAAATGCTTGAGGAATCCTGATGAAACAGCCAGGTATCGAAACCCTTTTCAGCAGAGAGGAGATCTCCAAACGGGTCGCAGAGCTGGGAGGGGAAATCAGTGCTTTTTATCAGGGCAAACCTTTGACCGTGGTCGTCCTTATGACCGGCGGCATGATTTTCGGTGCTGATCTGGTGCGGGCGATTGAAACGCCCCTCTGGATCGACTCCGTTTCCGTTTCCAGCTATCAGGGGCATGAAAGTTCAGGCAAACTGGAGTTCCGCTCCCGGCTGAAAATGGATGTGGCTCAGCGCCATGTGCTTCTTGTCGATGAGGTGTTCGATACCGGTTTTACGCTTTCGGAACTGCGCTCCTTTATGTTGGAAAAGGGGGCTTTGAGTGTCAAAGCCGCTGTCGCAGTGGTCAAAGATGTGCCCCGCAAGGAGGACATGATCATGCCTGAGTTTTGCGCATTTCATGCCCCTGATCGCTACTTGATCGGATATGGATTGGACAGTCATGAAGATGGCCGGCAATATCCTTTTATCGGCGCTGTTTAAGGCCGTCTTTGCATTTTTTGCAATAACGCCCTTTTTTTGCGGGGGAGGTGAAATAGAACTGCACTCTCCCGCGCCTGTTTTTGAAAAAGCGGATGTGTTTTCAAAAATCCTGCAGGTCCTTCCTCCGGGGAAATATGAAACTTCCGCCCCCGCTGTGCGCTGTTTTTCCAATCGCCACCCCATTGCTTATTACAGCGACTTTGCCCCCTTGAAAGAGGGGGGATTTGTCAGTGCCGATGTAACGGTGACGCCGGAAGGAACGCCCCGTTTTCTTCTTTCCGGATTCCAGTGGCAGACGGCTCTCTGTGCCGTGCTGATATCGACCCTTTGTGTGCTGACGCTCCTTTTTTTCCGCAACAGAAAAAAGGGCATTGTGCAGGAAAATTCCCTGTACGAAAGTTTTTCACTGATCATGATCGCCGTGTTGATCCGGCAGATATTGATGCTCCTTGAAACCGCTTTCTGGGGCAATGCCCTCCCTTCTGCAGCGGATGAACCGGGATATTTCAAGGTGGTGTATGATCTGCTGCACGGCTCCTGTGCCGGTCCGTGGAACTTTACTGTGGGGCTTGGCATTCTCTATCTTCCTTTTGTTCTCCTGACCGGAGCAAAGGCGTATTATGATATCGCCATCGCATTCAGTTATTTCGATGCTCTGGTGCTGGCGCCCCTTGCCATGGGATTTTTCTTCTTCATCCTGAAAAATCTGAATTTCAGGAGCGGAACTGCTTTTGCGGCGATCCTGATCTGGGCGCTTTATCCTTTCTTCATCTATCACGCCGAACTCTGGGATCAACGCATTTTCCGTTCCTTTGCGGCTTTGCCCTGTTTTCTTGAAGGCGTTTCCGACTGGTGGCGCTTTTACAGTGTCTGTATCAACGGCGGATTCAACGCCATGAGCGATATGCCCGGTCTGACTCTTGTTCTCGGAACCGTGCTGCTGGCTCAAAAACTCAAATTGACACCATGGAACACATTTTTTATCGGTGCCGCTTACGGATTCTGCTGTCTGGTCCGGATCAATTACATCTTTTTTGCCCCCGCTCTGGCTTGTATCTGTCTTGAAAAAATCGATCTCAAAGAGTGGAAAACACTTCTGAAACTTACCGGCTGCGGGGCAGGGGGATTTTTTGCCATTTTCGGCTGGCAGCTGCTGGTCAACGGATATCAATTCGGCGATCCCCTGACTTTCGGATATGTGCTGCATTATCTGGACTTTCCGCCGGAAAAACGGCCTGATACCGGATTCAACTGGTACACGCTTCTTGAGTGGCAGAATCTGCGTTTCCTTGCCGGAGCCAACAGTTTTCTGATGATGGCGGGGATCATGGGCCTTGGATTTCTCAAAGATCGCACGACCCGGAGTTTGCTGACTTTGCTTTCGGTGCCGCTGATCCTTTTCTTTCTGGGGTACACCCACACCTACTGTGACGCCCGGCGTTTTATTATGATGGCGTTTCCCGTATTTATCGCAGCTTTCTGCGGCGGTGTCAGGGATGTTTTTTCATCCGTAATGAGCAAATCCGGAAAAATCACCTTGGGGATTTTTCTGCTTCTGATGCTTCTTCTCTGGTTCATGCCGCCGGAAATTTACGGGATTTGTCTGTGTTTGCTTCTCTTGCGGACACTTTTTGACTTGCAACAGGAACTTTTCAGAGGTATATTAATAAAATGAACTACGCAGATATCATCAATGTTACTGAGAATTCAGCCCTTTTCAGTTATGAACTCGACGGGGCTGGCTTTGCTGTGCTTACTCTCAACGGTGTTGAATACAAGTCTGTTGAAGCCACAGGGACCGGGCGTTTTGCCGTCAGCGGTCTTGAACCGGGAAAAAGCTATCACGGGGAACTTTCAGGCGTTGCCCTCGATTTTACCACGCTTCCCGCTCCTGTCGGTGAGGAATTGGGGCGTTTTGCTTTGATCAGCGATCCTCATGTGTCATTGAAAGATGAGAACCGCAAAGGCAGATTTTTTATCGAATCCGCCGCGATCCTGAGAGAGGTCCTTGAGAAAGCCGCCGAACTCAAAGCTGAATTTGCCGTCATCCCCGGCGACATCACCAATATGGGGACCGAAGATGAATATGTGTACTGCAAGGCACTTCTTGATAAAGCACCTTTGCCCCTGCATCTTATCCCCGGAAATCACGACTATCCTGACCGGGGAGGCTGGGAAAAGTATTTCGGTGCAGCCCGTTTTTGCTTCAAAAAATACGGCTTCACCTGGATCGGTGTCGATACCTCAAGCGGACGGCTTCTTCCTGAAGATGCCGGTGTCATAAAAGAGGCGCTGGAAAAAGATGAAAAAGTCATCGTCTGCACCCATTACCATTTTCTGGCTCCCCCGCGGATCGACCACAATCCAAATGTGGGGATCAAAAACGGGGCTGAACATAAGGAACTTCTGGAACTGATGCAGAAAAAAGGTGTCCGGATCTACGCCGGTCATCAGAATATCTGCAGCAACGCCGCTTTCGGCGCCATGCGCCAGCTGAATCTGCCTCAGCCGCCCCAGTTTCCCTGCGAATGGCTGTTGGTCCGTGTCTTTGCCAACGGCTTCTACCATCAGGCGATCCCCATCAACAGCGAAGTCATGCGCCAGTGGTCACGCCGCAGCGGCAATGCCGCCGCAGAATTTTACAACGAAAGACAGTGGCGGGGAGAGTACCGTCTGCAAAGTTTCGATCAATCGAATTTTATTTGGGAGGATAAATGATGCAAACCATAGATCAGGTCAGTCTGAGTACCAGTGTTTTCGGCGCAGATAACGGTGAAGACCGTACCCTCGGACACTTTCTGGAGCTGGCTCAGCAGGCAGGCTACACCATGGTGGAGCTTTCCCGCCGTCAGCGCAAAGGCGAAATCGAAGAGATCCGCAAATCCGGTATCAAGGTGTGGTCGATCCACGGCATTTACGGCGGTCCCCTCACGGGGAGCGAGGCGGAGCTTCAGAAAGGTGTGGATGCGGCATGTGCCCGCGTTGAGGCTCTGGCTGAATTTGCCCCCTGTCCTGTGGTGGAGCATTACCTTGACCGTTTCAATGATCCCGTTTACGGAAAAAACTTCCGCAGAATGGTCGAGAAACTTTATGAATTCTATTCCAAATTGGGCTTTACGCTCTGCATTGAAACGGCTCCTTACAAGCCCAAACAGAATGAACGTTATCCCGACAGTGCCGAGATCGCCGCTTTTGTCCGTTCTTTCCAGAAAGATGATTTGCGGATGACCATCGATATCAACCACTCCAATATCCACGAAGATCTGACTGCAGTCTGCGACAACTGCAACGGTCTCATCCACAATATCCACGTTTCCGACAACATGGGCGAGTGGGAGGATCACATGCCCCCCGGCACCGGTGTCATTGATCTGAAACGCACTTTTGCCGATCTGCGCCGGAACGGTTATACCGGTCCCTGCAATCTTGAATACCGTTTTTCTGATTTTCCTGCGCTTCCCACTGTGGAAAATTTGCGCAAGGTTCGTGAATATGTCGAACAACTCTTATGGGAGAGATAAAAATGAAAAAAGTTTTAGTCGTCGGTTCCGGCGGGCGTGAACACGCTCTGGTTTGGCAGCTTACCTGCAGTTCTGAAGTCGGTAAGGTCTATTGCGCCCCCGGTAATGCGGGAATCGCCTCCATCGCCGAGTGTCTGCCGATCAAGGAAGATGAATTGGAAAAACTCGCTGCATTTGCAGAACGTGAACATATCGATCTGACCATCGTCGGACCTGAAGCCCCTCTTTGTGCCGGTCTCGTTGATGTTTTCAAAAGCCGTAACCTTACGGTTTTCGGTCCTGACCGGAAAGCCGCCCAGCTTGAGGGCAGCAAATCCTATGCCAAGTCCTTCATGGAGCGTTGCGGCATCCCCACTGCCAAAGCTGCTGTCTTTGTCTCTGAGGAACCTGCCGCAGAGTATATCAAGGCAGAATACGCTTCCGGCGTTTCCCAGATCGTCGTCAAAGCCGACGGACTTGCCGCCGGTAAGGGCGTTCTCGTTGCCAACAGCTGCGAAGAGGCTCTGGAGTTTCTCCACGGCTGTTTTGAGGGTACTTTCGGCAAAGCCGGAGCAAAAGTGGTCATCGAAGAGTGTCTGCTTGGCGAAGAGGCTTCCATTCTCGCCCTCTGCGACGGCAATACCATCGTCCCCCTCGTTTCCTCCCAGGACCACAAGCGGGTCTTCGACAACGACCAGGGCCCCAATACGGGCGGCATGGGGGCATATTCCCCCGCTCCCGTGGTCAACGATACCGTGTGGCGGCAGATCGAAAATGAGATCCTCCAGCCTTTCCTCAAAGGTATCAAGCAGGAAAAACTTTATTTCAGAGGTGTGATTTTTGTGGGTGTCATGATCCACGAAAACCGTGCCAAAGTGCTGGAATTCAACGTCCGTTTCGGTGATCCTGAGATCCAGCCTGTCATGCGCCGCTTCTGCGGTGACTGGTACGATGTCCTCCACAAAACCGCCACGGGCAAGCTCAGCGAAGCGAAACTTGTCTGGAGCGACAAAGCCGCCGTTTCAGTGGTTATGGCTTCCGGCGGATATCCCGGCAGTTACAGCAAAGGCAAGGCGATCAGCGGACTTGCAGATGCCGCCACCGCAGGTGCTGTGGTGTTCCACGCCGGAACCGCCGCAGGCGAGAATGGAGAAATCGTCACTTCCGGCGGCCGTGTGCTGGGTGTTTCCGCTCTGGGCGATGATATCGCTCAGGCCATCGCCAACGCCTATGCCGGTGTTGAAAAAATCTCTTTTGAGGGCGGATTCTACCGTCACGATATCGGTGCGAAGGCTCTCAACAAATAAATAAACTATACCGGGAATATTGAAATATGATAACTTTTGAAAAAGGAATATTTTCTCTGGAAAACAGCCGTTTTTCCAGAAAAATGCAGCTTGATGCTGACGGATTGCGCACTGTCAGCTGCACCCTTGACGGGCATGAATTTTCTGTGGTCAGCGATGTGCTTGATTTTTCTTTTACCGTCAACGGCATTTCCTGCTCCGGTTATGCCCCCGGCGCACAGAAATTGACTTACAGCGGTCATGAGATCAAAAAAGGCGCCAAAGGTGCCGAGATCCTTGAGATCACCTTTGATCTGCCCGGAGCTCTGGGGCGTGCGGTGATCGTTTCAACGGTCTATCCCGATCTGCCGGGTGCAATTCGTTCGATCCGGTTCGAAGCTGCCGGAAAGGCGGAACTTGAACTTTCACAACTTATCATTGACACTTTCAATCTTGCTCCCCGCAACTATGTCAATGTTCAAATTTTCCGTGAACAGGGCAGGATCCCCGCTTTGCCCCAGTTCACCATTACCGGCTCAGATGACATGCTCCGTTTCCACGATGCGGGGGCGGAGATGGGATGTTTCACCGGCAGTGCGATCCCCGGATCTCTGCGTTATGTCATGTGTTATCCCCATTGGGATACGGGCGCCCGGTACGGATACTCTTTTTCCACGCCGCTTTTCAAAAAGTATATTGCCCCCGGCGAGAGCTGGGAAAGTGCTGAAGTGTACTTTGTTCTTTACAAAGGCAGCCTTGAGGATTGCGGCGGCAGAAACGACTTCAGAGAGATGGTCCGCCGTTCCATGCCTGAATTGACCTCCGTTGCAGGTCCCATGTACTGCACCTGGATCCCCTTCCTCAAAGATATCAGCGAATCTCTGATCAGCGATATTGCCGGTGTCGCCCGGGAAGTCGGATTTGATATATTGGTCCTTGATGACGGTTGGTTCGTTGATGGAAAATGGCAGGTCGATACAGAGAAGTTCCCCAACGGACTTGAGGCTGTCGCTGCGGATTTGCGTAAAAAGGATCTGAAGTTCGGACTCTGGTTCAATATCGGAACTGATTACGGTGACGTCGGCTCCCGCTCTGAAACGAACTGCCTGATGGAAAACGGCAAGATGAAAATGAGCGGTGAAACTGCCATCCGCTGTTTCGGTTCAGACCATGTTGAGCATATCTCAGACAAATTGGAGTCTCTGGCAAAAGAGTACGGTCTTGCCTATTTCAAGATGGATTTCAGCAATATCCTCAGCCCCTACGGCGTTCTGCCGTCAGGATGCTACGCCAGAAACCACCGTCATCGCAACGGCGAAGATGCGGTGATCGAACAGTATGCCGGATTGTATGCAGTGCGTCAGAACCTCAAAAAGAGAATGCCCGACCTCTGTCTGGATTACAGTTTTGAAGTTTTCGGAACCGAGTTCCCCGGCGTGGCGGGTTTGCAGTACAGCGATATCCAGCATGTTTCCAATCTGTCCACCGATGAGAAGTTCTATGATGTCAGGATGGTCCGTGAGGCGATCTACGCCTTTACTGCCATGCTGCCTCCGGAAAGAGTGTCCGGCAGTCTCATCGAACTGCAGCACGGTGAGGCGGTCGAGGCTCTCTATACCTCCATGGCGGGAAATCCCCTCATGGCTGGCGACTTGCGCACACTGGACGCCGCAGAAAGAGCTTCGGCAAAAAATATTTTTGCCTCTTTCAAACGCATTTCCGCTTCCGGAGCATTGACTGAGATGCAGACCTGGCGGGATACCCGGAACTCCGATGATCCCGCTTGCTCCTGCGACGGATATTTCCGTTGGTCCCGTGAAAGCGGCAACGGTATCGCCGCTGTTTTTGCCAACAACTCCGGTGTCAGTTCCCAGATGGTCAAGTTCCCCGTTCCCGGAGAAGAGAGCTGGACTTTGACCGATATGGAAACATTGAAAGTTTTCGGCAAGTTTTCCGGTTCTCAGCTCAAATCCGGTGTGGAAATCCCGCTGGAAGGCAGAAAAGTCCGCGGATTCACCCTTGAAAAGGCATGATGCGAAAAGGGAAAAGCAAACTCCTTATTTGATTTTTTCAAGTTGTTGTGCTATATTATAATATGTGTTTTTGTACCCTAACTCAAAAAAGGGAGTATGACCAAGTGAGTAAAAAGGTCCTTGTTTTTGTAAAGCAGGTTCCGGATACCCAGAATATCAGCGGGGAGGCAATGACCCCCGAAGGTACCGTGAACCGTGCCGCACTTCCGGCTATATTCAACCCGGAAGATCTTAATGCTCTGGAGCTTGCACTTCAGCTCAAAGAACGCTACGGTGTCCATGTGACCGTTGCAACGATGGGTATGCCCGCTGCGGCAGAAGTTCTGCGTGCTTCACTTTATCGCGGCGCAGACCGTGCCATCCTTTTGACCGATCGTGCTCTGGCAGGTGCCGATACTCTGGCGACCAGCTACGCTTTGAGCTGTGTCGTCAAAAAACTGGGCGATATCGATCTCGTTCTCTGCGGCAGACAGGCCATTGACGGTGATACCGCGCAGGTCGGTCCCCAGATCGCCGAAAAACTTGCCATTCCCCAGCTCTGCTATGTGGAAGAGGTCAAAGAACTTGCTGACAAGACCATTACCGTCCGCCGTGCCATCGAAGGCGGTTATGAGATCCTGCAGGCTCCCATGCCCGCATTGCTGACGGTGATCGATGCCAATGATCCCCGTCCCATGAATGCCCACAACATCATGCACTTCAAGAACGCCCGCACCAAAAGCGAAGTGGCTCGTCCCGCCGGTAAGACGCCTCTTACCCCCGAAGAGTGCGCCGCAAAGGTCGCGGAACTTGAAAAGGCTGGTCTCCTTATCGAAGAGTGGAGCGCCGCCGATGTCAACGCCGCCCCCGACCGGGTCGGTTTTGCCGGTTCCCCCACCAAGGTCAAACAGGTGATGAGCGTCATCCTCACCGCCAGCGAAGCCAAGCAGGTTGAACCCACCGAAGCCGGGATCAATGAGCTTATCCATGAACTTATCAGCGATCACACTCTGGGGTGATGAATATGTGCGAAAAAAGAGGAAATGTCTGGGTCTTTGTTGAACAGGAAGCCGGAAAAATCGCTTCCGTGAGTCTCCAGCTCGTCAGCAAAGGACGTGAACTTGCCGACCGTCTCGGTGTGAAACTTGAAGCTGTCTTTCTCGGCGATAAACTTGAAGGCGCTGTCCCTGAGCTGTTCCATTACGGCTGCGACAAGGTCTTCCTCGCCGAAGATCCCCGCCTTGAGCCTTTTACCGTGCTGCCCTATGCCAGAGTCATCATGGACCTGATCAAGGCACACAAGCCCAATATTCTGCTTTTCGGCGCCACTCTGAAGGGCAGGGAACTTGCTCCCCGTGTGGCTTCCGAGAAGCTGGCAGGTCTTACTGCCGACTGTACCGATCTCCAGATCGACGATTTTGAAGATAAGAAAAACGGCAAAAGCTACACCGATAAACTGATGCAGATCCGCCCCGCTTTCGGCGGAAACATCATCGCCACGATCGTCAATACCTGGGATGACCCCCAGATGGTGACGGTCCGTGAAGGCGTTATGAAACTGGGCGAACCTGACACTTCCCGCACCGGCGAAGTGGAAAAGGTCGAAGTTTCCCTCTCTGATGCCGAAACGGTCATCAAGGTCCTTGAGCGTGTCCGTGCCGACAAAGAGGTGGATCTTCAGGGTGCCCAGATCATCGTCGCCGGCGGTTACGGCGTGGGATCCAAAGAGAACTTCAAGCTCATCTATGACCTTGCCGAAGCTCTGGGCGGCGAAGTCGGTGCCTCCCGTGCCGCTGTTGATGCCGGTTGGATCTCTCACGATTATCAGATCGGTCAGACGGGTGTGACTGTCCGTCCCCGTCTTTACATCGCCTGCGGTATTTCCGGTTCCATCCAGCATCGTGCCGGTATGGCGGACTCCAAAAAGATCATCGCCATCAATACCGATCCTGACGCACCGATTTTCAGTTGCGCCCATTATGCCATCGTCGGTGATCTCAACACTGTGATCCCGCAGATGATCAAAGCCTTCAAATCCAAGCAGTAAGGAGCTGTTTCAATATGGGAAACTTTTATTCCGACAACCGTGACCTGGTGTTCACGCTTAAAAATCTCGACCTTGCCGAATCCGTCGGGATGCTGGAAGAAAACTACACCTGTGCCGCCAAATACCACGGCGCTCCCGTTGACTTTGCCGATGCCCTTGACAACTACGAGCGTGTCCTGAGCGTGGTGGGTGAAGTCAGTGCCGACCGTATCGCTCCCAGAGCAAGAGAGGTCGATCTTAACGGCGCAAAGTTTGCCGACGGTGTGGTAACTTATGATCCCCTGACCGTTCAGAACCTGAAAGATCTTGCTTCCGCAGGTGTTATGGGCGTTATGCTGCCTCACCAGTACGGCGGCTTGAACTTCCCTGTTTCTGTCTATACCATGATGACCGAAATGGTCTCCCGTGCCGATGCTTCTCTGCAGAACATTTTCGGTCTGCAGGATATCGCCGAAACCATTTGCGTTTTCGGTGACGATGCCCAGAAAGAGGAGTATCTGCCCCGCTTTTCCACCGGCGAATTTGACGGTGCCATGGACCTGACCGAGCCTGATTACGGCTCAGATCTTCCCGGTGTCCGTCTGCGCGCCTGGCAGGATGCCGAAGGCAACTGGTTCCTCAACGGTATGAAGCGCTTCATCACCAACGGCTGCGCCCAGGTCCACCTGGTCCTTGCCCGTTCCGAAGACGGAACCAGCGATGCCCGCGGTCTTTCCATGTTCATCGCTGAAAAGTGTCCTCAGCTGGTGGTCCGCCGCATTGAGGATAAAATGGGTATCCACGGCGTTGCGACCTGCGAACTGCAGTTCAACGATGTTCCCGCCAAACTCGTGGGACAGCGCCGCATGGGACTTATCCGTTACGTCATGAGTCTGATGAATGGCGCCCGTGTCGCCATCAGTGCCCAGGCTCTGGGTATTGCCGAGGCCGCTTACCGTGAAGCCCGCAAATATGCCGCTGAACGTGAACAGTTCAAAAGCACCATCGACAAATTCCCTGCCATCTACTCCATGCTGAGTTCCATGAAGTGCAAGCTCACCGCTTCCCGCGCGCTCCTTTATGAAACAACCCGCATCGTGGATCTGCGCAACGTTTATTCTCACATCGTTGACCATGGCACCCCCACCCCTGAACAGCGTCAGCTCAAGAAATATTATGAGCGTGTCGCCGCCCAGCTGACCCCCATGTGTAAAGCTCTCTGTACCGAGAGTGCCAACCAGATCGCCTACGATACCATCCAGATCCACGGCGGTACCGGTTACATGCGTGACTTCAATGCCGAGCGTTACTATCGTGATGCCCGTATCACCAATATCTACGAAGGTACCACTCAGCTTCAGGTCGTCGCCGCTATCGGCGGTGTGGTCCAGCGTCACCTTGATACCCGTATCAAAGAGGTCGCTGCTGAAGTTACCGATGAAAAGCTCGGTCTCCTCAGAGACAAACTGATGGAACTGCTGGAAAAACAGCATGAAGCTGTGAATTTCGTTTCCTCCCTGAAAAATCCCGCCTATCACGATATGATGGCTCGGAGTCTGGTCGAAATGGAAACCATCATTTTCGTCGGTCTGCTGCTTCTGCGTGACGGCTCCAAGTGCGCCGACCGTGCCGCTGTTGCTGAACGCTATGTTCTCAACGGTATCCACGAATTCAATCAGCGTTTTGCACAGGTCACTTCCGGCGATACCGGTTTGATCGAAAACAACCGTGACATCATTGATTACTGAGAAAGGATTTTTATATGAATAACGATTATCTTGCCAGAGCTAAAGAACGTATTCCGGATCCCCAGATCCTTTCTGTGGTTGCCGCCAAACGTGCCAAACAGCTTGCCCTGGGCAAAGCCCGTCCCATGGTCAAATGCGACTCCAAGCAGATCCTTGATGTGGCTCTTCTTGAAATCGCAGAAGGCTTGCTGACTTATGAGTTCATCACTCCCGGTCAGGAAACTGCTGTTTCTGAAGCCGATGTGGAAGTGACTGCAAAAGAAGAGCAGGAATAAAAAAATGAACACCACTCCTGTTGCAATCGTAATGGGAAGCAAAAGCGACCTGGACATCGTCCAGGGCGCTTTTGATATTCTCGATAAGTTCGGTGTGAAGTTTACCGCAAGGGTCCTTTCCGCACACCGTACCCCTGCTGAAGCGGCTGAATTTGCTGCCACTGCTGAAGAAAAAGGATTCAAGGTCATTATCTGCGCCGCAGGTATGGCTGCCCATCTGGGCGGTGTGATCGCTGCCCATACGGTTCTTCCGGTGGTTGGGATTCCTGTTGCTTCTGCACCTTTCAACGGTATGGATGCACTTTTTTCCATCGTTCAGATGCCTCCCGGCATTCCTGTTGCCGCTGTGACTGCGGGAAAAGCAGGTGGAAAAAATGCGGCACTTTACGCTCTTTCCATCCTTGCTCTGAACGATCCCGAACTTGGTAAGAAACTTCACGAGTTCCGTAAAGAACAACAAGCTCAGGTCCTTGCGGCCGATGCCGAACTTCAGGATCAGTTGAACAAACGCTGAAAAATGAGCATTTCAGAATTTATCGGTCTTGTCGTAAAGCTTTTTTTGCTTTTAACGCCGTTCTTCATTCTCTCATTGTTCATCGCAACGACGGAGGGAATGGAAAACCGGAGACGGAAAAAGCTGGCGTTCCGTGTGGGATGCGCCGTAACGGTCATTTCCCTGATCATTTTTCTTTTCGGAGAACTGATTTTCAAGTATCTGGGTATTACCCTTGAAGCGTTCCGTATCGGCTGCGGACTTGTGCTGATGCTGAGCGGCATCGATCTTGTCCGTGACTCCGGAACCCCCAAGGCGCGTATCGTCACTGAGGGGGAGGACGACCCCGCTGTCGTTCCTCTTGCACTCCCCTGTACCGTCGGTCCCGGAACCATCGGAACCTTGCTGGTTATGGGATCCGAAGTCAGCGGACGGAGTCACCGTATCGGGGTCTGCATTGCCATTGCCATCGCTTGTATCTTGGTCGGATTGATGCTTTACTTTTCACATGGCGTTGCCAGTGTGCTTAAAACAAGAGGTGTCAAGATCCTGAGCAAGCTGACAGGCATGTATCTTGTGGCACTTGCAGCCCAGATCATGGCTGACGGTGTTCGTGGATTTCTGAAATGAATTTTTTTACAAAATTCCTGAAAAACAGGGATAATGCCCTGGCGGGCTCATGGATGATCAACTCCATCGCCTATTCCATTATCTACCCCTTTATCCCTGTTTATCTTCATCAAACCCGTAATCTCCCCATGGAGCAGGCGGGTTTGATTTTTCCTATCATGGCGTCAGCGAGTATTTTCGTCCCGCCCCTTGCGGGATGGCTGTCGGACCATTACCCCCGGACGATCCTCATGCGCATAGGGCAGGGGGGACGGGCGTCTCTTTTTCTGCTTCTTGCGTTGATGATCCACCTTGAAGCCCCCTTCTGGGTGTTTTGTATTCTTTTCTTTCTGAATTCGGGCACTGGTGTTATTTTTGAAAACAGTGCTGATGCCTATTTAAGCTCTTTCACCACCAAAGAGGAACGTCCTCACTCTTACAGCAAACTCCGTATCGGAACCAATATCGGCTGGGCGCTGGGACCTGCTGCCGGTGCTTTTTTTGCCAGTTGGCCCTATGAATGGCTTTTTGTCATAACAGCTTGTATCTGTATCGGTTCTGAACGTTATATCCGCTTCACCCTCCCCGAAACAAAGCGTCTCCCCAAAGATCCCGTTTTGCGGCCTCTGAACGATGAAAAAGTTTCTTTGTGGAAAGATCACTATATCCTTGCCATTCTTGCCGGGGTATTTCTTCTGGTCATGCTTTCAGCTCAGCTTTACTCTGTCTTGTCGGTATACGCCACAAAAGTTGTGGGATTG
Source organism: Victivallaceae bacterium (assembly GCA_045654705.1). Classification (GTDB taxonomy): domain Bacteria; phylum Verrucomicrobiota; class Lentisphaeria; order Victivallales; family Victivallaceae; genus UBA1784. The sequence continues at coordinate 99,321 of JAZONY010000082.1, forward strand.
AGCCGTAAAGAGTTGGGATTTGTGTATTTCTTTAACGGATTCACCATTATTCTGGGGCAGATCCCGGTCACAACTCTCATGGGGAAGCTGAAAATCAACCACAACTGGCGTCTTGTTATGGGCGCAGGATTCTATTTCTGCGGCTATTTTTATCTGGGATTTGCCAAAAGTTTCTTCGATGTGGTCTGTTCCGTGATCATCCTGACTTTGGGGGAACTCATCGTCCAGGTGGCGATCTACGCCGTTATTACTGCGGCAGCTCCTGCCAATAAGGTCGGCAGATATCTTTCCGGCTGGGTTTTTGTCCGCGGGGTAGGGGCGGCAATGGGACCCTATATCGGCTCCCTGCTTTTTGCCCGTCTGACCGGTGCCCCCGTGCTGTTGTGGGGTGTCTTGTCCGCTTTCGGTGCCGCTTCCGGAGCGGTCTTTGCCGCAGTGGCGTTCCGGCGCAACAGGAAATTTGAGGCGTGATTTTATCTTTCTGACTGCGCCAGATATTCAAGAAGTGCTGTTGCAAGCAGCTGATGTCCCGCAAGAGTCATGTGGACTCCGTCTGAAGGGATGAAAAGGGATTGCAGATCATGGCTGTTCCTGCAGATCCGGTAAAAATCAAGATATCCCCATCCTTTTTCAGAAGCGAATCGTTTTGCAATGCGGTTGAAGTGTCTGACATGTTCAGAAACTCCGAAAAGAGTATGGGGAACGCCGGTTTGCTGTAACATGGAACAGCGTTCAAGAGCGCAGGGGAAAAAGCCCGGGGCGGCGGCGATAAGCGTCACTCTGGCTTCAGGCGCTTTCTGCCGGAACACTTCACTGATGGATTCCAGATGTTTTTCCTGATCTTCGGGTGTTGTTACGGTCATCTTGTAGTTGCTTTTGCTTGTTGCTTTGGAGTCGTTGGCTCCGTAAAAGAGAAATATCTCATGGGGCATCTTTTCCCAGATATGTTCAAAATGTTCCAGCCGGTAGGTTCGCGGTCTGCCCTGAAGCCGCCGGGCAAGGCGGGTGAGGTCGTCGCCGCCGATGCCCGCATTGGTATAACTCCAGTTTTGCGGCAGAAATGCCCCCATGATATCCGTATAGTTGCGTCCCGCATCATAAGCGGTCAGGCTGTCGCCGAAAAACAGAAGATGCCGCGCTTGATGCGGAAAACGGCATTGACGCATCCGTTTTGCCAGGGCAGGGCGGGGCGAGGAAATAAAAAGGGAATTGCGGCAGTTGGCATCTTTGCCGATGCCTGTGATGCGCATTCCTTCTCCTCCTGTTGTCCGGAAGGGCAGGGTGATGGTGCCTTCGTTAGGGATGATCCGGGGGTCAAGCTCATTGGAACTGTGTCCGTAAGAGACCAGCAATTCTTCGGCACCGCTGCATTTGAAAGAGAATTCCTCCCCCGGCTGCACAACGATATGAGGAACATCAAATGTCACGCCGGGAGTGGGGGCAGGGTAAAAAAGCGTTATGCCTGTAATATCTGCAAACCCCTCAGAGATATGGAAATAAATCCTGTCGTTGACAGAGGCATGAAAATCTTCCACAAAGCCTTCAAGGAGATATTCTTTGAAATTTTCCTCAAGTTCCAAAATTTCTGTGGATTTTTCGGTGAAATCCGCGTCGTTTCTGAAAAAAGAAAGACGCCATCTCACCGCCGCCCGGAGTTTGCCTTGACCTCTGGCTCGGAATTTGAAAACAAATTTCCCTTTCCAGGGAAAAACACTTGCCGGATCTGCATGTTCCTGATTGTCAATATCAAAGGCGTGAAAAAGCGTTCCGTCTGTAATACGGCAGAAAGCAGGCGGTCCCGGCATGACTTGAGCGGAGCCGCTGCCGGAAAAACGGTAAAAATTGAGCTTTTCGCCAAAACAATTGTTCCGGATGAGATTGTTTTCCGGAAGAGAGGGGATCGAAATTCGTGTTGCCATGATCAGAAGAGCCTTGTTGAGAGATTTTTTCAGAAAAGCCTTTTCCGCTCACCCATTGCCGGGAGCAGAAGGGGAACGTTGTGTTTCTGTGCCAGTTCAAGGATTTTATTGATAGATTCATAATAGGGGTGCATGGCGAGATCGAAAACGCCCCAGTGGATCGGGAGAAGTTTTTTGCCTTTCAGTTCTTTGAACTCCTTTATGACCTCTTCAGGGAAACTGTGGTGATTGGGCCAACGCTCGTTCCAGGCATCGATCTCAAGGCAGACCAGATCAAAGGGGCCGTGCCTCTTCCCGATCTCAGCAAAGTGTTTGCCGTAACCGCTGTCGCCGCCGAAAAATATCTTTTTTCCGTTGCGTTCAAAGCTGAATGCGCTCCACAAAGTCGAGAAACGGTCGTCGAAAGTCCTGCCTGAAAAGTGGCGTGCGGGGTGGGCAAAGATCCTGACTCCGGCGACAGTTGTATAATTGTTCCAGTTCATTTCAATAATGCGGTTTTTGGGGATGCCCCAGCTCCGGAGTCTTGCGCCCACGCCGAGTGAGGTGACGATGGGGAACTTTTTGGTTCTGAAAGCCCGGATCGTTTCATATTCAAGATGATCGTAATGGTCATGTGAGATCACGACAAAATCCAGTTCCGGTATCTCTTCACGGGGGAGGGGGGATTTTGCAAAGCGGCGGACGATGCCGGGAAGGGGAGCGGCATTGCCGAAAACAGGATCGACCATAAAGCGGACGCCCCCCAGTTCAAAGATCAGAGAGGAGTGTCCAAGCCAGCAGACATTGAACTCCTCCGGTTTCACAGGAAAACTGCTCCGGACCAGTTCCACACGGGGGTAGGGGCGGGGGGGCGCATTGGGGGAGTCCAGAAGAAAGCGGAAGAAACCGCCTTTTTTTGCAAGTTTTTTTGTGTTCAGAACGACTTTTTCAAGATTTTGGAACTTGCCGTCCCGGTAGTTGGGAAGTTTTTCAAAGAAAGCCTTTTCTGAATCATCCGGCGCAGCTCCGATACGGGGCAGGGCACAGCAGGCGATCCCCCCGGTGCAGAGGGCGAGGAAAAGGAGAAGAAAGAGGAGGATTTTTAAGACGATCTTTGATTTTTTCTTTTTGTCAGCCATAGGGGAGTTCAGCTCCTTTTTCAGTTGTCATTGTCAGATAAATTTGCGGCGGCAAAAGCACAGCGGTTATCCAGAGCCCGTTGGAGTTTATTCATGGTTCTGAGCAGCGTGAGCAGCTCATCTTCTGAAAAATCCCCCAATATGGAGTGCAGAAGTTCAAGGTAGGGACGCTCCAACTCTTCGAGAAGTGCTTCGGCTTCCGGTGTCAGCTGCAAACGGAAACTGCGGCGGTCCTCAGGACTTTTGACACGCTGCAGATGTCCGGCACTGCTCATGCGGTCTACAAGTCCGGTCAGATTGGATTTATCCACCAGCAGTCTTTCGCTCAGCTCCTTCTGGGTCATGGGATGATCGGCGTATTTCAGGAGCATGAGGATATTGAACTGGACTCCGGTAGTGGAACGGTTCCTGAAAAACTGCCGGGAAACATTTTTCAACATGCTGGCGGCGCAGAGGAGACTTTGAAGGGACTCCTGAATGATGTTCTCTCTGGAGGATGTGGACTCTGTCATGTTTTCACCTGTGAAAATATCTCTTGCAATGATAATATAGCATCTGTCTGTTGATATGTCAAGTATTGTCTCTTTTGACAGGGTTTTATTCTTGACAAAATCCCTTTGCAGCTTTATATTATAGAAACATGTTTCTATATAAGGAATGTAACTATGAGAAGTGATATTATGAAATCAGGCCTTGAACGGGCTCCCCACCGTTCCCTGATGCATGCAACAGGTATCAAACCTGAAGAGATCAGCCGCCCCTTTATCGGTGTCTGCAACTCCTACACCAACATCGCCCCCGGTCACTGCCACTTGAACAAAGTCGGGCAGATCATCTGCGACGAGATCCGTGCCGCAGGAGGCGTTCCCTATGAATTCAACACCATCGCCGTCTGTGACGGTATCGCCATGGGGCATCAGGGGATGAAATACTCCCTTCCCAGCCGCGAACTCATCGCTGACAGTGTGGAAAGTATGGGCATGGCTCATCCTTTCGACGCCATGATCTGCATCCCCAACTGCGATAAAGTCGTTCCCGGAATGCTTATGGGCGCCATGCGCTTGAACATCCCCACAATTTTTGCTTCCGGCGGTCCCATGCTGCCCGGCAAAAAGTTTGATTTCACCCAATCTGAAACCGATTTGATCAGCGTTTTTGAAGGTGTCGCCGGTAAGAAAAACGGCAACCTTTCTGAAGATCAGCTGGAACAGCTCGAATGCGGCGCCTGCCCCGGAGCCGGTTCCTGCTCAGGTATGTTCACCGCCAACAGCATGAACTGTCTCTGCGAAGCCCTGGGACTGGCACTCCCCGGAAACGGTACTATTTCCGCCACAAGCCAAGAGCGTATCGAATTCTGGAAAAAAGCCGCACGCCGTGCTGTCGAAATGGCAAAAGATCCCAATGCGCTCCCCGCTAAGGCCTATGCCACGGAAAAGAGTTTTTTCAATGCCCTTGCCCTTGATATGGCAATGGGGGGAAGCTCCAACACCGTGCTGCATACCCTTGCCGTTGCCACAGAAGCCGGTGTCAAACTTGACCTCAAACTCATTGATGAAGTGAGCCGCCGCACGCCCAATATCTGCAAGATCTCTCCTTCCAGCACCTTCCACATGATCGACCTGCACAAAGTGGGGGGAATCATGGCGATCTTGAAGGAGATCAGCAAAGTCGACGGTGCCCTTGACGGCACCGCGCCCACGGTTTCCGGAGAAACTCTTGCCGGAGAATATGCCAAAGCACCCGCCCCCGACGGTGTGATCATCCGGACTCTTGACAACGCTTACAGCAAATCCGGCGGTCTTGCCATTCTTTTCGGCAATCTGGCACAGCGCGGTTCTGTTGTGAAAGCCGCAGGTGTTGATCCCAAGATGCTGACCCACAGAGGTCCTGCGGTCATCTTTGAAAGTCAGGAAGAGGCTTGCGAAGGCATACTTGCCGGAAAGGTCAAAAAAGGCGATGTCGTGGTCATCCGCTACGAAGGTCCCAAAGGCGGTCCCGGTATGCAGGAAATGCTCGCCCCCACAAGCTATATCATCGGCAGCGGTCTGGGGGATAGTGTGGCTTTGATCACCGACGGCAGATTTTCCGGCGGGACCCACGGGGCATGTATCGGTCATATCAGCCCCGAAGCCGCCTCAGGCGGAACCATCGCCCTGGTGGAACCCGGAGATATCATTGATATCGACATCCCCAACCGCTCTCTGAAACTTGAAGTTTCTGAAGAGGTTCTCGCCGAGCGCAGAAAACACTGGAAAGCTCCTGTGAAAGAGCTTTCAGGTTATCTTGCCCGTTATTCCCGCAACGCCACCGATGCCGACACCGGCGGCGTGCTGAAATAATTGAAAAAAGGTGAAAAAATGAAAAAAATCATGATGACAGGATTGAGCTTTGCCGCACTGATGCTGGGCGCACAGCCTTTTGTAAGCGGTAAGCATGCTATTGCTTACAAGATCGACAAGGCAAACAATACGATGACGGTGATTTCTGAAACCGCCTACGATCCCAGGAAGGATGAGGGAACCAGTGTCCATACCCTTTATCTGACAAAGAATACCCGTTATGAAAGAAAACTCGTCGTCCCCGCTGAAAGCATCAAACCGGGGACATTGGGTCATTTTTTCCTGACGCTCAAAGATGCTGAACGGATCAAAAAAGGACTTTCTTTTTCCTGCCGCCGTATCGAGTTCGAGCCGGAACGGAAAAGCAAAGCCGGATTTTCCAATGCTCAGAAATTGTGTGCGCCTGTGACTTTTATGAAAAAAGGGCAGGGGGTGATCGAGTATAACGGCAAAAAGATCAAATTCAAGGGACCTGACAACGTTTTTGTTTTCAGGAAAGCGACACTTGAGGATATCAAAACGGGGCAGATGAAGCTGCGGATCTTTGGTAAAGCCGAGGGGAAAAAGTTTTCTGTCTCCTATCTTAACATGATGGAGCTTCCCAAATATAACTTCGACCCCAAATTGCCCAGCGTGCTGGTGATGGGGGATTCTATCAGTATGAACTATGAAAAATCCCTCAAAAATGCACTGGCGGGCAAGATGAACTGCCGCCGTATCGAGGGCAACTCCGGCGACAGCAACCGGGGCAACAGTGCCATCAGATTGTGGCTGGGAGATCTCCCCGGCGCAAAGAGCCAGTGGGAAGTTGTTGTTCTGAATCACGGTCTCCACGACCTGAAACAGAAATCAAACCCCAAAACCAAAGTTTTTGAGCCGACTCATCAGGTCGAACCTGAAACTTATGCCAAAAATATCGACCGTCTGCTGAAATTCCTGACTGACAACAAATATAAGGTCGTCTGGTGTACGACGACCCCCGTCCCCGGAAGTTCCTATGGTGCTTACGCCCGCAGGAAGGATGAAGATCTGGTTTACAACAAGGTTCTTGAGCCTGTTTTGAAAAAATATCCCCAGGTCACGGTTTGTGATTTGAATTCTCTTGTCCGCAACTCCAAAGTCTATGATGAGTGGCGCAAAGGAACAAATGTCCATTTCAGGACCGAAGCTGAGCAGAAACTGCTCGGTGAAGCTGTGGCTGCTGCGATTTTCAAAGCTGCCGCAAAGAAATAAATCGACTCCAAAGAAAAGTCCCGCCTCTGTTATCAGATGACGGGACCTTTTTTATGCGCTCAAAGCGCAATGCCCTTTATGAAAGGGCAGGGGAGATAGAGAGAACTTTTCAGCGTTTGACGCGGGCGTTACCAGCCCAGATGCTCCAAACCTGTTCTTCATCAGCGGGCTGACCGTAGTCAGTCAGGTGGGTGGTGGCAAGAGCGCCGGTAGCCCATCCGAACTGGATCCATTTTTCAGGTTCCCAGCCCTTGAGGATGGAGTAGAGGAAGCCGCCGACAAATCCGTCGCCGCCGCCGATACGGTCCAGAACGTGGATCTCACGGGGCTCAACAACGGACCATTCGCCGTTGATGTTGGTGATGGCACCCCAGAGGTGGCAGTTGGTGTTGACGACCTGACGCAGAGTGGTGGCAAAAGCGTAGGCGTTGGGGTAGGCGGCCTTAACGCGGGTGACCATCTCTTTGAAGTTTTCGATCTTTTCGGCGATGCCTTTGCCGCCGGCTTCGGGGCCCTGGATCTTGAGGCAGAGCTGGAAGTCTTCTTCGTTACCGATGAGAACGTCAGCAAGACTTGCGATCTCAGCGAAAATAGCGGTCAGTTCTTCTTCGCGGTCTTTCCAGAAAGAAGCACGGTAGTTCAGGTCAAAGGAGATCTTGGAACCGTATTTCTTGGCGGCACGGGCGATTTCAAGGCAGAAACGGCTGGTGTCGGGAGAAAGGGCGGCGATCAGACCGGAAAGGTGAACGGTCTGGACACCTTCCTGTTCGAAAATAAGGTCGAGGAC
>JAZONY010000083.1:0-1825 GCA_045654705.1 Victivallaceae bacterium
GCTTCGAAGAGGCAAACCGTTGTTTACAATGTCTAATATAACCATGATTTTGAATTTTGCATCATAGGACATTGACTTTTTTGCATTTTTTTCCATAAATATGCACCCTTTTGTTGTGTCCAACATTTGGGGTGCATATCATTTCTCCTTTTCAAACCAGTAGAACCCCTCCACCTTGAAGATCCCCTGCGCCGGGTCGTACCAGACAAGCCCCTGGGGATCGATTTTTTTCTGCTGCATGTAGCGGTCGAGTTTTTCGATATCCAGTTTCTCAGTCATTTTCCACAAGATCCTGCAATTGGTCGAAATCGGTGATATTCAGCATGTTGAAAGGCGTCATGGATTGGGGAAAGTTGTCAATGGGACTCAAAGAACTTTCAAGCATGGTCCGGCAGCGTGAGGGGAAGAAGGTTTTGACCTTGACCGGCGAATAAAACGCCGCAAGCAGAGCCACCACGATCCCGATACCGGAAGCCGTCAGGGTGATTTCCTCAATGCCGTTTGCTTTCAGAAGAAGTATGGCTTTGATCACATCTTCGCACCTTTTCCCTGCAACTGAGATCCCCAGCAGCTGTGCCATGGCGTCGTAGTGGTAGTCTCTGCGGTAAAGTCCGAAGAAATCCTCTGCCCAGCTGCCCTGATCGCATCCGTTGGGCATGGATTCCCCCACACCCCGGTAGTCGAAGCCGAAAAGGAAAGTGTTTTCCGGAATATGACGCTCTTTCAATTCGTTGATACTGTCGAGATTGGGAATGTAAAGTTCTGCCGCCTTGCCGCATGGCAGGTGCATATAGGTTTCATGGGCAACGAGATGGAGCGTTGTGACAAGATTGGGTTCTGCTTCAATGCCGAAGCGGCTGACATGGAACTCCGGCTTGTGCCGCGGGCGGAGCTGGCGATAGGCGGGCGCAGAGACCGGAATGTTGAGTTTGAGCGTTTTTGCAAGTTCCTCTCTGATTTTTTCGGGAGTCAGGGAGGGACGGGCGCTGACACACTCTTTGATTTGACGGCGTACCGCTTCATCAGCTGTCAGGGCGCCCGGAAAACGGGTGACAGTGCCCTCAGGGGTACAGCGGAGTTCCTCATAAGAAAGAGCCGTGTGTTCCGGTTCGGAGTCATCGCTTTGGAGTCCGAAGATCTCGTTGAAAAATCCGTATGCGGCACGCCGTCCGTGGTACTTGAAACCGTGACTGTTTCCGCCCACAAAAAGACGGACTCTTTCAGGAACGCCGAGAATGGTATAGATACGTTTGACTTCTTCGTAGGTCTCACGGGTCCCCCGGATATCAAAGAAGTCATCCTTTTCACCCATGATGAGCAGGGGATTGGGCGCTTTCAGAATGAGAAGGTCCGCCATTTCACCGCCGTCGGCGGCAAATCCGGGGACGATCTGTTCCCCGTCCACGGGCAGTTCGTTTTCCACAAGTCTCTGCCATGTGGTGATGTAACAGTTGGGAGCGGCGGCTTTGAGGCGGGGTTCCACGGCGTTGACCAGTGTGGTCATGGTGCCGCCGCCTGAGTTGCCCACCACGCCCAGCCGTTCCGGATCGGTCTCGGGGCGTTCAAGAAGCAGATCGACGCCCCGGATGGCATCGTAAATACGCCACGCCCCCACATTGTCCCCCACAGAGATCAGACGGCGGTTCAGAAGATTGTGTTCACGGGTGTTCTGGTGGTCGGGACGGGTGGGGAAACTGATACGCTCGCCCTGACCCAGAGGATCGGGCATGAGGACCATGCATCCCTTGCGGACAAGGGTGATGCCCACGGCCTGATATTCGCCGCAGGCTTTGCCGTCGAGGGCGTGTCCGAGGAGATGGAGCAC
>JAZONY010000084.1:0-3578 GCA_045654705.1 Victivallaceae bacterium
AGCACAAGACTGAAAAAGTCCCCCATACTCAAAGAAATCATTTGTTACCTCCACGGGATTCGGGCCACAGGGCAAGCATACCGGAAAACTCCCTGCCGCCGGCTGAAATTTTTTCAAGTTCACTCACGGCACTTTCATCAAATTTTCTGTCGCCTGAACTTTCTATGACCTGAAAGCTGCGGCCAGTGACATCTGAGGTGCATTTGAGAAGCAATACATTGATCATGCCGGTGGGGGGCAGAGAATCAAGACGGCAAAGCACATTGCCCTTCTCATCAAAAACCGGAGTTCCTCCGGAGAGAAAGGGGGTCATTTCCGGCACAGTAACTTTTGCAAGACGCCCCAGGGGTCTGCGTATTTCCCCCATTTCCAACCGGGGGATACCGATTTTCACAGAGTGATAGAGACCAGACTCCGGCGTTTCTGTGAGACCGCTCCGGACAACAGGGAGCTGGAGCGTTTTCCTGCGGGCAACGGAACGGGTAAAAATCCCCTCGGAGTTATATCCGAAAACCGAAGCGGGGTCATTGAGCGCCGCCCAGCGCTGAAAAGCTCTGGTGTCCGCCTCATTACGGGCAATAAGCAGACTGACACTGCCGCCGAAGAATTTTTTTTCTTCTCCGCCGGGAACAGAATGACGCATGAAAACCAAACCTGCCGCAGCAAGGAGCAATACGATCAGCAGGCTTTTTATCATGAGGTAATTTTCGCTTTTTTCCCTCTCTGCAGTTTTCACTTTTCGTATCTCAATTTGGGTTGATTGTCAAGGGGCATCACGGGCAGGAATGAATTGAGTCCCACGTTGCCGACCAGAGCCATGACCTGAGCGACGATCTCATAGGGGGCGTGGCGGTCCGCCATGATGGCGATCACGGGCTTGGGACGGACGGGCAGCTTGGTCAACTCCTCCTGAAGCTGTGAAAGTTCAACAGGCCGGTTGCGGAAATAGACGATCCACTGTCCGGAGCTGTTTCTGCCGGGCATGATGGAAACAACATACTGATTGATATCAGCCACCGTTGGTGCTTTCATTCTGGGCAGTTCGACACGGATCCCTGAAAGCCGGGTGTAGGACCCGGACTGGACAAAAAACCAGAGAAGCAAAAAGAAAATATCCACCAGGGCGATAAAGGAGGGCCACCCGGTGTACATTTTCAAAGCTGTGGTGTAGCGTCTGCTGCCCAGCTTGCTGTTTTCGCGGACGATCATTTTTTTCTGTTTCCTGCCGGATTTTTCTGCTGTTCGCAGAAAGAGGTGATTTCCATAGCAGCCTTTTCCATATCCAGCAGGATCGTATTGAGCCGCGCCACAAGATAATTGTGTCCGATATAGCAGATGACGGCACCGGTCAGTCCTGCGGCGGTGGTCATCAAAGCGGTCCCGATGGCATTGGCAAGTTCGGGGAACATGCCGGAGGAGATCTTGGTGGCTTCAAAGGCTTCCGTCATACCGATAACAGTTCCCAGAAATCCCAGCAGGGGCATCACAAAACCGATGGTGCCGATAAAATTGATATGGCGCTCAAGGCGGGGGATCTCAACAAGAGCCACCTCATCCATGGCACTGCGCAGATCTTCGCCGTTCTGAAAGGCAAGGATCGCCGCCCCCAGCAGTTTGGCGATGGGACCCGGGGTATTGTCGCAAAGGCTCAAGGCTTCGACGATAGCGTTGCGCTGCAAGGTGTTGCGCAGTCCCCGCAAAAGTTCCGGCACATTGATCTCATCCCGGTGGAACTGCATCACTTTTTTCAGAAAAAAGACCATGGCAAGCAAGAAAGAGCCTATCAGGACCCACATAACGGGACCGGCTTTGTAAATCATTTCCAAATAAGTCATCTTCAAATCTCCATAAACATATTTTATCGTTCAAGCAAATTGTAATGCTGAATGATCTCTTCAAGGTTGCGTTTGAGTTCGCTGTCGGTATCGGGCAGCCCGAGGCGTGAATACAAGTGCCAGATGCGCTGCGCTTTCTGGGAACCGTCAGGTATCTGAGAGTTGCCCATAAGGATCTTCAACGCAGAACGGGCGGCACGGACACACCAGAGTGCAGCTCCGGAACTCTGCCGGATCTTGGAAGAGTTGACCGCAAGAGTCAGCAGATCATCGTAGGCTTTAAGGGCTTTCAGCTCATTGCCGCTGTATTCAAAGGCAAGTCCCAGCTTGTAAAGTGCCTGGACCTGCAGGGCGGGGAAAGCTGAACGGCGTGCAAGATCGGAATAGATGCGGATCGCCGACTCCAGATCGTTCTTTGTCCGCAGCAGCAGGTGGCAATCTGCGGCTTCTCCGGCGGCGACCTGGGCGACCACACCTCTGCCGCCGAGTTCACATGCCCGCTCATAATATTTAAGGGCGCGTCCGTAGTTGCCCTGACGGAAACAGCTGCTCCCGCCCAGCATGGCAGACTCAACGGCAAGGGGGGAGTTAGGATACTTGTCCAGCAGGCGGTCAACATACTCCATGGTCTGTTCGTGATTGCCGCTGCGGTCAAAGACAGTTGCGGCAAGCATGAGAGCCTCAGGATATAAAGGACTTTCGCTCCGGTCGCGCAAAAAGTTTCTGATTCGTTCCAAAGCAGAAGTATACTCTTCATTTTTGCAGAGATAGCGGACCATCTCAACAGCCGCCCGGTCATACTCAGGGGAAGTGCCGAAGTGCTTCTGCATTTCTGAAATCAGCTTTCCGGCTTTCTCACGATCCCCTTGCGCATCCTGATGAAGCAGCACAATAACGGCGACAGACATGGCCTTTTTCCGTTGGGGATGATCGGGGAATTTTTTCAGATAATCTTCAAAAAGCGCAGCGGCATTTTGAAAATCTTTCAACTTGATGGAAATATCCGCCGCCGCAAGCCCGGCTTCGGGGGCACGCTTTTCCCCGGGGAATTTCTTTGAAAAATCGAGATAGAGCTCTCTTGCCTTGCGGGGATCCTTCTGAAGTTCCGTCAAACGGGCAAGCTGCCACCCACCTTCGGCGGCGTAAGAGGAGTCGCCGGAACCGGCAAGCAAAGTTGCGATCTCGGCGGCATCAGCATAACGTTTCAATTCAGACAACGCTTTCAAACGCAAAAGATTCAACCTTTTTCCGTCAACGCCTTTGATACCGGCAAGCTCTTCGCCGACAACAGCTGCGGCAGAAAATTCCCCGGTCCTGACCAGAAATTCAAGAAGCTGCATCTTGATACGGTTGGCATATTTTTCGTTTCCGCCAAAGCGGCGGCCGGCGGAATTGTAAAACTCCCGTGCGGTACTGAAATCGCCGTTTTGCTCAGAGACCTGCGCTGCCTGAAACGCCGCGTGGATCCTGTCGTCGATTTTGCATCCGGGATCGTTGAGGAGTTCACGGTAAATTTTAAGGGCTTCGGGGACCTTTTTCAACCGGCTGAGCAGCGCCCCCTTATGGAGTTTCATAGTCCCGCTGTCGGCAGAATCGGGGAAATAGCGCAGAAAACGCTCCACGGAACGCAAAGCCTGTTCAGGATTTTTCTTTTCCTGAAGGGGGATGAGTTTTTTAAGACAATTGCCTCTTTCGGTATCATCACCGGCAAAGTTGAAAGCCCCGGCATAAAATCCTGCGGCA
>JAZONY010000085.1:0-12778 GCA_045654705.1 Victivallaceae bacterium
GGCAGGATTCCGGTGCAGTGTCAAGTCCGAGGGGCTGAAAGCCACAAGCTCCCACAAATTCGACTACAAGGAAAACGGCACTGTGGTCCCCGTGGAAGCCGTGGTGGAAGTGCCTGATATCGACAACATTTCCCAGTTCAATATGCAGGTGGGATTCCGCAAAAAAGGCAAAGTCATCACCGCATGGGAATTGAAAAATATCCGCTTCTGCGAATTTGATGAGCTGGCCGCCAAAAACCTCGCCGCAAAAAAGGCGAAAGAGGCTAAAACCGCTCTCCCCGAAGGTTTTGCCGCCGAACACGCCGCCCTTACCGCCAACACCCCCCTTGCGCTGGTGAAGTCCGGCAAGGTCCTCTTTACCGTCGTCCTCCCCGATGAGGCGGACAACATCGCCAAATTCGCCGCCAAAGAGATCGCCGACCACGTTAAACTTGCCGTGGGAAGCGCCCCCGAAATCATTGCTGAATCCCAGTACAAATCCGGTCCCGCCCTTTTCATCGGCAACACGAAAATCGCTCAGAAATACGGCATCGACCCCGCTATGCTGATCCCCGAATACGCCATCGTCGCCCGTGCGGGTGACGTGATCCTCCTGTCAGGTGGCGATGCCAAAGATGTTCCCCTTGCCAGTGTCAAACAGCGTTCCAACGTGGCTGTGGGAACCTATTTCGCCGCCTGTGAGTTTCTGGAACATGTTCTGGGGATCCGCTGGTACTGGCCCGGTAAATACGGAACCCACATCCCTCAGGTCAAAGATCTGAGCGTCACCCGCCTTTACCGCACCGCCCAGCCCAAATACGACACCCGCAGTTTCTTTTACAGCCGCATCAAAGATCCCGATGTGACCACCGCTGACGGTTCACTCTGGCTCCGCCGTATGCGTTTCGGCGGTTCCATGGGCAGTCCCATTGCCAACCACTCCTTCAACTCCTGGGTCAGCCGTTTCGCCAAGACCAAGCCCGAATATCTGGCACTTCAGGCGGACGGGACCCGCAAAACCAGCGAAAAACCCGGCGGCGGACATGTCTGTTTGAGCAATCCCGACGTTTTCAAGCAGACTGTTGCGGACAAACTTGAACGCTTCGCCAAGAATCCCAACAACGCCTTTTCCTCTGTGATGCCCGGGGACAGTCTGGGACTTTTCCACTGCCGCTGCGACAAATGTATGGCTCAGATCAACACCAAAGCCACTGAACGGGGCGCATTCTCAAATCTGGTCTGGGGATATGTGAACCGGGTCGCCGCCGAAGTCGCTAAAAAAGCCCCCGGCAAGATCATTACCTGCTGTGCCTACGGCAGTTACCACAAACGCCCCGATTTCCCCCTCAACAGCAATGTGGCTGTGACCTTGTGTTTCGGACCTGTCCCCCGTGGCTCTCTGAGCTACAAAAAGGCGTGGAAGACCATGCTCGACGAATGGGCGCCCACCGGCGCAAGACTTTACGTCTGGGAATACTGGAACAACTCCCGCTACAAACGGGGCGTTTACGGCGCTCCCGCCATCTATCCCCGCCAGCTCAAGGAGATCTACGCCATGGATATGGGCAGAGTCAGCGGCCGTGCCATTGAACTTTCAAACGTTGACGGCTACGGACAGAGTTTCCACAACTGGACCGACTGGCTCTACGATGCCCTGAACGTCTATGTGGCAGGCAGACTCATGTGGGATCCCAACGCCGATGTGAACGCCATCCTCGACGGCTACTACCGTGACTTTTTCGGTCCTGCCGAGAAACCCATCCGCCAGTTCCACGAAGAGATGGAAGCGGCATGGGTCCGCAAGGGCTGGGCGCCCGGCAAATGGGATTTCCGCCGTGTCTGGATCGAACTTTATCCCCCCGCCTTTGTCGACCGCATGATGGGACTGCTCAAAGAAGCGGTGAAACTTGCCGGCAACAAAGAGCCTTACAGCTACCGTACCCGCAAACTTCTTGCGGCTTACAAACCCTTTGACATCAACTCCCGCATGTTCCGCGGCGGCAGCAAAAAGACCAATCCCGCCGAAATCACCGTTCCCCGTGTGGCGGGCAAACCCGGCGATGCCGACTGGAAGAAAGGGGCTCTCCTGAAAGAGTTCTGCGATGCCTACAATGTCTATTCACAGGAGTCCAAGACCGAAATGCGTCTGCTCCATGACGGCAAGTTCCTCTACATCAAAGCCAAATGCACCATTCCCGCCCTTGTTTCCACGGTGAAATGGGTCCCCGCCCACATCGGCAAAAGGGACGGTATGCTCTGGAGCTATGAGAGTCTGGAGTTCTTCCTTGCTCAGGGCAAAGAAATCTATCAGTTCATCCTCGCCCCCGACAACCGTCTCTACGATGCTTACAGCTATCCCGGTGCCAGAAAGAACACCCCCGTCCGCTGGAACGCCAAAAATGTGACCTTCAACACCGTCAAAGGCTCCACCACCTGGGAGGGCTTCCTCGCCATTCCTCTGGATGAGATCACCTTCGGCAAAGCCCCCAACAAGGGTGTCTTCAAGTTCAACGCCTACCGCAACTGCCGTTACAACTTCCCCAACGAACCCATGACATGGGAGCAGAGCTGTTATCTGCCCACTTTCGGCAGCTTCTACAACACGGAGCGTTTCGGTACTTTGAAACTCGAAAAATAAATTCAGGAGTATTTTATGAAAAAGATCCTTTTGTCATGTGCCCTCCTTTGCGGCATCCTTTTCTGCGGCTGTCAGACCCAAAGTCCTGAAAAAGCCAAAGATCTGGTCATCAACGCCCACTCCCGGTATCAGATCGTCTACCCCGACCGTTCCAAGAACCCCGGAACCACCCGCCAGCTGAAACTGACGGCGGAACTGCTCCGGCAGGCGTTCAAGGAGACCATCGGCGCCGACTTCCCTGTCGTCCGTGAATCCAAACGCCGTTCCGGGTACAAGAACATCTTTCTGGGCAACACCCGCGCCCTCAAAGCCAAGGGGGTGCGTCCTCTCTACTTCAAGAACTACGACTTCCGCATCTGGGAGCATGAGGGACACATCTACATCGCAGGAAGCGACCGTCACCGCTTCAACAGCAGCAAAGTCGCCCCCCGGCACATCGCCTATATCATGGGGACCACAAGGGGTGTCATCCACTTCCTTGAAACCTTCCTCGATGTGAGATTTCTCTACCCCGGAGCTGTGGGGACCGACTTCGTGAAAAAGGAGTCCGTCCGCATTCCGGCGCGTTACAAATACAAAGGGACCCCCACCATCCAGCATGCTCCCGGCAGAAACTACGATTTCTTCTACGACTACGCCCAGAGCAACTTCGGTCCCGGGACTCTCATGAGCCACGGCGGACACAGCTATTACGATGCTGTCCCTGAGAAAAAGTATGCCAAAACCAACCCCGAATATTTCGCCATGCAGGGGACCGGCAAACTCAAAAAACGCAACAGCTCAGGCAACCACCTCTGCATCAGCAACAAAGAGGTGCAGGAACTGATCTATAAGCAGGTCCTGCGCTCCCTCGATCAGGGTGCCGAGATCACCGAACTTGCCCAGACCGACGGCTATCAGCCCTGTCTCTGCGACGATTGCGCCAAGTTCGGGAACACGGACGATCAGGGTGAAAAACTCTGGATCCTCCACCGTTCCATCGCTGAACGTGTCCTGAAGGCACGCCCCGGCAAAAAGGTGATGATCATCTCTTACGGTCCCACGGTGAAGCCTCCCAAAAGTTTCGACACCTTCCCCGACAACGTGATGATCGAACTTTGCAGCTACTCCCCCGCCTCTTTTGAAGCGTGGAAGAAGATCAAGGTCCCCCACGGGTTCCTGGTCTACATCTACAACTGGGGTTCCTACAACATGACAGGCTCCACCCCCAAGCGCACCCCCGACTTTGCCGCCCGTCAGGCACGTCTTTTCATCGCCAACAAGGTCAAAGGCGTCTACCGCTGCGGTTTCGGAGAAAACTTCGGACTTGAAGGTCCCACCTACTACGTTTACGGCAAGACCCTTGAAGATCCCACCCGCAGCACGGAGCAGCTGACCGACGAATTCTGCCGCCGGGCGTTCAGGGAAAGTGCGATCCCCATGAAGCTCTTTTACAAGACTCTTTTCACCCGTCTTGAACTCTATTCCGTCCTTTCCGGCAACGGCTTGGAGGGCAATCCCAACTTTGCGCCCCCCATTCCCCGCAATCCCCGTATCATTATGGGGATGATCTACACCGCCGACGTGCTGGATGTGATGGAAAAACAGCTCGCCCGCGCCGAAGCCATGGCAAAAGAGCCCAAAGTGAAAAAGCGTCTGGAACTGGTGAGAAAAGAATTTGATTACACCAAAAATCTGGCTGAGATCCTGGCGTTCTACTCTGTTTTCAGGCTCAAACCCACCAAAGCCAATCTGGATGTGCTGCTCAACAAAATTGAAATCCGCAACAGGATGATCAAGAGTCTCTACTCCAACAAAGGCAAAATGACAAAGATCCCCGGCTGGAGCGAGATCCCGCTTTTCGGCAACACCGAAAAATCCATCTTCATGACCAACGGCAGACTCCGGGGCCCCATCGAAGCCCCCCTCACCTGGAACGTGGAAAGACTGCGCAAGCTCAACATCGTCCCCGGTGCCGTCAAGAGCCGCCTGACCGTCAAAAAGGCGAAAGAAGCCGTCAAATTTGAAGACTTCAACAAAGGCGCCTGGGCAGCTGCCCCCTGGCACAAGCTCAACGGGATCCAGCTGGGCGATGTTTCCGAGCAGACCCGTTTCAAGATGCTCTACGATGCGGAAAACCTCTATGTGGCAGTGGAATCCGACCTGCCCGACAGCCGGACCCACACCGCTTTCGGACACGACGGCCCCGCCTGGCGTGAAGATGCCATCGAACTTGTGCTTGACCCTGCGGGCAACCGGCTCAACTACTATCACTTCATTTTCAATCCTGTTGCCAACTCCTGCTACGATTCCGCAGTGGGCTTCATCAAGGACGTGCTTGATCCCCGTTACAACAAAGCCGACTCCTCTTGGAACGGCAACTGGAAATACGAGTTCAAGCGTCAGAACAACAAGTGGTATGCCATGATCGCGCTGCCCTTTGCGGATTTCAAAGTGAAACCTGCTTCCGGCATGATCTGGACCCTCAACGTGGGCAGAGAGATCCACATTCCCGTCGGCAAGGGAAGATCCTCCAACACGGTCCGCGAACTGGGACTCTGGTCCCCCAGTCTGGAAAGTTTGAGTTTCCACGACAAAGACTCCTTCGGCGAAGCCGTCTTTGAATAATCTCTGCATTCCCCCCCGCCGCTGCCTCAAAAGCAGCGGCTTTTTTATTGGCGGCGGCACACCAATAAAGTCCGACTTGTCCGACAAAGTGCCGCACCAGACACTCATGCACAAACAGAGCGTTTACCAGTACTGAGGGGTTTGGTTATCGGTCATACTTGAGGTTGTGAGAGATCCCACCGCAAACAAACGCTTGGGGCGATAACTTGGCGCTCGCTTTGCCATGGGTGGCTGGTTATAGGTCTTATAAGTCTTATAGGTCTTATAGGCATTGGCTGGTGATGACCTTGACTTCCGTGGCGTCTGCCCGGCGTGGTTGGCTGATGGCTCTCCTGCCAAACCTCACTTTGCGCCCCTCGCAGCTAGAAGCAGCTGCGAGTTACTTCGGTGTCGACGTTCGACCGCGCTCGGCGCGAAGCACCTTCGCCGGCTCACGGCTTCGACCACTGTGGTTGGCTGTTTCAGCTAGCGGGCGCCTTGTCCACTGGTCAATACAAGCGGGCTGTGTCAAAACAACGAAAACGCCCGCAGACTGCCAACCGGCTCGAGGGTATAAAAAACCCCCATGGCGTTGAACATGGGGGTAACGGTTGTTCCGGTCTGTGGACCAGACATTATCGCAAAGTTATCGCCGCAAGCGTTAATTTGCGGTTCTCGCAGCTAGAAGCAGCTGCGAGTTACTCCGAAGCCGACGTTCGGCCGGCTGCTGTGGTGATGTGGTGATGTGCGGGGAATCAGAAAGCGGCGTCGAATTGGATGTCGGACTTGGGGAAGTCGATCTTGCGGACGAATTTGGCGGCATCGGCGGCGCCGTATTCGCGGTTCATGCCGCAATCTTCCCACTCCACCGAGAGAGGTCCCTGATAGTTGATGATGTTCAGCTCACGGATGATGCTTTCAAAGTCCACGTCTCCGTGGCCGGGACTGCGGAAGTTCCATCCTCTGCCCGTCTGGTCGAAGTCCAGATGGGAGCTGAGGATGCCGGAGGTCCCGTCAAGGGTGAGTGCCGCATCTTTGATGTGAACGTGATAGATCCGGTCGGGGAACGCCTGAATGAACTTCACAGGATCCACCATCTGCCAGTGCAGATGGCTGGGGTCGAAGTTGAATCCGAACTCGGGGCGGTTGTCGAGTGCCGCCAGGGCACGCTTCGCCGTCACGATGTCAAAGGCGATTTCCGTGGGGTGGACCTCAAGGGCGAACTTCACGCCGCATTCGGCAAAGACATCCAGAATGGGGTTGAAGGTGTCGGCAAAGTATTTGAATCCGTCGGCAATGGTCTCTTTGGAAACAGGGGGGAAGCTGTAAAGCATGTGCCAGATGGGGGAGCCGGTGAATCCGTTGACCACTTCGACGCCCATATTTTTAGCGGCACGGGCGGCGTTTTTCATGCTTTCGATCGCCCAGTCCCGTTTGGCTTCGGGATTTCCGGCGCACGCCGCGGGGGCGAAACCGTCGGAACGGCTGTCGTTGTTGGGGTCGCAGATCAGCTGTCCTGCCAGATGGTTGCTGATGGCCCAGACGCCCAGTCCGTATTTGGCGAGAAGATCCTTTTTAGCCTGACAGTAGGCGGGGTCGGCAGCACCCTTGAAAACGTCAAAGTGGTCGCCCCAGCACGCCAGTTCCAGACCATCGTATCCGAACTGCTGCATTTTCTGAGCCATAGTTTCCAGGGGCAAATCCGCCCACTGACCGGTGAAAATCGTTGCTTTTCTCATTTGTGTACAGCTCCTGTTTCAGAAAATAGTGATCGATTTGACACTTGTCCAGAGGGGACTGTCAAGTTTGATCTTTTTTCTTGCCCGGGTGGCAAGGGAAATGGGAACGTGGGTGAAACTGCCCGCCCAGTGGCCCATGATCATATCGGTTCTGCCCGACATGGCGGCGTGGACGGCGTTCTGGGCGAGGATGCCGCAGAAAATAGCATCGGACCCCTCTGCCTGAATACTTCTGATGGTATAGCCCAGATCGAAGTATTTGACCGAAACTTCCACATTGTTTTTCTTGCAGTACGCCGTGATGCGGTCTTTGAGCAGAAGTCCGATATCCTTCTTGAGGACGTTTCCAGAGGCATCACGGACCTCTTTTTCTTCGGCAAAGAACTTCTGTCCGGCGCCCTCGGCGACCATGATGACCGCATGATGTCTGCGGTTGAGCCGCTCCACCAGATGAGGCAGCAGAGCGTGTTCGCCCTCTTCCAGATTGAAGTCCTCTTCGGGGACGAGGCAGTAGTTGACAAAGGGGTTCGCCATGGTGGCGGAAGCGGCGATGAAGCCGGAGTCCCTGCCCATGACCTTGACCAGTCCCACGCCGTTGAAAGCGCCGGAGGCTTCGTTGTGGACCCCCGTCACCGCTCTGCCCGCATGGAGAACTGCAGTGGCGAAACCGAAAGAGGTGTCGATGAAGTTGATATCGTTGTCGATGGTCTTGGGAATGGCAATGACACTGATGGCAAGTTTACGCTTTTTGACCTCTTCGGCGATGGCGTGTGCGCCCCGTGAGGTGCCGTCTCCGCCGATGCAGAAAAGCATGTTGACATTCATGCGGACCAGCGTATCAACGCAGATCTCCACATCTTCCTCGCCCCGGGAGGAGCCGAGAATGGAGCCGCCCGCCTCGTGGATGCTGTCAACCAGCTGTTCATCCAGCATGAGGGGAGAAAGTCCGTAGGCGGGGTTGAGTCCCCTGTATCCGTAGCGGATCCCGTAGACCACCGGCACGCCGTAACGCTGTTTCAAAGTGAGGGTGAGGAACTTGATCACCTCATTGAGTCCGGGACAAAGTCCTCCGGCGGTCAGGATCGCCGCCCGGCTCCAGGCGGGGTCGTGGAAGATCTTTTCACGGGGACCTGCCAGTTCAAAGGAGGGGATCTCCTCATTGCGTTCCACATATCCTTTGAGGACGGCGGCGTCGGTCTCATAGACCACGGAGCTGCCCTCTTTCACAAAGGCGCACTGTTTAAGGGGAGAATTCAAAAGGGGCTTGCCCAGAGTATCGATGCGAAATTCATCTGCTGTCATAAAAAAACTCCGTAATAAAATTTTAGTTCTCCTAATAAGATAACCCCTGATCAGGTTTATTTCAAGGCAAAAAACGCCCCTTTGACGATTTTTCTTCAAGGCAAAGGGGCATGGGGTGCGATGCGATAATTTTACAGAGCACTGCGGAGATATTCAAGGACCTTTTTCACACCTTCGTCGGCACGGTATTTGTTGTTTTCGTACTCGATGTTGATGAAGCCCTGATATCCGGCTTTTTCAAGGGCTTTGACGGTGGCGATGCTGTCGATGGCACCTTCGCCGATGAGGGCGGCACGGTACCAGGCTCCGTCGAGCATCTGTCTCATGCCTTCCACCTGGGTTTCGCTGCGCTCCCAGTCTTTCAGGTGAACGTGGACGATATCCGCCATGCACTGTTCCAAACTGGCGATCAAATCTTCTCCGGTGGCGGCGTTGCCGTTGTCAAAGGTGAGTTTGAGAGAAGGCACGACCGCCTTTGCTTTGTAAAAGTCCTCCGCCGTCACAAAGGGACTCAGGAGGCCGGGGAAATTTTCCACGGTGAGAACGAGATCCCGGGCTTCGGCAAGGGGGGCGACCTGAGCGAGCATGTCGCACCAGCGTTTGTGATTTTCTTCACGGGACTCCACCCCCGCCAGCGGACAGGGGGGGATCATTACCAGAGGCGCACCCAGAATACAGGCGTTGTCGAGGGATCTTTCAGCCACGCCCTCCAGAGTTTCCCCCTCTTTCATGCGGAGGAAAAAGGTGTGGGCGGCGACGGCAAGTCCCGCATCTTCGCTCATCTTGCGCAGCAGAGCGGGATCTTCGCCGTAGGTCGTCACCCAGTCGATACCCTCCATCTTGAGTTCGGCGGCGACTCTCACGCAGTCGGCGGGGGTGAATCCTCCCTGCCGCATGAGGGTATAGGTCATCATTGAGTATTTCATTTCAACGGATCTCCTTGAGGATCTTCAAAGTTTCTTCCACCAGCTGCTGTCCGCCTGCGGGCGAAACCTGATTGCAGTAGGGGGATGCGCTGTAACCTTTGTTCTCTTCGCCCCGGACCGTGGCAAGGTAGCTGCCGGAACCGTTGGGTCCTGTGACCAGCTGGACGATAAAGGTCTGTTCAAAGGGACTGCGGGCCTGGATGCGGTGCATATAGTCCATATAAAGTTCAAAACGGTTGGTGGCAAAGGCGATGTTGCCGATACGCACAACGTGGATATCAGAGGGGATCATGGGCTGCTCCTGCTGGATCTCATACCGTTTCACCACGCCGCCGCAGCGGTTCCGGCGGCTGTTGAGGACGGAGTTGTGACTGAGCTGCGCCCACTTGTCGCCTTCAAGGATCATCTCTTCAGCCATGAAGTTTTCGTGGTTTTTCTTTTCTTGTTCCATCATCTCTCCGGGGAACATGCGCCGCTGCAGATCCACCACCCGGACCTCGTGCCGGAGTTCGGGGTCGGTGAATTTCTCTTTGGCAGCCCACTCCAGAACTTCGTCAAAGGCGGCGGTGATGCGGCTGGCGATATCTTCGGCGCGCATGAATTCGATGCAGTAGGTTCTGTGGGCATTTTCCCTCTCTTCAGGGGTCAGCTTTTCCATGTTGGGGAAAGGCATGGGGTTTGCCATGAACTTTGCGATCTTTTCAGGATATTTCAGCTGATAGCGCCGCCACTCCGCATCTCTGTAATGGAGCTGGCGGGGCGAAAGATCACCTGCGGCGGCAGATTGTCCAACGACGCCGATCTCACCGTATCTGGCGGTGAGTTTCTCTCTCACCTGATGCCAGAAACTTGCGTGAAGCACCCAGGCGTTTTCGTTGGTCTGTGAGGGACAGGGAACGTTGATGACGGCACCGGTCAATTTTTCATCCTTGTCAAAGGTGTAGAAAAGATTGATAAAGGAATCGGTCCCCGCTTCGTAAGAAGAAAACATCTCATCGTTGGTCTTGCCGTACATCTTGCCGTGTCCGTCGATGGCGATGCCGGGGCGCGCTCCCATGCGCTGCCCGATGTCATCAAAGTAGATGACCCGGCGGCTGTGTCCGGTGGTGGCGAAGCCGTAGCCGTAGGCGATGGAGCCGGGGGCACGGGAGTTCCACGCCTCTTTCACCGCATCGGCGATCTGGCGGGCGAGGAAGATACGGACCTCTTCGCCCTCTTTCATTTCCACATTGCGGGGGTAGTCGCCAAGATCAAGTGAACAGGGCCCCGCATGGGTGTGGGTGGCGTTGATAATGAGCTTGTTCCCCTGGATCTCAGGCGCTTCCGCCGCCAGAAGAGTCTGCACTTTGAGCAGCAGATCGGGAGCTACTGAAACCATGTCGCAGGAAACAAAAATCACCTGATCTTCGCCGTTTTCCAGCACCATGGCACTGGCGAGAACAGGGGTGTAGCTCCCCAGAGAGACACGCATGTAAAACTGTCCGTTGATGGGGACAGGGAAATCAGGGGCAAGTGAGCGTTTGCCCCAGCCGATATTGAGCTGATTTGCCATTTTTGTTATTCCTTACACTTATTTTGCAAGTTTCAAAGTACCGTTGTTACCGGTGTTGCGGTCCGTGAGCGCAAAAAGCATCTTCAACGTTTCATTGACCAGCACCTGTCCCCCTTTGAAAGAGACCTGATTGCTGTAAGGGTTCGCACTGTTGCAGCGCACTTGTTCATTTTTGGTTCTTTCTTTCTTCGAGGATGGCAAAGACCTTGTCGGGGTCGATCTTGTCGAAGCTGTTGAAGACCTTTTTGATTCCCTGCACCGCCTGTTCAGCGATGTCGAGACCGTTGGGGGCGCGGAGCGTCTGGACCACGGAAATGTGCTTGCGGCTGTACTCCAGAGCGTTGGGGAACTGCTCAAGGGAGTAATCCACGCCCTCGTCGGCGCCGGGGATGCTCCAGGGATAGCCGCCGCCGTAAGCGTTTTTCGCCTTGAAAACGGTCATGTCGGGGAGGATGAAACGCTGCCACACCGAGGCGCGCAACCCTTCGTCACGGAGACACGCCGCCACAGCATCACGGAACTTCACCTGCTGTTCGGGGTCGGTGATGCCCATTTTCGCAAAGTCGATACGCAAGTTGAAGTTGTACCAGTTGTGGGTGGCGTATTCGGGTTCGTAAGGCAGAATGAGATTGGGGGTCCCGGCAAGATTTTTCAGCAGATATTCGCCGTTCTCACGGAGCATCTTGAAGTAGTAGTCATATTTGGAAAGCTGGGCTCTGCCGTAAGCGGCGGTGATCTCATTGTTGCGGTACATCCAGCCCAGAGCGTAGGCGTGATAGTCGCGGTTCTCTTCGGGGCGTGAGGTTTCGCCGAAACTCCAGAGTTTGGCAGCACCCCGGTAGATACTTTCGTCGTTGGTCACGAACATACCGCCCTCGCCGCAGCAGAGGCACTTGTTCTGGTTGAAGCTGAAAGCAGCGCAGTCACCCAGAGTACCCGCCTTGCGGCCCTTGTACATGGCGCCGTGAGCCTGACAGGCATCTTCGATGACTTTCAGGTTGTGCTTTTTGGCGATGGCGTTGATTTTGTCCATATCGTTGCAGAGACCGTGGAGCTGGACCACGATAATGGCTTTGGTGCGGGGCGTGATGGCAGCTTCGATCTTGTCGGGATCCATGAGGAAAGTGTCGGGGTCGATGTCAACGAAGATCGGAATGGCATCATGGTGCAGAATACAGGTGGCGCTGGAGCTCCAGGTGTAGGCAGTGACCAGCACATGGTCGCCGGCGCCCACGCCGCAGCCCACAAGACACATGTGCAGAGCGGCAGTTCCGGAGTTGGTGAAAAGGGCATACTCGTTGCCGTTCCAGGCGGCGAACTCTTTTTCAAAGGCGATGTTGTGGACACCCCGTGCCTGATTGGGCTGGTGCAGGGCATCAAGGACCAGTTTTTCGTCGATCTCATCAATGGGGGGCCAGTTGACGACCTTGGAAACATCCACCGCAGGAGTTCCACCGAAAATTGCGAGAGTATCAGCCATTTTTTTTCCCTTTCACGTTGGTTGGCATTTTTCTTGTACTTTACTATATTATAACCCCTGAAAAAAGGAAACGCAAGTCTTGAAAATGGTAATTTTTTGTCAATGATAGCAATTTCTTGCAATCACCCGGTACTGGTAAACGCTCTGTTTGTGCATGAGTGTTGGGTGCGGCACTTTGTCGGACATGTCGGACAAGTCGGACAAGTCGGACTTTATTGGTGCGCCGCCTCGCAAATCAGCGTTTATTTGCGATAATGTCTGGTCCACAGACCGGAACTCCTCCTTTCCCTGTGTTCAACGCCACAGGGGCATATTATACCCTCGAGCCGATTGGCAGTCTGCGGGCGTTTTCGTTGTTTTGACACAGCCCGCTTGTATTGACCAGTGGACAAGGCGCCCGCTAGCTGAAACAGCCAATCACAGTGGTCGAAGCCGTGAGCCAGCGAAGGTGCTTCGCACCGAGCGCGCAAGGTTGGAGCGGAATAAGCCCCTGCGGTATTCCGCAGGGGGCGCGCCGAGGCATCTCGGGGGGAAGGGGGGAAAACCTGAGCATCTAAGCCCCCCTGAGGTCAGCCG
>JAZONY010000086.1:0-4359 GCA_045654705.1 Victivallaceae bacterium
CCGTGAGCCGGCGAAGGTGCTTCGCACCGAGCGCGCAAGGTTGGAGCGGAATAAGCCCCTGCGGTATTCCGCAGGGGTTGCCCCGAGTCATGTCGGGGGGGAAGGGGGGAAACCTGAGCATCTAAGGCCCCCTGAGATCAGCCGCAGGCTGTCGACGGGGGGCGCTGTAATTGAGATGAAGCCTTGTACCACAGTGGTCGAAGCCCCAAACCTCCCCGAAACCAGTATCACCGTTGCACCACAACAACACGCCCCCAAGGTCGGAAAAGATGGGGTTCGGGGAAGAAAAGCGCTGGCGGTTGTCTTTCCCCGACTCCTGAGATCTCAAGAAATCAATCACAACCTCAGGTATGACCGCTCCTCAAGCAAAGTACTTATTATATTTCGTAACCGCTCAGGCGCAGGAAGTTGTCTCTCAGGACCATTTTCCGTTCTGCGGGGGTGAGGTGTTCAAAAAGGACCGCCGCAACATACATGCCGTTGTTGATGACGGGGAAATCTGTTCCGAAAAGGATGCGTTCCGGTCCCAGCATTTCCAGCCCCTTTTTGAGCATTCCCCAGCGGGTCAGGCCGCCGCCTGAGATATCGAAGTACAAATTGGGATATTTCAAGGCAAGCTCATAGTTCTGCATGATGGAGGGGAATCCCGGATGCGCCACCAGCAGTTTGAGGCGGGGGAAGTTTTTGAGGATATTTTCAATATCTTCTAAATTGGAGGGGTGGACACTTAAAACCATACCGAGATCCTGGGCAAGCTCCATCACCTGAAGCAAGCCCCCTGCGCAGTAGTTGGTGTAGTTCATCACATACCCTGCGATCTCGCCGATCCAGCGGAACCCCATATCATAGAAACGCTGCACCTCGGCGCAGGATTCTTCGGGGAAATTGGGGTGGACATTCACTCCGGGGAGAAACTCATCAGGGTAGGCGGCATGGACTTCAAGGACACGTCTGTTGCACTCACGGATGACGTTGAAGTCGGTTCCGTCGTTGCGGATATTGAAAGCTCCGCATGAAAGGGTGATACCGGCGCGTCTCTGTTCGGCAAAATATTCATCATAGGTCACCGGCACGGCGAAAGGGAAGTCACGGTGTTCCGCGAGATAGGGGTGCATGTGGGCATCGATGATGCCGTAATCGGGCAAATCGGGCAGGCGCATAGGTAAAACTCCTTTAAGTTGAAACAATTTGTCCGTAATATACATGTATGTCTTATGTTTTTCAATCCTTTGCCTTAAAAATGTGTGATTTCCTCTGTTTTTTTCCGGAACGGACTTGAAATATTCTATTCAGGGGGTAAATTATATAATGAATATATTCAATAATAATGAAAGTTTGTTATGCCTGAAAAAGAGATCAAGCCCAGTATCCGTTCCGTAGTGAACGCCTTTTCTGCTCTGGAGTTCATCGTGGAGCGCACCCTTGAAAACGGGGGAGCCTCCCTCACCGAGATCGCCGGACACCTTGCCATGCAAAAGACCACCGCCCGGAATTTGATGCAGACCATGGAACTTTGCGGCTACGTTGACCGCAAAGGATACGGCTTCTATGCTCTGGGCGAAAAGTGTAAAAGTCTGATCATGGCAGCTGAAAGCTCCAACCGTATGCGCAACTTGAGCATACCGGTTCTGTCGGCGTTTTCCCGCCGGAACAAGGTTGCGATTTTGCTGAGTGTATTTTATAACGGCAAGCGTTATATTTCCCTTTCGGTGGACAGCCGCGGCGTTCCTCAGGAGTCCTGCGGTTCAGGGGACACGGTTGAAAACGTCTATCGCCGTGCGGCGACCCGTCTGCTTCTGGCTTATGCTTCCTGCGAGGGGCGCAAAGGCTTCATCGACCGTTACGGGCTGCCTCCTGCTGAAGCGTGGCAGGAGGGGGCAGCCGACCTTGAAAGTGCGCTCCAAAAGATTCGTGAAGAGGGTGTTGCGGTCAACGAACACAACACGGTCAGCGGCTTGGCGGGCATAGCTGCCGGAGTTTTCAACAGTTCGGGCAAACTTTGTGCGGCGTTGTCGCTTTCGCTGCCGGGAGCAAAGTGGCAGGGCGAATTGAAAAAGCATCTTTTTTCGGAACTCAAAGAGGTTTCGGAAGAGCTTACCAAACTTTTTTCAGCGGAACAGCTGATGTAATTCAATATCAAGGAAGATCAACTATGGAAATCACAGAACATCCCAGCCGTTTTTTATGGACCTTCGGGAACCATGAAAATCTGCCCATGTACCGCCGTATCGGCAAAGTTTCAACAGGCGGCGTTCAGGGCAACGCCCTCTGGCTTGAGAAGTGGCACAACTGGTACGACTCCGAAGAGTGCGTGGACCGCATGGCAGATCTGGGGCTGAATCTGCTCCACTGCCGTTGTTACAAAGGCATGGGGTGGGAGTACGAAAAAGAGGACTTCCCCCGTGTGCAGGCCTTTGCCGAACGCTGCCGCAAGCGGGGGATCACGGTTCTTGCCTATGTGCAGTACGCCACGCTTTACCACGAGATCATGCGCAAGGAGCTGCCCCATGTGGCGGATTGGGCTGCCCTTGATTACAACGGCAAGCCCTACGACTACAACGGTCAGTACTGGCGCTGGATGCCCTGTCCCAACCGTCCCGGCTTTGTGGAATACATTGAAAAGGTCCTCAAGATCATTATTGAGAGCGGATCATTTGACGGCGTGATGTTCGACAACATGGTGGATTTCCCCTGTTACTGTCCTGACTGCCGTAAAAAGTTTGTGGAGCATATTGCGAAAAAGAATTGGGATTTTCTCTATCCTGAATATGTTGCCATGCCGCCTGTTCTGCCCATTGCCGATGAACTTCAGGACCCTGTGGCGATCGAATTCATCCGTATGCGCCACGACTCCATCCGTTCAGCTTTCATGAGGTTCCGTGAAGTGATCAAAGGGATCGCTCCTGAAGCCATTGTCACGGGCAACTTCCCCATGCTTCCCCGCCGTTACAGTTATTGTTACGGCAGCAACGTGGCATCGGTGCTGGCGCCCGCCCTTGACTTCACGCTGGGACAGTCGGCGAGCAATCCCGGACTTGACGGGACGAACTCGGTGGTGTCGCAGGTTTATGCTTATAAACTTGCCCACTCATTGCACACCAAGGTTGTTCCGCTTGTGGACTCCGATGCGGGGGGACCTGCGGGGAGCGGCAAGGCAAAGAGCAATGAGGTTTACATTGCCCAGCTTTGCGAATCCCTTTTCAACAACAGTATTCCCGTTGACCGGATCGTGATGAAGCCCACCCGGGGCGGCGCCCTTGATGAAAAGGTGATCGAGAACCGCCGTCCTGTGCTGAAACGGATCCGTGAGATTGCGGAAAAGTACGAAAAGATCCTTGATCTTGGCGAATATGCTCCTGTGGGACTGGTCTACGCCGAAGACTCCGTCGGATTCTCTGCGGCATCCTCCGAAGCCTTTTTGCGCTGTCAGGAAAGTTTACTGCGAGCCCACGTTCCCTACCGTCTGATTTTTGCTTCCGGAGCGTTTATTGACGAAAATGAAATGGCACATTGTTCAACGGTGATCGTGCCTGAAGTCAGATGTATGAGTGAGAGTGTGATTGCCGCGCTCAAGAATTACGGCGGCGAACTTGTTCTTGCGGGGAGCGAAAATGGGGGATACGATGAAAACTACTGCCAGCGTGCGGAGCTGCCTTTTGCGGATTTCCCTGTCCGGCGGGTTGAGATCACGCCCCATGATGTTTCCAAAGCGATGTACTACAAGTTCCAGATATTCTATGAAAAGGACAACTACGCCGAACTTTTCCCCACGGAAGCGAAGATCGAAATGGGAACAGTTGCCCATGCGGTATTCAAGGAGGATGCAGCGGGCAAGATTCCCGGAGTCCTCATCAGCGCGGTGACTCAGATCCCCGGAGGAACTCTCACGCTGCCTGAGAAGTTCCGCACAGGAGAATACGAGTTTGTGACCATCGACGGAACGGTGCCTGCCGTCTTCACCGGTGACACGGTGGAGCTTCCTCCCTTTGAAGGGATGATCATGCTCTGCGCCAAAAACTATTGACCAAAATTCTCCTGAACACAGGGAGCTGTTGCAAAACATCAGTTCCCGATAATGTCTGGTCCACAGACCGGAACAACCACTAACTCCATGTTCAACGCCATGGGGTTTTTTTATACCCTCGAGCCGGTTGACAGTCTGCGGGCGTTTTCGCTGTTTTGACACAGCCCGCTTGTATTGACCAGTGGCAGAAGTGCCCGCTAACTGAAACAAATATAAACCGTGGTCGAAGCCGTGAGCCAGCGAAGGTGCTTCGCACCGAGCGCGCAAGGTTGGAGCGGAATAAGCCCCTGCGGTATTCCGCAGGGGTCGCCCCGAGTCATGTCGGGGCGAATGGA
>JAZONY010000087.1:0-16370 GCA_045654705.1 Victivallaceae bacterium
CGTTCCCAGCCCAGATGGTGTCGTCACCGTCGCCGCCGAAAACGGTCATCACGCCCCCGGTCCCCACATAACGGGAACTTGTCATGTCAACAATATCGTCTCCCGCGCCCGCGCGTACTTCTTTAATATTTTCCACGCGCGCGCCCTCAGTGCCTTTGGGTCGTTCAGAATAAATGTCGTCAGCAAACAACGCATCCCCGTTGGCATCGTCGGTCATTACAAGGACGTTGGCATCACTTGAACCTTCAAAAATATCCCGGATGCGGTTTTTGCCCGCAAGATCGACGGTTTCGCCTGTGCCGCTCCACACGCCGTTGCCAACATGCTTCGCTTCATATTCAACGCCCCAGACGCCCGCCACCGTCACGAAAAAGAGGTCCAGCGCACCGTTGCTCACCGACACAAACTTTTCAGGAGCAGGAACGACTTCGTTGACCACTACACTTTCATTCACGCTTACAGGGGTGTTCCAGATGCCGTTGCTGTATCTGGCACGGACCTCACAAGCGGTATTCAGATTAAAAAGATCAACTCCGCTGCCGTCCGTTTCGATCAGAAGATAACCGTTTGTTCCCTTGCCGGTGATTTCAACCGTACACGCCCCCGCCGCAAGATCAAGCCACACCAGACGGCTGCTGTCAGCCTGAAATTCAGAAACGATCCGTTCCGCAACCTTGAACTCAAGAGCTTTGGAAGCGCCAACCATCATGTCGAAACCATCCACAGCCTCTGCCATGATACGGTATGTGCCGACTTCAAGGGTTTCAGGCAGAGTGAAAGTGTAACTCCAGCTGCCGTCAGCTCCCACCGCCGCAAGGCCCAGATACTCTTCAGGATAGGGGAACACGCCGTCGCCGTCTGCATCAAGGTAAACACGCACACTGTCAATACCGTTGCGGTCCAAATCAAAGGCCTTGCCCGTGACCGTCATGGTGCTTTGCGCACAATACGCCGCATGATCCAGGGCGATGGAAATGATTTCAGGATGGAAATTTTCTTCACGGACCGTAAAATCAACTTCAACAGCTTCACTGTATTCGCCGGAACTCCCTTCAGCCACCGCCGAAAGAGTGTATTCGCCGGGAGCAAACTCCTTCCCGATGGTCCAGAGGAAGGACCAGCCGTCACGGCTTTCGGTATCGACTTCAAGCTCGCGGCGCACGCCGTCACTGCCCGTCAGATAGAAACGCACCGCACGGACAGCAGAACCCAGTTCAAGGGCAAGGGCTTTGGCTGAAACGGCCACGGTCGTATTCACCGCAGCTTCAAAAAGCTCCTTCGCACCGCTTTCGTCAAGGACCTGCAATTTTGCCGCGATGATCTCTTTTTCATCCTCATCGCCCCCTGTGCTGCCGGTTGAATTTTCAACGGCGGCACCGTATCCGAAAATCCCGAAGTCGCCGCCTGCGTATGTGGAGTTGTCAAGCTCCGTGTAACGGTTGTCGGCAAGAACATATTCAAAAAGGGCATGGGTTGAGTCAAGTCCGCTTTCAAGTCCGCCTGCCACAGATGCCGTGAATCCCGCAGTAACTTCCCCCGTCACGTTGGAAACCGCCGTGTGAGAGGCTTTGCCGCCGCTTGAGGATGCCGCACAGAAAACGGTGTCGCTCACGGTGATATCTTCCAGCATCCCCCAGGAGTAGCACTGGCTCATGATCCAGGTCTGATACCCCGCCGTGATGCCGTCAGCATAAGCGGTGAAATCAACGTCTGAGATCATTTCGTTCCAGCCGCAGAGGTAGTCGCTGCCGTCAATGGATTCAGCGCCGTGGTCGAAAGAGTAAAACAGAAAGTGATCGCTGCCGTCTGCCGCAAGGGCAATTTCAGAAAAAACTTCGCGCAAATTGTTTTCCGTCGCAGCAAGCACCGTGGAAGAGGCGGCAAAACTCATGTCGGAGTTTTCTCCCGCAGCGTTGTCAATGCCGGGATCGGTTCCGTCAGCGTAGAGAACATAGATGTTTTCGGCGGCGATGCCGTAAACTCCGGTGAGGAGACCGTACATCTTTTTGATGTCGGCGTAGTAGTATGTGCGGTTGGCGGAAGCCGTGTAGCCGCCGCTGAAAAGAACAACAAAATCGTCGGCTGTATCGACACTTGCAGAGGGCGCTGATGTGATGGTGTGGGAAACAGTGAAATCAGCAGTGTCGGAGCCTGAAACTTTGATGATATAATCCCCGGAGTCCAGATTGGCAAGGGAAACGCCGAAACGGGCATCCATCGCAAAACCCACCAGATCCCCGGCGGAGGTGTAAACGCAAAATGAGAGATTTTCAGCCCCGGCTCCGGTCAACGCAAGGCGGCTCCCCGCCCCGGTCGCCGTATTGAGCGTAAACCCGAAGTATTTGACAGCACCGTTTTTGGCAAGGTTTTCAATGATCCCTTCCCCCTGCCAGATACCCAAATCCGAAGCCTCATTGACCAATGCGCCTTTCAGCAGCTCACCATAGTCAGCCATTTTTCAGTCCTCACTTTTTTGTTTTCCACACATATTATCGTAGATAATATAGCACCCGAAAAGACGAAAGTCAAGGATAAAAAACAGCGTTTTGCAGAATATCTCAAGGTTTTTGAGGGACTTTGAAAAATACCGTCTCCAAGCGATCCGGGCTTTCGCCGAAAACCTTGGGGGTATCTTTCAGATATTGAGTGAGATGCGCAGAAATTTCACGGTTCGTGCGAAAGGGTTTCCCCGATTCCGTCGCTGTCACAAGAAAGTGCTGCTGTGATGCAAGAAAAGAAGTGAGACGACGCTCGAGATGTTTCCCGAAAGCGCAGTAATGCGCTCCGGCGCCTCCTGTCAGAAAGGCGGCGGCGACCACCGCCGTCAACAGCCACGGGGCAGATTTTTTCCTGAAATTCAGCACGATCATCACCACAGCGGCAAGGGCAAGAAGGCTTCCCGGAAACAACAGCCTAACGCCCGTTTTTACAAAGGAAGAAGTAATATGAGTGATATACTTTTTAACTTGAAGTATTTGCGTCCCCATTTCTTCCACAGCGGCAGAAAATGAGTTCGTTTCATGGAGTTTTTCAATAAATATATTCCAGAAAAACAAGCGTTCCTTATTGAACTCTTCAAATGGAGCAATTGCACGAACAGCACCTGAAGGTTCGGATAAAATGATAATATATATAAAAAGCAACATCAACAGCAGCAGCAATTTCCACCATGCCGGATGTTCCTTTTTCTGTTCAGCAAAAATACAACAAAGTGCCGCAAAAGGCAAGAGCAGTATAATTATAATATCAAGCATTTTTCGGCACCTTTTTTTACTTCACTTCGTCGATACGCACCTCATCGAACCAGGCGGTCCCTTTGGCGTTCCAGATCCACAACCCCAGGGGCGGCACATAGTCTTTGCCGGTGTTGGCGTGGGTCTTGAACTCCACACACACCCGGTGCCAGGGATTTGTTCCGAGGATCCGGTTGCGGGGCAAGGGCATACCGATGGACTGGGTGAAGTAGATCCATGTTCCCGCCCCGATCTTGCCCACAAGATCTTTGGTCTTGAGGTAGTAACTGATGCGGTAGCGGGTGTTGGGTTTCAGCCCGGGCAGACGGATCCCGGCGCAGACGTTGCCTCTGGCAGTGCCGTCAAGTTCAAGGCGCAAACTGCGTCCGCCGGAAATGAAGGTCCTGTCGTCAAGGGTGCATTTCATCCCCTTTTTGCTCCAGTAACTCCAGCTTGCGGCACGCTTGGTTTTGGGGTCGATCACCTCAAAGTTGCCGTTGGGGACGATGTTGGCGGGCTTGGCACCGAATTTGATCACGCCCCACTCGCCGGTGGAGTGGAACCCGCGGCTCGAACCGGGGAACAAAGTCCACATGTAAAAGACAGGTCTTGCACCGTCGGTGAAGGCACGGTTGCGGGCGAAGTTGGCAGGAATACCGTCAGGGGAAATCTGCCCCAGATCTTTCAGGGGGATCGTCAATTCAAAACGCCATGATTTTTCCAGCTTCTCAGCTTTGGCAGTGGCGGAACTGTTCCAGGCGATCTGGCTCTTGGCGTTGCGGCGGCACTTGTAATCGGTCAGAGTGCCGTTGGAGTTGACCACAAACTGATAGTAATTCGTTCTGTCACCGGAGGGATTCAGCAGGATTTCCACACAGGAGTCGGCAAAGGTCATGGGATCATCACGCTTGACCGCTTTGGCGAGGATCTCTTTCATGCGGGGTTCTTCACATTCGCCTGAGATAATGAGATTTTCACCCTCTTTGCGCAAGGATATCTTCGTGTTCACATCGTGGAAGTCCCCTTTGAAAGGACGCAGCCAGACGTTGCCGGGACAATGGGCGATCCAGAAATCCATGCCGCTTTGCAGCTGGTGGAAATAATCGGCGGTCTTGGCAATGGGCCCCAGAAGATGAGTCCGGACGAACTTGAGCCGCTCCACCGCCCCTTTGTCGGCGGCGGCGGCTTTGAGCGCCTTGTCAAAGAGGGCGTTGTAATGCTTCATCTTTGCCGGGGAGTAGATATTGTTCCAGATCTCTCTCACAGCGGGAACTTTGGTCACGGGGCCGAGATCGCTCATCACCGTGTTGCCGAGGATCCTTTCGCACCAGTTTTTCTCAAGGTCGGCGTAAAATTCAGCCATATAGGGGGCGCCTTTGCCGAACATCCGTGAAAAGTATTCTTCAAGAAGTTTTTCGATATCGCAAGAGGTGTTCCACATCAGTTTGCCGATGACCCAGTAGTTGAGGTCGTTGAAGTGGAAATGGTCGGTTTCGGACTCAAAGAAAACGCCGTCCAGATATTTCTGATTGTTTTTCAGGAACCGTGCGGCATGGCGGGGCATCATGGCGGGAACTCCGGGGAAGTTCTTGCTCATGTGTTTTCCCATGGCGTAGGTCCATGCGGTAACTTTGCTTCCGGTCTTTTCGTACCATGATTTGAGTTCGGCGGTTTCAGCTTTGTCCTTGGGAGCGGTGCCGCCCTTGCCTGTAACGGCGACCTGGATCATCAGCTCTTTGGGGAGCGCAAAGTCGGGAACGACATCATAAGGCAGATAGGACATGGTACTCAAGGTGTGCCTGATGCCGTCACGGGTCAATCTTTCGGAAATTTCCGCAAAGAATTTGAACATGAAATCACTGATGACTTTGCGGGCGCGGGGAGAAGTGACAGGCTCACTGTTGTCCCAGATCTTCGCACAGTTTTTGCAGCTGCACCACATGAAAGAATCCTGAGGCATGATGCAAAAAACACCCCCTGCCCAGGTTTGATAGTGCCAGCTTTTCAAGCCCCGGCTCGAAGCGGGTTTGCCGGTGATGCAAGCCTTGGCATCCTGATAGATCTCTTCACGGATCCCGCTTGTGTAGCAGAGCTGGCCGGGATGGGGCAGAGCCGGATCACAGTGGCGTTTGCCCTCTTTCGTAAGGGCAAAGTATTCGGGGTGACTCTTGGCGAAACGGTTGATGTAGTCGAGAAAGACCAGTCCGTGGCCGAAGTTGATACGCTTTTCAGAGGTGCGGTTGCGGATATGGGCGTTGCGTTCAAGATCGTAAAAGGAGAAACGGGAGTCGTAACTTTTGCACCTTCCGGAGTAAAAGGAGCGGAACATCATATCAGGGGAGTCCATGATGTCGATTTTTTCAGGCAGCATGAGAGCGCCTTTGAAAGGGATGACCGTTCCTTTTTCACCGGCAAAGAAGAATCCGGCTCCGGCGAAACGCTCAAGAAAGTCATACATACCGCTCAGGGTCCCCCGCTGAAAGATACGGGCGTTGGTGGCATATTTGCCTATATTGACCCTTTCGGAGTCTCTTCCGGCAATAAACACTTTGTTCCCGTCACGGCGGATATAAAATCCCTCATCAGGAAGTTTGGTCACATCGACACCGGCTTTGCGGGTCACTTCGCCGTCCCCCAGAACGATGGTGAATTTGCCGGGCGTACAGCTTTTGACAAGGGGGATCTTTTTCCCCGTGGCAAGTTCAAGACAGCGTTTCAGTTCAGCTGCGGCATAATCAACGACACCGCCTTTGCAGGATTGCAGGATCTCGATATCGGTGATTTTCTGCAATTTACCGGCAACTTTGATACTTCTTCCTGCCGCCGAAAGCGTGCAGAAAAGCAGCAGAACACTCAACATTGTCAACAACTTTTTCATGGTGATTCCCTTTCCGTTTGACACCTTGATAGAATAAAAGTCCGTTAAAAATAATATATCCCGGAAGAAATGGCTTTACAAGAGGAAAATAAAATAAATTCCGGATTTTTTCCGCTCACGCCTTGAATATACCGGATTACGGTGTTATTGTATTTAAAGAAGACAACAAAAGGAATCTTTTATGAAATCACGTTTTACTTTGATCGAACTTCTGGTCGTCATCGCTATTATTGCCATTCTTGCCGCTATGTTATTGCCCGCTTTGCAGCAGGCTCGGGAACGCGCCAAAGCCACGACTTGCGCCAATAACCTTAAAACTGTCGGTTCCGCAGTCGGATTTTATCACTCCGACTACAACATGTGGTTCCCCGCTCAGGTCGGAAGTGCTTTTTATTCAGACCTTGTTCCCTATCTGGGATTGCCCTCACGCACAAAAAAGGGAACACATTTGAAGGAAGTCGATCCCTACACCAGAGCGCCTGCATCGGTTTACTGCCCCAGCGACACCAGACGCCTTGCCGTTGCCGCACGCGGCGGCTATGACACCATTTATCTTTACAACACTTACGGCCAGAATTACTATGCCCGGCGTGATCTTGACATCACTCAATACGCCTCAAACTCTTACATGAGACGCCTTGTGACCATCAAGAAACCTGCAAGTCTTCTTTATCTGATGGATGCGACACGGGAAAACAGTTCGGGGATAACCATTTCCATGAACTCCTATCCCTTCAAACTCGGTACGACACCCACGCCCGCAGGCTCCGGAGTCGAGTTCAGACACGGCGGCTCCGCCAATGTCATGTATCTTGATTTCCACCTCAAGAACCTCAGGCTGAGCGATCTGAATGGGAAGTACAATCTTTTCACCAATTAACAAAACGGTCTCTTTTTCATAAGGAAGTTACAAGATACAACACGCACCACGGTGCATTTGGAGATTTTGAGAAATTTTGAAGTTTGAGTCTTTCTGACATAAAGGAGTATACCATGAAAGATTTCCCGCTTCCCTGTCCCGCTCCCTCCCCCGATCTGAAAAAGCCTTTCACGCTGATTGAACTATTGGTCGTAATCGCGATCATCGCCATTCTTGCTTCCATGCTGCTTCCTGCTTTGCAGCAGGCTCGGGAGCGGGGGAAACTCTCAAAATGTATCAGCAACATGAGCAATCTTGCCAAAGCGTTCCATGCCTACGCTGATGACAACAAAGATTACTTCGCCCCCTACTGGAACGGTTTGGGGGGAGGCTCAAAAAAGAGTAACGGCACCTGGTGTGTTTCTTTCGCCAATCCCGCCCCCGCAGGATATCACTTCGGACTTTACGCCAACTATCTGGGTGTCAATCAGCAGGGGATCATTTTCGGATTCCGGGGCACTGCCACGAAAGATTATCTCTGCAAATTCGCCTGTCCCAATCTCCCCGCAAAGAAAATGCCCAATGACGACGGAACCGGATACCGTATCGGTATTTCCATGCTGGGCAGAAACAGCCAGCTGCGGGATGGACTGCGACGGAGCAAACTGCTGCGCCCCTCACAATATGTCCCCTACATCGAAGCCGAGGGCGTAAGCCCCGACTACCGTGCCAAAGATAATGTGGAAGGATTTTACGGACAGGTCATCCCCAATGCCGTCGCCTACCGTCACGGCGGCGGCGGAGATCCCATCGCCACCATGGTTTACGGCGACGGCCGTGCGGGATCAAGAAACAAATTCAAGATCCCCGGCTCATGGAGTACAACCGATGCCTATTACTCCTGTTTCTACCGCCCCCACCCGGTGTACAGCGAAGACAAAACAGGGGAATGGTTCGCCAAAACGCTCTGAGCGTTTTCCCTTTCCCCAGACACAAAAAAGCTCCGGAACTGTTTTTTTTCCGGAGCTTTTCACATCTTGCAAAAAAATCAGATGATCTTTGCCAGAAGCGGGGGCATTTCAGGACGGAACAGAGAGCATTGGGTCCGCCAGTTGAACTGGACCTTGTCCCCCTTGAACTCCAGATGCCATGTATCACGGAATGTGGCGTTGAGATGCAGAACGGAAATTTCAAGAAGATTTTCCTCTTTCCATGAAGCGCACGCCGCCAGGATCTGGGGGGAACGCTCCTGAAGCTGAAGGGTGCTTTTTTCAAACTTTCCGAATCCGGCACGCAGTTCCTCCACGCCCCGGGGCGTTTCAAAACTCAGCACGCAGTTATCAGCAGAAATGTCGATTTTGCCCTTTTTAATGCCGGTGACATTGTTGAAAAATTCAAGAGTGCAGCTCTTTATTGCACTCTTTTTTCCCTCAGGAAGCACCGGGATCGCAAGAGTGCTGACCACTTTTTCAAGTTCTGCAAAAGCGGCGTTATCCTCTGGCAGAGCCTCTTCCCCTGCGCCGGGGAGGAGCTTTTCCCAGAAAAGCTCAAGGACGCGCCCCATATCTGACATGGAACTGTTGATGGCGATCGCCATATCTTTTTCCGGCAGCATGATGGCATACTGTCCGCAGGCACCGTCGCCCCGGCTCCCGTGACGGGAACGCCAGAACTGGTAGCCGTAGCCGCATTTCCAGTCGGGGTGATCGTTCATGGAGTTGTCCGCATGAGGCTGCTGCGCCTCTTCCAGATAATCAGCCGGCAGCAGCTGCACTCCCTGCCAGACGCCTTTATCCAGCACCAGCTGGGCGAACTTGGCGATATCCATGGTTTTCAGGTGGAACCCGAAGCCTCCCAAATCGGTTCCTCCGGGGCATTGATCCCACGCCCCCGGCTCAATGCCCAAAGGCTCAAAAAGGCGGGGTTTTAGGTATTCACGGACGTTGAGACCGGTCACACGACGGAGGACAGCACTGAGCATATAGGTCCCCAATGAGTTGTAGGCAAAATGCGTCCCCGGTTCATGGACCAGCGGGGAACTCAGATAACCCCGCACCCAGTCGCCTGCGCTGTCGGCATTGGCAAAGGCAAAGGCGCACTGATCGTGTCCGCT
This sequence comes from Victivallaceae bacterium, assembly GCA_045654705.1. GTDB lineage: Bacteria > Verrucomicrobiota > Lentisphaeria > Victivallales > Victivallaceae > UBA1784. The sequence goes on from JAZONY010000087.1 coordinate 9,084, forward strand.
GCGCATGGTGAGCAGGTCCTGCAAAGTGACTTTGAACATTCTCTCATCGGTGACACAGGAGCGGTATTCGGGGAAAAAATCAACGAGTTTATCGTGGATCGAAAACCGTTTTTCCGCCTGAGCCGATCCGATGGCGCATGAGGTGAAACTTTTGCTCAACGACCAGAGGGAATAGGGGATATCTTTCTCATAGGGCGCCCACTCCGCTTCACAAATCAATTTGCCGTGGCGCAGAATGACGATACTTTTCATATATTCCAGCTGATCAAGAGATTTCAGCACATCAGCCAGAAGTGCCGAAGAGATCCCCTGAGATTCAGGCGTACATCTCATAAATTCAAAGTTCATAATCTGTTCCCTCCATCACGCGCCTTTCCGGACGGCAAATCACTTGTGACCTTTTCCGTAAACTTTTTCAGGGTCGAAAAGCTGTTCGCCAAGCTCTGTCAGAGTGCCGTCGGCGTTGAGTCTGCGGAAAAAACAGCTGGCATGACCGGTGTGACAGGCGGCACCGCCGATTTGTTCCACCTTGAAGATCACCGTATCCTCATCGCAATCGACCAGAATTTCGTGAACGATCTGCACATTGCCGGAGCTTTCGCCTTTGTGCCACAGTTTCTGCCGTGAACGGGAAAAATAAACGCCGTGTCCGGTTTTAAGTGTTTCGTTCCACGATTCTTCATTGATATAGGCAAGCATGAGGACCTCATTGGTCTTCCAATCCTGAGCGATGGCGGGAATGAGACCGCCGCATTTTTCAAAGTCGAGTTTCAACATTTTCCTTATCCTTAATATGATTTTTCATCGTCTTGAGGATAAAATACACCAACTTTGGTATTTATTCAAGCAAATAGCCGTTTTTTTCGCTCCGGGGACTGGAAAAATATTCTTTTTGTGCTAAAGTATATAGTGCAACACAATAAAACAATGTAATACAGGATGAACAATGGGTACTTATCTGGCATTTGACCTGGGCGCTTCAAGCGGACGCGGCATACTCGGCACCATCAAAGAGGGCAAACTTACTTTGCAGGAGATCCACCGTTTCCCCAACGGTCCTCTGGAAAAGGACGGCTCCTTTTACTGGGACTACCCCGCTTTGCTTCAGGAACTCAAAAACGGACTCAAAAAAGCTCTTGAAGTGACACCTTCCATCGACGGTATCGCTATCGACACCTGGGGCGTTGACTACGCCTTTTTCAGAGGCAATCCCCCGGAACTGGTGCGGCTGCCCTACAACTACCGTGATCCCCGCACGGTCGCTGCCGCTGAAAAGCTCTGGAAGATCATCCCTCAGGAGGAGCTTTACAAGCTCACCGGGATCCAGTGCATGACCTTGAACACCATCTATCAGCTCTATGCCCACAGTCTTGAGCATCCCGAAGACTTTGAAAACAGTGCCTTCCTCAACATCCCCGATGCCCTGGCACTGGGTCTGGGCGGCGACTTTTCTGCGGAATACTCTCACGTTTCCACCACCAATCTTCTGGACCACGCCACCGGCTCCTGGTGCTGGGAAATCATCGACAAACTGGGCTTGCCCCGGACCATCTTCCCCCCTGTCGTCCCCAGCTGCACCCGGGGCGGAACTCTCAGCGAAGCACTTCAGAAAGAGCTGGGCGTTCCTGCGCTCCCCATTTACAAAGTGGGTTCCCACGACACCGCAAGTGCCGTTCTGGCGGTTCCCGCCCCCGAAGAGGGCTCCTGGGCATACATCAGTGCCGGTACCTGGGCGCTTCTCGGCGCAGAACTCGCCAAGCCTGAACTCACCGCCGAAGCCGAAAAGAACGGATTTACCAACGAAGGCGGCGTAGGCGGGACCACCCGGTTCCTCACCAACATCATGGGCAGCTGGCTTTTCCAGGAAACCCGCCGGGTCTGGAACGAATCCGGCAAAAATCTTTCCTTTGCCGATCTTGAAAACATGGCTCTGGATGCGGATTTCTGTTCATTCTTCATCAACCCCAACGACAGCGGATTCGCCACTCCCGGCGACATGCCCAAACGCATCGCCGACTTCTGTGAACGCACCGGTCAGGGGCGTCCCGACTGCGACAGTGAGATCATCCGTGCCATCTACGACTCCCTTGCCCTTTACTTCAAGAGCAAGCTGGAAACCCTCGCCGAGGTCCGGAACGATTCTTACGCCTGTTTGAACATCGTGGGCGGCGGCACCAAAGACAGACTTCTCATGCAGCTCACCGCCGATGCCCTCAACATCCCCGTTGTGGCGGGTCCCGTTGAAGCCACCGCCATCGGCAACGTGCTGGGACAGGCCATCGCCGCAGGCGAGATCGCCAACGTCGCCGAAGCCCGTCAGGTGGTGCGGAACTCCTTTGAGGTGGTCCGCTACAATCCCGATCCCACAGTCCACGCAGGTTACATGAAACACTTTGAGCGCTTCAAGAAAGTTCTCTGATGCGGTTTCTTTTTCTTGTGCTGATTTTTTCTGCGGCGTTCTCCCTTGCCGGGGGAACGCCACGGATCATTTACTCCGCTCAGGGGGGAAAGGTCAAAAGTTTCGACCCGGTTCTGGCGGATGATCTGGGCTCCTTCAACATCATCGGAGCCCTCTATGATACGCTGGTGCAATATGATTACGCCCGGCGGCCCTACACGCTCAAATGTTCCATGCTGGCGGAAATGCCGGTCTTTTCCAAAGACTTCCGCTCCTGCCGTTTCAAACTGCGTTCCGATCTGCGCTTTGCCGCTCACCCCCTTTTCAAGGGGAGCATCCGGGACCGGAAAATCACCACCGATGATGTTTTCTTCTCTCTGAAACGGCTCTGCGATGTGCGGAAAAACAGTCCTCTTTACTGGATCTTGCGGGGAAAGATCGTCGGCATGGAGAAGTTCCGCCAAGCTGCGGCAAAGGCAGAACCCTATGATTTCGCCCCCTATGATCTGCCCATTGAGGGCATGGTGAAACATAATGAACATGAGTTCACGCTCAAATTCACTTCGCCCCAACCCCGTTTTCTCTATCTTCTTGCCATGCCCAGCACGGCGATCGTCTCACGCCGGGCAGAAGTTTTTTACAAAGACCGCTTTGACAGGAATCCGGTTTCTTCCGGACCTTTTCTCCTGAAAAGTCACATCCGGGATCACAAACTGCATCTGGTGCGGAATCCCGATTTCAGAAAAGAGTTTTTCCGCGAAGCCGCAACCGCCGCCGACCGGAACCGTCCCCTCCCCCTTGCGGATGAGATCCTGCTTTACACCGTGAAACAGCCGGTGACAGCGTGGCTCCTTTTTCTGCAGGGAAAAATCGACTACAACGCTATCGGCAAGGATGATGCCGACTTGGTCGCCGGAGGCGATCTGCCCCAAGCCTTGCAGAAAAGAAAGATAAAACTGCTCCGCTCACCTGCTTTTGAAATCAGATATATCGGCTTCAACTGCAACGATCCCCTGCTGCGGAACAATAAAAAGCTCCGGCAGGCGTTGAGCCTTGCCTATAATGTGGAACAGCGTATTCTCCACGCCAACAATCAGCTGCTGCGGGCGCACAGCCCCATCCCCCCCGGCGTGGCGGGACACGATGAAAAATACCGCTCCCCCTGGGGCGGAGATGATTTGCAGAAAGCCAAAACCCTCCTTGCCGAAGCGGGATTCCCCGGCGGTATCGATCCTGCGACAAAAAAACCTCTGCGCTTGACCTTTGACCAGTCGGGGGACACCACTTCACACCGCCAGATCGCCGAACTCACCCAAAAGGAGTTCAAGGCTCTCGGCATTGAATTGGAGTGTATTTTCAACTTCAAACCCCGTTTTTTCGACCGTCTGCGCCGGAACCGGATGCAGCTTTTCCGCCTTTCATGGACGGGGGATTATCCTGATGCGGAAAACTTTCTGCAGCTGTTCTATTCAGGCAACGCCGGAAGCTGCAACCGCACGGGATTTTCCTCAAAGGCCTTTGACCGTCTTTACGAAAAGATCATCGCCATGCCCGACTCTCCCGAAAGGGAAAAACTCTGCGCTCAGGCGGCGAAACTTGCGGCAGAGGAAGCCCCCTGGATCTTTGAGGGATACCCCGTTTCATATCAGCTGCTCAATCCCTGGCTGGAAAATTTTCTGCCCCACGATTTTGAGTTTACCCGTCTGAAATATCTTTCTGTGGACCCTGCAAAACGGGAGAAAATAAAAAAACAGTTCAGACCATTGAACTTTTCTGAACTGCGGTAAAACTTATTTGTTGCGGAGCTCTTCAAGACGCTCTTCGCAAACGATTTTCAACACCGGATCGAGAATGAGCCGGAACGCCCCCTCCATGACCTTGGGCAGATCATAACTTGAAACATTGAAACGGTGATCCGTCACCCGGTTCTGAGGGAAATTATAGGTTCTGATACGCTCACTGCGGTCCCCGGTCCCCACCTGGGAACGCTTATCGGCGGCGTGTTTGGCAGCTTCGGTCTGCTGCTTGTGTTCAAGGAGCCGGGCATAAAGGATGCGCAAAGCGATCTCTTTGTTCCGGTGCTGGGATTTTTCCTGCTGGCTGGCGACCGACACCCCCGTGGGGATGTGGGTCACACGGACGGCGGAGTCGGTGGTGTTCACATGCTGCCCCCCTGCCCCGCTGGAACGGAAAACATCGAAACGCAGATCCTCCTGTCTGAGGTCCAGCTCCACAGCTTCCGCCTCAGGCATCACGGAAACGGTCACGGTGGAGGTGTGGATCCGTCCTCCCGCTTCAGTGGCGGGAATACGCTGCACACGGTGGACGCCTGACTCATACTTCATCATGCTGTACACATCGTTCCCTGAAATAGAAAAGGAAACATCTTTCACGCCCCCGAGATCGGTGGCTGAATGGTCAAGAGTTTCCACTTTCCACCCCTCCTGCTCGGCGAAGTACAAATAGGCGCGGTAAAGGTCGGCGGCAAAAAGAGCCGCTTCATCGCCGCCTGCGGCGGGTTTGATTTCGACGATGATATTCTTGGCATCATTGGGATCGGGAGGAATCAGGGCGAGCTGGATTTTTCCTTCGAGTTCGACAGCACTCAACTCCAGCTCCGCAATATCGTTTTCCAGAAGCTGGCGCATATCGGGATCATTTTCACGGGCAAGGGCGGAACGGTTTTCCGCAATTTGCCTGAGAGCGGACTCCCACCGGGAAAAATCGGTAAAAAGGGACTCAAGTTTCCGGTGTTCGCTCCCGAGTTTCCGGCACTCATCCGCTTTGGCATAGAGCGCAGGATCTGCAAGCAAAGCTGCCAGCTCCTTTTCTCTCTTGCGCAGATTTTCAACGTGGGGCTTGATCTCTTCGGGGGACATTCCTGAAAACTCCTGATTTTGTCACAAAAAAACCGCCTTGACAGGCGGTTTTTCCGTATTCACACTGAGTCAGAGACTCAGGCCTTCTTATAGCGGCGATTGAACTTGTCGATACGACCTGCGGTATCAACAAATTTCTGCTTACCGGTGAAGAAGGGGTGGCATTTGGCGCAGATACCAACTTTGTACTCAGGACGGGTGGACTTGATGTGCCACACTTCGCCGCAAGCACAGGTGACGATGGCATCGCCGTAAGCGGGATGGATGTCTTTTTTCATTCTTTAACCTGCCTTATATTTTAAGAATTTGAAATTTGAACAATTGCATTATAATAATATAGCATTGAAAACGTTCTTTTCAAGTTTCATTATGAATTTTTTTGAAAATTTCATGTTTTTCAGGAGAAAATCAAAAAAAATAATAACTTTTTTCAAAATAACACTTGTAATAATTGCATTCTGTATTACTTTAAGTTGAAAAGAAGATTTTTTCCGCAAACGCAAAAGGAGATCGCTGCTGTGAAAATAAATGTTGCTGACTACTACACTCCGGAGGAATGGAGCATTTTCAAAGCGGAGTCCGCTCAACACGAGACTCCCTTTGTTGTTGTCAACTTGGACATCATCCGCCGGAAATATGAAGAGTTGCGCAAGTTTTTTCCTTTTGCCAAGGTCTACTACGCAATGAAAGCCAACCCCGCCCCCGAAGTGCTGACACTCCTGCGGGATCTGGGTTCCTGTTTCGATATCGCCTCGCGTTACGAACTTGACCGGGCTCTCTCTCTGGGGATCGCCCCGGAAAAGATGAGTTACGGCAACACCATCAAAAAGATTTCCGACATCAAATACTTCTATGAAAAGGGCGTCCGTCTCTTTGCCACAGACAGTGAGACCGATTTGCGCAATCTCGCCAAATACGCTCCCGGATCACGGGTTTTCTGCCGTATCCTCTGCGAAGGCAGTGAGACTGCCGACTGGCCCCTTTCGCGGAAATTCGGATGCCACCCCGACATGGCGATCGATTTGCTTGTTCTTGCCAAAGACCTGGGGCTGAAACCCTGCGGTATATCGTTCCACGTAGGCTCCCAGCAGCGTGAAATCGGCACCTGGGACTCTGCCATTGCCAAGGTCCGTTATATCTATGACTATATGGAAAGTCAGGGCATCGCCCTTGATTTGATCAACATGGGCGGCGGATTCCCTGCAAAATACATCAGCAAGACCAACGGCATGGAAATCTACTCCAACGAGATCACCCGTTATCTGACTGAGGACTTCGGCGACAATCTGCCTGAAATCATTCTTGAACCGGGTCGTTCACTTGTGGGCGAAGCGGGCGTTCTGGTTTCAGAAGTGGTCCTCATCAGTCAGAAATCTTCAACAGGCGTGGACAAATGGCTCTACATCGATGCGGGGAAATTCAACGGACTTGCCGAGACCTGGGATGAATCCATCAAGTACCCCATCTACTCCGAAGCCCGCGGAGAAGACTCCGAAGACTTCATCATCGCAGGTCCCACCTGCGACAGTCAGGATATCATGTACGAATATTTCCGCAACCCGCTCCCCGCCTACATCAAGCCCGGGGACCGCATCTACTGGTTCAGCTGCGGCGCCTACACCTCAAGCTACGCCTCATGCGAGTTCAACGGCTTCCCGCCCCTCAAAACCTACTTTGTGGACTCCCAAGCCAAATAATCCCCCAGTCCCCCGCCCTGTAACAGAGGCGGCGCAACAATAATGTCCGACTTGTCCGACATGTCCGACATGTCCGACATGTCCGACGAAGCGCCGCACCCAACACTCATGCAAAATCAGAGCGTTTACCAGTACTGTGGGGTTGAGAGTGTGACTGAACCTTTTGTTTGGTCATACTTCAGGTTGTGATTGATTTACTGTGGTCTGCGGAGTTGGGGTAAAGACAGCGCCAGCGCTTTCTTTCCCCCAAGCCCCCATTCTTTGCGACCTGTGGGGCGTGTTGTTGTGGTGCAATGGTGATACTGGTTTTGGG